>NZ_JAHUWS010000005.1:0-465424 GCF_019218965.1 Pseudomonas sp. PDM31 | reverse complement strand
CATTGGAACCACCTGATCCCATCCCGAACTCAGCAGTGAAACGATGCATCGCCGATGGTAGTGTGGGGTTTCCCCATGTGAGAGTAGGTCATCGTCAAGATTAAATTCCGAAACCCCTATCTGCGTATGCAGGTAGGGGTTTTGTTTTTGTGCTTTAAAAACCTTGAACGCGGTCCCCTGATTTCCTGTAGGAGCGAGCATGCTCGCTCCTACAGGTCACTTGGCTTGCCAGCGATCAGGCCCTCTCCGCTACCCATATCACCCCCCCGGCACCGGGCAACTCATATCGCCTTCCTGGCACTTGAGGTAGTTCTTGAAAGTCTGCACCCGCGCCTTGGTCAACTCCGTAATGCAGTTGCTGTAGATCAGCGGATACACACTCCCTCCCTCCACACCCGACGCCGCGAACTTGCACTCGGCATCGCGCATCGCAACCCACGCCCGCTGCGCCCCCACCAGCAACTGCTTGCTGTCGGGGTTGCCTTTGAGTCGCGCAGTGATCTGCTGATACAGCGCATTCAACTCCTTGTCGGCCGCCGCATGCTGCTGCGCCGCGCACTGGTTCATCGTCGCCTGATCGCTGGCGTTGTCGCAGTCCAAGGCAAAGGCCATGGGGCTGAACAACAGGGGCGCCACTACCGCAAAAAAGGGTGAGTACATGGGGATTGGCTCGCTGTGACAGGTAAAGTTGAGGGCAGTGTAGCGAAGGGCGAGCAGATTGCAGTGTCGACAGTCTCGTCCATCACCCGAACTTATCGCCGGAAAATCGGCCGAATATTTCAGGCATGGTTGATTGCCAATCCCGACTGTTACAACGTCAGGGTTGGTCTTATGGTCTTACTGACCTACTGTTCAGTACAGGAGGTGACTTATGAACCCAGCATCTGATCGCATCGAAAGGAAAATCCTGCTCAACGCCAAGCGTTCTCAGGTCTGGCGTGTACTGGCCAATGCCGAAGTGTTCGGGCAATGGTTTGGTGTCGCTCTGGAGGGCAAGCGCTTTGTTGCGGGTGAATGGACCCAGGGGCAGATCACCTATCCCGGTTATGAGCATTTACGCTGGAACGTACTGGTGGAGCGGGTCGAGCCAGAGCGGCTGTTTTCGTTTCGCTGGCATCCCTATGCGGTAGAGCCGGAAGTCGATTATTCCCAGGAACCCACGACCCTGGTGAAGTTTGAGCTCGAAGACATGGATGAAGGCACCTTGCTCAAGGTGACCGAATCGGGTTTCGACCACATTCCCCAACATCGTCGTCTGAAAGCGTTCCGCATGGACAGCCGTGGTTGGGAAGAGCAGATGAACAATATCGAGCAGTTTTTGCTCGAATTCGCCAAATCCCACGAGCATCAAGGTGGCTGATGGCGACCTGTTCACCCCTGTGTTGGGGCGCGAGCACAAGGCCGCCTGCCCTGTCGCTGAATTCGTGGCTTTCAGGTTGGTTGCCTGTGGCATCTAAGGGTTTTCGGAAGGTGGCTTATAGCGAATGTCTTACACGCAGTGGTAGCGATCTCGTCTGTTGCAGATTGGATCCTATGCGTATTCTGGCCTCACCCACTGAAGCACAGGATGTGCTCAGGATCATGGAGGATCGGCCATAGGCAAGGAATGCCACGACAAGGAGTCGTCATGGTCTTGGAAAAACCCGCTTCGGCGGGTTTTTTTGTTCTGTCGAAACATGCCCTTGGGGGAGCTTGCCTGCAAGTCATGATTGACTCATTGTCGATCGAGTTTCGCCGCTGCACGCTCGGTAATTTCCGTACGCAATTTCAATGAGCTGGCGGCCCGCTTGCGCGCTTCCTCCAGCACGCCGACCGGCGCCGTTTCCGGGGAACCCGCAGCAAACGGTGGAGCCGGGGCGTATTCCAGTTGAAGCTGGATCAGCTCGGCAGTGTGCTGGTCGAACAATTCCGCCGCCAGGGTCAGGGCAAAATCGATGCCGGCAGTAATGCCGCCACCGGTCAACAGATTGCCGTCGCGCACCACCCGATCCTGCACCGCGATCGCCCCCAACGGCGCGAGTAGTTGGTGATAGGCCCAGTGGGTAGTGGCGCGCTTGCCCTTGAGCAACCCCGCGGCGCCGAGTACTAGCGAGCCGGTGCAAACCGAGGTGATGTAGCGGGCGTGGGCGGCCTGGGCCCTGATGAAATCCAGGGTTTCGTCATCTTCCATCAATGGCCCGACACCGCTGCCACCGGGGATGCAGATCACGTCCAGCGCCGGGCATTGGTCATAGGTGGTCGTCGGTTTCAGCAGCAGGCCGGTGCTGGCGGTGACCGGCAGCAGATCCTTCCAGATCAGGTGCACCTTCACATTCGGTAGCGAAGCCAGCACATCGTAAGGGCCGGTCAGGTCCAGTTGCTGAACTTGGGGGAACAACAGAAAACCGATCTGCAAGGTCATGGCTCTTTTCTCTTGAAGTGGGTGGACGGTTTGACTTTAGGCTCGTAGGCTTTGGCGTATACGCCAATATCCCCACGAATCACGCCAAATGCCCAAGAACATTCACGTACTCGCCTTCGCCAATGTGCAGTTGCTCGACGTCACGGGGCCATTGCAGGTATTTGCCTCGGCCAACGACATTGCCCGCCAGCAAGGGCTGCCGCAGCCCTATGTGCCATCGGTAATTGCCAGTGGCGGCGGGGCGGTGCTGTCGTCGGCGGGCCTGGGAATGCTGGCGCAGCCGTTGCCCGAACATGGCAGCGATACCCTGATCATCGCCGGAGGCTGGGGTGTCTACGCAGCAGCGGACGATGCGTCGCTGGTGGCGTGGGTGCGTAAACATGCCGGTGATTGCCGACGGGTAGCCTCCGTGTGCACCGGGGCGTTTCTGCTGGCAGCCAGCGGCTGGCTCGATGGCCGGCGCGTCGTGACCCACTGGACCCGCTGCGAGCAACTGGCACAGCAGCACCCGCGATTGCAGGTCGAGCCCAATCCCATTTTCATCAACGACGGCCCGGTCTGGACCTCCGCCGGAGTCACGGCGGGTATCGACCTGGCACTGGCCATGGTCGAAGAAGACCTTGGGCGCAATATTGCCCTGGAAGTCGCCCGGCAACTGGTGGTGTTTCTGAAGCGCCCGGGCGGGCAATCGCAATTCAGCGTCACCCTGTCGTTGCAGCAAAAAGGCAAGCGTTTCGACGAACTTCATCTCTGGATCAGTGAAAATCTCAACAAGGACCTGGGCATTGCAACCCTGGCCCAGCAGGCCGGAATGAGCGAACGCAGCTTCGTGCGCCACTACCGCGCCGATACCGGCCAGACCCCGGCCCGGGCCATCGAACTGATTCGCGTCGAAACCGCGCGACGTTTGCTCAGCGACACTGGCGTGCCGATCAAACGCCTGGCCCTGCAATGCGGTTTCGGCAGCGAAGAAACCCTGCGCCGCAGTTTCCTGCGCGCCATGGGCGTGACACCGCAGGCCTATCGCGAGCGGTTTTCCGTCAACGCTGCAGTAGATCCAGTAATGCTGTGAGCTTCGCATCAGTCCGGCTCGGACTGTTACTGGAACCGCTCGGAACGGCGGCCTTAGACCGATGCAGTTACCTCGACTTCGGCCACCTGATTGAAGTACTTCGCCCGATCCGGTGTAAACGTCACCACCATCCCCGTGCGCGAACAGGTCAGTGCCCGTTCCTGGCTCAGGTCAACATCCAGATCTTCCCCGCGCAAGCCTTGCCATTGGGCGAGGTACTTAAGGGAACCGTATTTTTCGAGTTTTTTCAGGCTGCGGCTGACGCCACCTTTCCAGCCCAGCACCGGCAGTTCGCCGGCGAGGCATTGGCGGGCTAGATCCGGGAAGCGGGCGGCGCGCTGGCGGCCGACTTCCCAGCATTTGATCAGGCCCTTGTCGTGGTCGTCCCACAGTTGCTCGCGGTTTAAACCGGAGCGAAGCGGGGTGTCGATGCTGCGATGGATTCGCTGGGTCATTCTGGTTCCTTGAATTCGGGTGTTGTTGGACAGCTCCGCTGTACCCGTTGAGCTTTGATGTTAGGTGGGGAACCTGCGACTGACAACCGGGTATTTACGGCTATTCAGCGACGGTTTTGTTTAAAATGGGCAGGGCTGTAATCTGTGGATTGGTGGTACCCGGATTGACTACGCGCTCACGGCTGCCAGAAGCTTTTCTCGCCGCTCAACTTGCGATCCAGAAAACACGCCGCGCTGATCAACGCCAGATGCGTCAGGGCTTGCGGTGTGTTGCCCATGTGCCGGGCGTGGCTGTCGAATTCTTCGGCGTACAACCCCAGCGGGTTGGCGTAGCGCAGCAGTTGTTCGAACTCCAGATGGGCCTTGTCGATCTGGCCGGCGCGGGCCAGGCATTCGACGTACCAGAATGAACAGGCGGCGAAGGCGCCTTCGGTGCCGGGCAGGCCGTCGATCTGGCTGTCGTCGTTGCGGTAGCGATAGATCATGCCGTCACGCACCAGGCTTTTTTCGATGGCATCGAGGGTCGCCAGCCAGCGCGGGTCGCGGGCGCTGACGAAACGCACCAGCGGCATCAGGAGCATCGAGCCATCCAGACCGGCGCCACCGATATGCTGGACGAAATGCCCGCGTTCTTCGTTCCAGAAGTTTTCCCAGATGTCGGCGTGGATCGCCTGGCGGGTCTGGTCCCAACGAACGAACGGCGCGGGCAACGAGCGTTTGGATGCCAGACGAATGGCCCGGTCCAGTGCCACCCAGCACATCAGCCGCGAATGCAGAAAATGGTACTGTTCGCCGCGCATCTCCCAGATGCCGACGTCCTTCTGCTCCCAGCTTTCGCAGACTTGATCGATGACCTCCATGGTATGTTTCCAGCCTTCGTGGGAGATGGCTTCGCCGTATTTGTTGACCAGGTAAATCGCGTCCATCAATTCGCCAAAGATGTCGAGCTGGACCTGTTCGTAGGCCTGATTGCCGATGCGCACCGGTTTTGCCCCGCCGTGGCCGGACAGATGCGCGAGTTCGATCTCCGGCAGCTCCTGACGGCCATCGATGGCATACAAAATGTTGAGTTTCTTCGTCCTGCCCTGGCAATCGCTGACCCGCCCACGCAGCCAGCGCATGTATGCGTTGGCCTCTTCGACGAAGCCCAGGCGCATGAAGGCGTACACGGTGAAGGATGCGTCGCGGATCCATGTGAAGCGGTAGTCCCAGTTGCGCTGTCCACCGGGGGATTCCGGCAGGCCGAAGGTGGCGGCGGCGAGGATGGCCCCGTGTTTGCGCGAGGTCAGCAGCTTCAAGGCCAACGCCGAACGGTTGACCATTTCCCGCCAGCGCCCGCGATAGCTGGACTGGCCGATCCAGTCGCGCCAAAACTTCAGCGTGCGCGCAAGGCACAGTTCGGCAGCGCCTTCCTTGAAGCGTGGATCGTCGATGGCGCCGAGCAGGAATTCACTCGTCTGGTTTTGTTCGAGGGTGAACTGGCCGAGCGCAACGTTATCGTCGAGGCTCAACGCCTGATCCGACCACAGCCGCAGGGACGGCTGGCCTGCAGCCTCGAATATCACATCTTTGTTATCTATGCGCGCAAGGGTATGGGCGCGGGCATAGTCATGGCGCACCGCGCAACGCACGTGGAAGGTGGCGCGACCGCTGACCACGCGTATGCGGCGCATCAGCAGCGGCAAATTATCCTCGGTGTCGCCGATGGGCAGCAGGTCGGTGACTTCGACTACTGCCTGGTCACTGAGCCAGCGGGTTTGCAGTACGTTGGTGTCAGGCAGGTAGATCTGTTCGCGGCGGGCGTCGGGCAAATCCGGCGAGAGCTGGAAGATACCCGCGTCGGGGCTGTCGAGCAGCGAGCAGAAAATCGATGGACTGTCGAATTCCGGCCAGCAGAAAAAGTCTACGCTGCCCTTGTCGTTGACCAGCGCCGCGCTGCGCATGTCGCCGATGATGCCGTGGGCGTCGATGGGACTTTGTCGTTCGGGATGATGATCAGCCATTGCCGCGAAACTCCGGGAGCCGAGTGCCTAATCAGCTGACTGGCCGGGGCGCTCGAGAGTTCATTTGGCGCAGTAGGGCGCGAGGCTTTCGGGCGGGCTCATGCCCGCGGTGTCATCCGGAGCAGGCCCGCGCCGTAGGATCTGCAAAGATCCCTATGGTTGCGAGCCCGCTACAAGAAATTGGCGAGTGTTGAAGGTTAAACCTTGCGAACCCGCAAGCAGCGCCACAATGCGGCAACCATCAACCCGCTCACCAGTGCCCAGCCCCAGGCCTGCTGGTTGTGTAAACCTTCCTGGAACAGTTGCGGCGCAATGCCGGCCCCAATGATGAACGTCAGCAGGGCGATCTCCCGGCGCGGTACGCTCACCGGTCGGCACAGGTAGACCAGCGCCGGGACGATGAATGCGGCGCTCGGGAAGCTGCGGTAGCGTGGGTCGAACACCAGTTCCAGCATCAGCACCGCGGCGGCGAAGCCTGCCGCTGCCACCAGCCAGCCGGCTCGACGCTCCAGGGCATTGAACCCACGCTCGCGCCAACCGCTGCGAGGGCTCAGCGCCAACGCAGCGTGGGCCAGCACCAGCAGGTTCAACCCCGTCAGCAACCCGACCCACAGCCATTCACAGGTGAACCGGGTGGTCACCTGTGCCAGGTTGCCCCAGACGCCAATCGAGCACGCCGCCAATGCGCCGAGCAGGGGCAGAATCAGAGCGGCACGGGTCGTGCGCACGCGGCCGCCGAGGACCAGCGTTGCAAGGAAGATCACACTGCCCACCACCAGCCACTGCGACCAGTACGGCACATTCGATACCGGCCCGGCCAGCACGCCCTTGTCCTGGCGGTCTGCATCGTATAGCCCCCAATAACCACCGACCGCACCTTCGCTGGCGCGTTTCCATGGCTGGTCGAAGGCTTCGATCAGGTTGTAGTGCCAGCCCTGCTGCTCGGCCATGGCGACAAAACCACGAATGAACTTCGCTTCATTGACCCGGCTCGGCACTGCGGTTTCGCGCTGACGACCCTCGCTGGGCCAGCCGGTTTCACCAATCATCACGTCTTTGGGCGCGAACTTGTTGCCGAACACCTGACGCACTTCAGCCACATGGTGCAGGGCGGCGTCGATGTTCGAAGGGTCATCTTCCCAGTACGGCAGCAAATGGATGGTCAGGAAGTCCACGGCCGAGGCGATTTCCGGGTGCCTGAGCCAGAACTCCCAGACATCGGCATACGTGACAGGCTGTTTGACCTGACTCTTGACCTTGTTGATCAGCGCGGCCAATTGCGCGCCGGTCACTTCCTTGCGCAACAGGGTCTCGTTGCCGACGATCACCGAAGTCACCACATCGGTGTTGGCGTTGGCCGAAGCGATCAGCAGGTCGACCTCTTTGCCGGTGTCCACCGGATTGCTGTTGACCCAAGCGCCGATCATCAGCTTCAAGCCATGCTTTCGCGCCAGGTCGGGCAGGGCTTCGAGGCCGGTCATGGAGTAGGTGCGGATGCATGCGAAGCGGGTCGCCAGCAAGGCGAGGTCGGCATCCATGCGCTCGGGTCGCAACTTGAACGGCTGATCGAACGGCGACTGGTCCTTGTCGAACGGCGTATAGGACGCGCATTGCAGCTTGTGCGACGCGCTGGCGACGTCCGGCAGGACCAGCGGTTTACCGAGGCCGTACCAGAAGCCACCGAGGGCAAACAGCCCCAGTGCGCAGGCGAATAGATAAGCAAAAAAAGGGAAACGGGATTTCGCGGACATGGTCAGGCCGTGTGGGAGCAAAGCGGCGCATGTTACCTGCAATTTCCGCCCGGCTGGTGGCTCGCACGAATTTGACATGCAAAGTTCGGGCGGATTGCCCGGGGTGTGTGGCGGCTTTCAGGTTAATGGCTTTCTGATGTCGCTTCTCGATGCCTTGAGGTCGCTGGCAGAGCAGGTCCCAAAGGGCCTGAGGTTGATGATCGCAGTGTCAGTACTCCGCTGATGTCCGGTCGAGTTTGCAATGGGGCGTGATGGGGGCGCTGTGCACCACAACAAGGCTTTGAAGCGACTCGGCACCCGTCGAGCGCAGCACTTTCGGGGAAGTAACGATGAAGATGCGACGACTTTTAGGCGCAGGTGCCGCTCTGGTACTTGCGATTGGCTCCACATTCGCCAATGCCGAGAGCAAGACCCTGACCATCGGTTACGTTGATGGTTGGTCCGACAGCGTTGCGACCACCCATGTCGCGGCCGAGGTGATCAAGCAGAAGCTTGGTTACGACGTGAAACTTCAGGCGGTCGCCACCGGGATCATGTGGCAGGGCGTAGCCACGGGCAAACTCGACGCCATGCTGTCGGCGTGGCTGCCGGTGACCCACGGCGAATACTGGACCAAGAACAAGGACCAGGTCGTCGATTACGGGCCGAACTTCAAGGACGCAAAAATCGGCCTGATCGTGCCGGAGTACGTCAAGGCCAAGTCTGTCGCCGATCTGAAAACCGATGACAGCTTCAAGAATCGCATCGTCGGTATCGACGCCGGTTCAGGGGTGATGCTCAAGACCGAGCAGGCCATCAAGGATTACGAACTGACCGGTTATCAACTCAAGGCCAGTTCCGGCGCCGGCATGATTGCCGAACTGACCCGTGCCGAGAAGAAAAACGAATCCATCGCCGTCACCGGCTGGGTGCCGCACTGGATGTTCGCCAAATGGAAGCTGCGCTTCCTCGACGACCCGAAAGGCGTCTATGGCGCGGCTGAAACCGTCAACAGCATCGGCAGCAAGGAACTGGCAACCAAAGCACCGGAAGTCGCCAAGTTCCTGAAGAGCTTCCAGTGGGCGTCCAAGGATGAAATCGGCGAAGTCATGCTGGCGATCCAGGACGGTGCCAAGCCTGATGCCGCAGCGAAGGACTGGGTGGCCAAACACCCTGAGCGTGTGGCTGACTGGATCAAATAACCCTCAACCAACACCTGCTCGCTTCACCCTGTGGGAGCGGGCTTGCTCTCGAATACGATGTGTCAGTTGACCCGGTATTGACTGACACACCGCTTTCGCGAGCAAGCCCGCTCCCACAGTTGTTTGGGGACATGCTTGAAATTGGCGAGTACGTCATGTCGTTCTACTACTAAGGTCGTCTGGAACCTGGCTCGCAGCCGCATACAGTGGATATCGTTCCAACTTAATCTGTGCTGCGAGGATAAAAACAATGAACGACAGCATTTACCTCTCGATTCAAAACAGCCCGCGCTTCAAGGAGCTGGTTAGCAAGAGGGAACGATTCGCCTGGATTCTTTCGGCGATCATGCTAGGGCTTTACTCCGGATTCATCCTATTGATTGCCTACGGGCCGCATGTACTGGGGGCGAAGCTCAGCCCTGAGTCATCGATTACCTGGGGCATACCGATCGGTGTCGGGCTGATTGTTTCGGCTTTCATACTGACCGGTATCTACGTGCGACGCGCCAACGGCGAATTCGACGACCTGAACAATGCGATTCTCAAGGAGGCTCAGCAATGATCCGTCGTCTAATGGCTCTATTGAGCATCGCAGCCTTCGCACCGGGCGCCTGGGCGGCTGACGCCCTGACCGGCGCCGTGCAGAAGCAGCCGCTCAACATTTCCGCAATTCTGATGTTCGTCGCATTCGTTGGCGCGACCCTGTGCATCACTTATTGGGCGTCCAAGAAAAACAAGTCGGCCTCCGACTATTACGCGGCGGGCGGCAAGATCACCGGTTTCCAGAACGGTCTGGCGATTGCCGGTGACTACATGTCCGCAGCGTCTTTCCTGGGTATTTCCGCGCTGGTGTTCACCTCCGGCTACGACGGCCTGATCTACTCGATCGGCTTCCTGGTGGGCTGGCCGATCATCCTCTTCCTGATCGCCGAGCGCCTGCGTAACCTGGGTAAATACACCTTTGCCGACGTGGCGTCCTACCGCCTTGGGCAAACCCAGATCCGCTCGCTGTCCGCTTGCGGTTCGCTGGTGGTGGTGGCGTTCTACCTGATCGCGCAAATGGTTGGTGCCGGCAAGCTGATCCAGCTGCTGTTCGGTCTTGACTACCATGTTGCGGTGATCCTGGTCGGTATCCTGATGTGCATGTACGTACTGTTCGGCGGCATGCTGGCGACCACCTGGGTGCAGATCATCAAGGCTGTCCTGCTGCTGTCCGGCGCTTCCTTCATGGCGCTGATGGTGATGAAGCACGTCAACTTCGACTTCAACGCTCTGTTCTCCGAGGCGATCAAGGTTCACCCTAAAGGTGAAGCGATCATGAGCCCGGGCGGTCTGGTGAAAGATCCGATCTCGGCGTTCTCCTTAGGGCTTGCGCTGATGTTCGGTACCGCTGGCCTGCCACACATCCTGATGCGCTTCTTCACCGTGAGTGACGCGAAGGAAGCTCGCAAGAGCGTACTGTACGCAACCGGTTTCATTGGCTACTTCTACATCCTGACCTTCATCATCGGCTTCGGCGCGATCCTGCTGGTCAGCACCAACCCTGCGTTCAAGGATGCGGCTGGCGCGCTGTTGGGCGGCAACAACATGGCGGCGGTGCACCTGGCCAACGCGGTCGGTGGCAGCATCTTCCTGGGCTTCATCTCGGCGGTAGCGTTCGCGACCATCCTGGCAGTGGTTGCCGGTCTGACCCTGGCCGGTGCTTCAGCGGTGTCCCATGACCTGTACGCCAGCGTGATCAAGAAGGGCAAGGCCAACGAGAAGGATGAAATCCGCGTCTCGAAAATCACCACCATCGCCCTGGCGGTACTGGCGATCGGCCTGGGCATCCTGTTCGAAAGCCAGAACATCGCGTTCATGGTCGGCCTGGCGTTCTCCATCGCGGCGAGCTGCAACTTCCCGGTCCTGCTGCTTTCCATGTACTGGAAGAAGCTGACCACTCGCGGTGCAATGATCGGCGGCTGGCTGGGCCTGGTAAGCGCTGTGGGCTTGATGATCCTTGGCCCAACCATCTGGGTGCAGATCCTGCATCACGAGAAGGCGATCTTCCCGTACGAGTACCCGGCGCTGTTCTCGATGATCATTGCCTTTGTCGGGATCTGGTTCTTCTCGATTACCGACAAGTCGACCGCGGCTGATAACGAGCGGGCGCTGTTCTTCCCGCAATTCGTTCGCTCGCAGACCGGTCTGGGCGCGAGTGGGGCGGTATCGCACTAAAAGCAGCTGCTAGCTACAAGCTACAAGCAAATGCCCCGGTCGAGAGATCGGGGCATTTTTTTTGGCAATCAGTGGGTGACGGGTGCCGCTTGCTTGCACGCGTGCTGTGGGACAACGTTTAACAAACTCTGCAGCGATGCCTTGGTACTCTGCGGGATCGATCGATCACGGACATCACCATGGAAGTGGCACCAAAATTCATCATCCACCAGACTGCCAACTGGATACTCAATCACCACATGTCATCCGCGCTTCCTGGCTATCTGATGTTGGGGGCAAGGGAGCATGTCAGCTCAATGGCCGACCTGCCGGCCGATGCCCTGGCTGAACTGGGGGGCCTGCTCGCGACAATTCAGAAAACCCTCGAAACCCGGCTGAAACCGAAATGGCTCTATATCAGTCGATTCGGTCATGACCCTGGCTACCCCATCCATTTCCACTTCATTCCTGTCTATCACTGGGTTGAAGAGTTGTTCTGGAAGGATCACAGATACCGGCTGCTGGAGACCTTCGCCTCGATCGAGAATGCCGCGTCAATCACTGATGGCGCGGAGCTGACACTGTTCATTTGGCGCGAGTTCGGGGAACGTCCGCAACCTCCAGCCATTCAAGGGCCTTCGATCAACCAGGTCATTGAGGATTTACGCGGTGCGTACTGTCGGGCACCGAACACCCTCTGCGTGAATGCTCTGGCAACTGACGGAACAGATCACCAAAAGCCTGACTGACACCCCTGTAGGCACAACAGTAAAGGCCTAAGCATGTCCCTGATCTCGCAACGTGTAGAACTGGCACGCAACGGAGCCAGCTACGCCAGGAGACGTGAGTGCACTTAGACTAAAATGTCGACCAGAAGCGCGATTGGGCGCTTGCCAGTGACCAATAAACGCGCCATGACATGGCGTCTGGTTAAGCAGAAAGGGAGTTTGTATCGTGACCGAAGACACCAAAACCAAAGGACCCGCTTCATATTTCCCGTCAATCGAAAAGAAATATGGACACCCGATTAGCTACTGGCTCGCGCTGCTCAATACAGTCAGTGGCAAGAAGCATATGGAAATGGTTGCCTGGCTCAAGACCGAGCACGGTATGGGGCATGGTCACGCTAATGCTTTGGTTGCCTATTATCTGGCCTCTGCCAAAAACACCTGACGAGGTGTCTGCAATCCGCCAATTGTTACTCGCCACAACTGCAGGAATGGCTTGTCGATTCGGTGTCACGTGGATGAGTGCAAACACATGCAGGCCCGCTGCTCCGGATAGTGCTCACGGCCTGCAAGTTAATATTGAGCTATACCCAATCTTCCATTGCAGTTCTTCAACCGAGGAGATTGGCGATGAAATTCAGCAACCCGCTCGCAGCACTCATGCTCACGACCTGTCTGTTCGGCTGTGCCACATCATCAAGCCAGAGCGTGACCATTCCCCTGGTTGCCACCCGGCAGAACAGCGGCCAGATTGGCAATGTAGCCTTGTCTTCCTATGACAATAAAACCGGGCTCAGCTTCTTTATCAGTGGTGTTCCTGGCGGCGGTACATTGCCCTTGCGCCTCTATTCCTTCATCAACAAAGGCAGTTGTCAGCAACCGGGGCCAGTCGCCTTTGCGATGAATGAACAAGTCAACACAGAGCGCCAGCCAATACGTGGCTGGACGTTTTCAAGAAGCGCACCGATCGCGTTGCCCGCCCTGCTTTCCGGTGGTTACTACATCCTCGTGCGAACGTCGGCACCAGACGGCAACATCGATATTTTCTGTGGGGATATCCAGGGCTAGTCGGTGAAGTAGTGCCGGCAACAGCGGCCCCGCAGATTATTTGCCGTGTATCACACTGTGTCTGCACCAGCACTCGATACACCCGCTTGCACCCGGCCCGCGCTGCGACACACGCCGGATACGTCGCCGCGTTCAAATGTCGGCAAGGTTTACAGGGATCAATCGGAGCCCCTGGCCGACGGCTTGCAACGGAGACTTCAGCATGAAGATGGCACTGCAGCACGACAAAACCGCTAAACCCCGCCGCCGTCTGGTCGGCTACACGATGCTCGCGTTCAGTCTGTTCGGCGCTCTTGGCATGGCCCATGTGCAAGCGGCTGCAACCGCACAGCCAGCCCAGAGCAGCGCCGGCAGCACCAGTGCCGCTGCGTCTCCCTTTGGCCCGCTCAAGCATGTCAACGCCGGGCTGCTGGACGTGGCATACGCCGAGACAGGTCCGGCCGATGGCCCGGTGGTCATCCTTCTGCATGGCTGGCCGTATGACATTCACAGCTATGATGAGGTCGCGCCCTTGCTGGCAGCCAAGGGCTATCGAGTGTTGATGCCGTATGCCCGTGGTTACGGCGATACGCACTTTCTTTCGGCGAAAACCCTGCGCAATGGCCAGCCGGCCGCGCTGGCCAGCGACGTCATCGACTTCATGGATGCACTGAAGATCAAGCAGGCTGTGCTCGGTGGCTATGACTGGGGCGCACGTTCGGCCGACATCGTTTCTGCGCTGTGGCCGGAACGGGTCAAGGCGCTGGTCTCGGTCAGCGGTTATTTGATCGGCAATCAGGCGGCGGGCCAGAACCCGTTACCGCCCAAGGCTGAATTGCAGTGGTGGTATCAGTTTTACTTTGCCACCGACCGCGGTCGCGCCGGTTACGAGAAGAACACCCATGACTTCGCCAAATTGATCTGGCAGCTGGCGTCACCCAAATGGGCATTCGATGACGCCACCTTCGACCGCAGTGCCAAGGCGCTGGCCAATCCCGACCATGTCGATATCACCGTGTTCAACTACCGCTGGCGCCTGGGCCTGGTGCAGGGCGAGAGCCAGTACGAAGCGCTGGAACAGAAACTGGCCACCGCGCCGTCCATCAGTGTGCCGACCATCACCCTGGAAGGGGATGCCAACGGCGCCCCGCACCCGGCTCCCGAGGACTACGCCAAGCGTTTCACCGGCAAATACGAGTTCCGGCTGATCAGTGGCGGCATCGGTCACAACCTGCCCCAGGAGGATCCGCAGGCGTTCGCCAAGGCGGTGATTGATGCGGACCACCTCTGAGGCCAGGCGGACTACTCCTCAAGGCGTCCTGTGCCCTCACGATCGCGCTCGTAGTGTCGAGTCAGCGGGAAGGGCGGCAACCAGGACTCGCGGCGGATGATCCAGCTTTCGTAAGTAGGTTTGAGCTGGTCAGGGGCATCGAGGGATCCCAGGTTCACTTCGACTTCATCGTTGCTGCGGGCGAAAACCGACGAGCCGCAGCGCGGACAAAAAAAGCGTCCGGCGTAGTCGCGGGTTTCGCCCTCGATCGTCACCGCCTCCTGAGGGAATATCGCCGAGGCGTGAAACAGCGCGCCGTGATGCTTGCGGCAGTCGAGACAGTGACACAGGCCGACCCGGTAGGGCTGTCCTGTCGCCTCGATCCTGACATTGCCGCACAGGCAACCACCGGTGTATCTGTCCATGCTGCGTCTCCTCTGCGATCACACGTTCGGTTAAACGTAGCCGCTGATCGAGCGTGATGGGGCGGGTTGGAATTCGAGCGCTCGCGGCAATCGATTCAGCGTTAGAATCCGAAGGCATTGGTTCACATTATTAAGGATGATCAAGGTATGTCCAGGCTCGACACCTCCCTGCAAGACAGCGCGGCGCCCGACGGCGTTTGTTACGGCTGTGGCAGCAGCAATCCCCACGGGCTTCACATCAAAAGCTATTGGCATGAGGACGGCGAGCATGTCGTGGCGCAATACTTGCCGGATGCCAAGTATTGCGGCTGGCCGGATCTGGTCTACGGCGGACTGATCGCGATGCTGGTCGATTGTCATTCGAACTGGGCGGCGATGGCCTGGCACTACCGCATGGAACAGCGTGAAGTCGCCAGCCTGCCGCGTATCAATTGTGTCACCGGCAACCTTGGCATCAAGTTCATCAAGCCGACGCCCATGGGCGTACCACTGACGTTGCGGGCGAAAGTGGAAGGTGAAGTCGGCCGCAAAACCCGCGTCATCTGCGAGGTCTACGCAGGGGACGTACTTACGGCCGTTGGCGACTCGATTTTTGTAAGGGTAGACACCGGGCAACTGGCGGATGCCGCGCACAGTCGCTAGCGCACAGGCACCGGTACGCCTCCAGCCTCCAGCTTCAGGGAAAACGGGATGAGCGGAAAAACAGCATGGCAATGCTCGTCATGGGGCCTGTCTTCACTGCTCGCGATCAGCCTGGCGCTGACCGCAGGCTGTGCAGGCAAAACTGCTCGCCATGCGTCCTCGAGCATCGGCTCAAGTTGCTATGCCAAGGCGCTACCGACTGCTGGCGAGGGTGGTCTGGCGTGGGGCTCTACCTTGAGCATCGCGAGGCAGAAATCCCTGAATAACTGCATACGTTATGCCGGGCGCTCCGGTGGTACGCCGAGAACCTGTCAGGTGGTGTTGTCAGAGTGCAGGAACTGAGCAGCGTCGGCATTGCGGGCACCGCCGTTCGGACTGTTTTTTGATTTACCTGAACCCTTCCTGAAGAACCCCGCAATTCCCCCAGCAGGCATTTCCAACGGGTTTACTCTCCAAACATCGGGGCGTAAGCTTCGCGCGTTTTCATCAATCACGGAGACCCACAGTGGGTACTTGTTCGAGTGACAGTTGTCGGCCGGTCCCGGTAACCGGCGTATTCTCGGCAAGATAACGCGCAGTCTCCTGTGCCGTTGTCTCGCCGACAAGCGAGCAGCGGCATCCCGATCGCGGCCAATCCTGGTCGTGTTCCAACGTCCTTCTCATCGACGCTGATCAGCGTGTGGTTTCGACTTTTCCGGTCGCTCTCACACCTGTCGACACGCCTGTCATTCGTGACCGGCGCGCCAGGCCTTGCCTTGCCGGCAGTTGCGGCGGCAGCGGCGTGGACGTACCTGCTCGACGGTTTTCCGACCCTCCAGGAGCCGTATTCATGCAAGCCATCAACAACATCAATCTGACCTCACTGCTCGACACCCTGGTCAGCCTCAGTGCGGCCTTCATCCTCGGCGGCCTGATCGGATTCGAACGCCAGTACCGGCAGCGCACTGCCGGCCTGCGCACCAACGTACTGGTGGCGGTGGGCGCGGCGATATTCGTCGATATGGCCAATCGTCTTGGCGGTGCCGAAAGCGCGGTGCGAGTGGTGGCCTATGTGGTGTCGGGCATCGGCTTTCTCGGTGCCGGGGTCATCATGCGCGAAGAGGGCAATGTGCGCGGCCTCAACACTGCCGCTACCCTCTGGACGTCGGCTGCGGTGGGTGCCTGTGCCGGTGCCGACCTGCTGGCCGAGGCGCTGCTGGGCACGCTGTTCGTACTGGCGGCAAACACTTTGTTGCGCCCGATCGTCAACAACATCAACCGTCAGCCGCTGGATGTGATTTCAGCCGAGGTCACCAACATCGTCTATGTGATCGCCCGGCGCTCGCAGCACAAAGCCGTTCTGGTCTTGCTCGAAGCCGAACTGGAACGCAGCAACTACCCGGCCCGTGATGTCGATGTGCATGCCTTCGGTGCAGACGAAATCCAGATCCAGGCCACGCTGGCAACCACTTCGGTGGATGGCGATGAACTCGATGCGCTGGTGACAAGGATCTCGATGTCGACGCTGGTGGTGCAGGCATTCTGGAGTCCGAGCACCACTGAATAATGGGACGCGGCAATCGTGTGGACCGCCAATGGCCGGCGTGAGACGCGCTTGCCCTTGACGGGCTGGCATCAGACTAACCGGTTGGCATTTAGGAATAGTCCTACAGAAAATTGTAACGGGCTTGCGTAGCCTTTGCGCCTTGTTGAGTTCCGACATTCCAATGGAGGTCCCGTTGCCGAATCACGCGCTACGAATCCTGATCGCCGACGTGCAGCACTTTAACTGCATGAGAATCGAACGGCTGTTCAACCAGCTCGGTTATTTTGCTGTGGCCCCGGTTCAAAGCCTCGAAGAGCTTCTGCGGCTGACGGAATACGGCAGCCAGCCTTTCGATCTGGTGCTCATCAATAGCGCGATGGCAGACGGGTCGTTGAATCTGCCGGATTTTTTCATCGATAACCATCAGGTTCGGCATGCCTTCATCTTTGATGGCCGCCAGGCACAACTGGCTGCAGTCCCGGACTGTATTGGGCAGACGGTCTGGATAAGTCATGCCGAACTGCCTGATTTGTCTTGCGTTCAGAAGCTGATGGCAGCTGTTGATCCCAGGCTACCATTCGTCGGAACTGTCATTTCTGACAGGTAGTTTTATCCACCCTTCCATGCAAGAGTCCCGCGCAGCCGTGGCAACGATTTACGGCCATGCCCCGGGCGTTTTTCTGCTCAGTCGTGGAGTTTTGCACAGGAAATTTCCATGAGTTCCACGAAGACAGCGGTGATTGTGGAAGATCATCCGGTGGTTTGCAGGATGATCAAACTCGTCCTCAGGGGCGCGGGATTCGATCGGATATATGAAGCAACCCGCGGCGATGAAGCACTGGCGATGATTCGTGAACATCGACCGGACATCATGCTGCTGGATCTGGACCTGCCGAATATGGCCGGGCTGGATATATTGGCGCGCCTCAAGGCGGAACAAGCGCGTTGCCGGGTGGTGGTGTTCACTTCCATGCCGCCTGATCATTATCAGGAGCGGTGCATGCGTGCCGGTGCTGCCGCTTATGTGTCCAAAAGCAGGAGTCTGGAAGATCTGGAAGCCGCGGTGAAATCCGTGATGGCCGGTTACACCTATTTTGCCCAGCTGGATTCGATCTCCGTGTCGATGGGGTCATTGCAACGCAGCGAAAAGGAACTGATCGACAGCCTCTCCAACCGCGAACTGGCCATTCTGCAACATCTGGCCCGGGGATCAAAAAACAATGAAATCGCCGAGATCATGCACCTGAGTTACAAAACGGTCAGCACCTACAAATCCCGGTTGATTGACAAACTCAATGTGCGATCGCTGGTGCTTTTGCGCGATTTCGCCCTGCGCAATCATCTTATCTGAATGAAAATTTTTCGAGGCCTGTCGGGCCTGGTGTTGTCGGGCTTTCTTTTCTGCACGTCGACTGCCTGGGCACAGCCGCAAACATTGACGTTGCTGGGTCGCTCGGACGTCGAAGGCGTGGCCATCACGCTGTCGGAAGCCGAATCGCGCTGGCTGCACCAGAAACAACGGTTGGTGCTGGCTGTCTCCGCTCCGGATTATCCACCGTTCGAGTTCAACTCCGCGGGCAAGGTGTTCGAAGGGGTGACGGGGGATTACGCTGGAATACTGCAGCAGCTGTTGAACGTGGAGATCGACGTTCATCGCTATCCATCACGCGCTGAAGCGGTGCGGGCAATCAAGGAGGGCGAGGCAGACCTGCTGGGAACCGCCAACCGCTATGAAGCTGAAGATCCGCAACTGCAGATGTCCAGTGCCTATGCGGTTGATCAACCCGTGCTGGTCATCCGCGCCGATGCATCCGAAGTACCGCAGCCGACACTGGCCGGCAAACAGTTGGCGACCCTCTATCACTATCTGCCCGAACGAAGCGTGCAACAGTTCTATCCCGACGCTCAGGTACAGCCTTATCCCTCGACATTGGCGGCAATGGGCGCGGTAGCGTTCGGCCAAGCGGACGTTTATCTGGGCGATGCGATCAGTGCTCATTACCTGATCAGCATGAACTACCTGAATAACGTCCAGTTTGCCGACTTCTCACCGCTGGAGTCCGGCCGCTTTGCCTTCGCAATGGCCCGCGAGAATCAGCCGCTGTTGCGTATCGTCAACAAGGCGCTGGCGGCCGTCTCAGCCAATGAACAGATGAACATCCTGTTGCGCTGGGGGGCGAGCGGAGTGTCTATCCCGGGAACTCATACATTACAGTTGAGCGTGGCCGAACAGCGCTGGCTCGATCGTCACCCGCGTGTGAGGGTGGCGATCAACGAGGATATCCCACCGATTTCGTTCATCGATGGCGAGGGCAGATACCGCGGGATCAGCGTCGATGTGCTGGCGAAAATCAGCCTGCGTACCGGCTTGCAATTTGACATTCAGGCCATGAAATCGGTGACAGCGATGGTCAACGCCATCAAGAGCGGTGAGGTCGACGTACTGGCGGGAATAGGCCTCAGCTCCCAGCGTGAAGACGAGCTGTCGTTTACCCGGGCGTTCCTCAGCAGCCCGTCGGTGCTGGTCACCCGCATAGGGCCGGACAGCCCCAGGACCCTGGATGACATGGCAAGAAAAACCCTGGCGTTGACCCGGGGCAACATCGCCGGTGAATACATTCGGCACCACTTCCCGCTGATTCGGTGCAAGGATGCGCCCCTGTCGTCTGATGCCATGGAAATGGTCGCCCGGGGCGAGGCTCAAGGTGGCATCAATTCGCTGATCAGTGCCCGCTATCTGATTTCGCGCCAATACCGTGATCTGCTGCAAGTGACCAGCACAGTAGGCACCGACCCGGCGCGCAGCGCCCTGGCGACCAGTCGCGAGGCCGTCGAGTTGCATTCGATCCTGGACAAGGCGCTGCTGAGTATTCCTCCCGAAGAAATCGACAAGCTGACCCAACCCTGGCGCTACGACTCGATGGTGGAGCAGAGCTATTGGTTGCGCCACCGCAAAACCATTTTCCAGGCGTTCGCCTTTGCCGGCACCCTGCTGTTTCTCGCGTTGGCCGGGATCCTCTGGCAGCGCCGCCAGATCCGTCTGCGCCAGCAATTGCTGGGTCAACTGCAGCAAGCCAAGGATGCAGCGGATGACGCCAACCGTGCCAAGACCACATTTCTGGCGACCATGAGCCATGAAATACGCACGCCGATGAACGCGCTGATCGGTATGCTCGAACTGGCATTGAAACGCGCCGATGAAGGCGTGACTGACCGTTGCGCCATCGAGGTGGCCTCCAATGCAGGGCAACAGTTGCTGGCGTTGATCGGCGACATACTGGATATCGCCCGCATCGAATCCGGCCATCTGTCCCTGGCGCCGGAGCGGGTCAACCTGCGAGCGCTGGTGGCGTCGGTGTGTCGGGTTTTTGAAGGCCTGGCGCTGGAGAAAAACCTGCGCTGGCGGGTTGAACTTGACGAGCACAGTGATCGCGATGTGATGCTTGACCCCACGCGCTTCAAACAGGTTCTGTCCAATCTGCTGAACAACGCGATCAAGTTCACCAATGCCGGCCAGGTGAGTCTGAAGCTGCAGGTCGAGCCCCGGCCCACGGCGCATCTGGCGGTCAGCGTCATTATCGAAGACAGTGGCATCGGCATCAGCGAATTTGACCGCAAACGTCTGTTCAGTCCGTTTGTTCAGGCGGGCAACACTCAGCAGTCCGGTCGGCAGGGTTCGGGACTGGGCCTGGTGATCAGCCGCACGCTCTGCGAGATGATGGGCGGCCAGTTGCAGCTCGAAAGTACACTGGGGCGTGGTACTCAAGTTGCTATCAGGCTCGATCTGGTCGCGCTGCAACCGTTGTCCGCCAGCGAGTCCTGGCAGGACGCAGCACCGCGACCGACGCGCGCGTTGACCATACTGGCCGTTGACGATTATCCGGCCAATCTTCTGCTGCTCTCACGGCAATTGAGCTACCTGGGGCATAGCGTTCTAACCGCGCAGGATGGGGTGCAGGGCCTTGCGCAATGGCGTGAGCATGATTTCGATCTGGTCATCACCGATTGCAACATGCCGTTGCTCAGTGGCTATGAACTGGCCGGCGCCATACGTGACGAAGAACGCCGACAGAGACTGCCGTCGACGTTGATTCTGGGCTTTACCGCCAATGCGCAGGCCGCCGAGAAAGTCCGCTGTCAGGAGGCTGGCATGGACGATTGCCTGTTCAAACCTATCCGCCTGACGGATCTGCAGACATGGTTGGCAACGCGCTTCAGCGGTGAGCGGGCAGGGCAGATCATCTCAAGCGAACCGGCCGAATTCGATTTGAGTGGCCTGGATCGATACATCGGTTCGGACCCTGAATTGGTCGATCAGTTGCTGCTCGATATCTCCCTGGCCAACCGCGACGACCGCGTTTACCTGTTGGCCTTGCATGCCAGCGGTAACCGCCCTGGATTGCGTGAGCTGGCGCACCGGGTCAAGGGCGGCGCACTGATGGTCCGCGCGGACGCCTTGGTGGCCTGTTGCGAGCAGCTGGAGCGGGCATGCAGTGACGGCAGCGCGTCACTGATCGACGCCGCCGTTGATCAGCTGCAGCAAGCCATGACGCGGCTGGATCATCGACTCCAGCAAGACTGACGTTCAATCCCGGCGCGGCGCAATGCCTTTGGGGCTGGTCAGCCGCAGGCCGCGATCAAGACCGCCGATCGCAGAATGTCAGTCGCCAGTGACGTTGGATGTGCCGGCCTCATCGCGAGCAGGCTCGCTCCTACAGTTTGATCTGCAGTGAACACTAAGTTAATGGCCTGCAACCATCCCCTGTGGGAGCTGGCCTGCCGGCGATGGCGGCGACTCGGTCTGAACCCTTACCCGCGAGCCTCAAGAATCATGCAGGTCGTCGATCCGGTCGCATACAGCCGCCCATCCACATCATAAATCCGCCCCTCGGCCAGCGCCGTCGAGCGCCCCAGATGGACAATCTTGCCCTCGGCCCGCACCGGCCCGCTGGCACCGGTCAATGCCCGGACATAACTGATGCGCAGATCCAGGGTGGTGTAACCCTGGCCCTTTTTCAGTTGTGTATGAATCGCGCAACCCATGCACGAATCCAGCAAGGTTGCGGCATACCCGCCATGCACGCTGCCCAACGGGTTGTAATGCCGCGAGTCCGGGGTGCCCTGAAAGATGAACAACCCGGCGGACCATTCGATGGGGATAAAATCCATCAGCGCGCCGATGGGTGGAGAGGGCAGTTTGCCTTCGCCTATACCTTCGAAAAACTCGGCGGGGGACAGGGCGCTGACTTGGGCCATGGACAAACTGCCAGGCCCGGCAAGGCGTTCGCGCATGGCCTGTTCCTGTGCAAGCCATTGGGCGAGGGTGGCGTCACGGGTGGGGCTTTGCATGTTCATGTCCTCGGAGAGCAGAAGATATTATGGCTGTAATTATTTGCGATATTATGTCTGAAATAAAATCTCCGCTACCCCCTATCAGCTTGCCGCTAAAAACCTGCTGGCTGACCCGTCCCCCTGTAGGAGCTCATGGTGTTTTGCAGGCAGTATTCATCCAGCGAAATCAATTGCTCCTACACTATGGCCAATCATCGCGGTATTGGCCTTGCTGGAGTTGCTTGATGCTGTCACTGCTTACCGAACACCCGCTGGTCTGCGCCATGACGTTGATCGTCATCGATCTGGGCTTGTGGCGCTTGCTCAGTTCCATGGGCAGCGCCTGGCGATTGCTCGTACGGGTGGTGATTTTCGCCCTGTTCAGCGTGCTGCTGTTCAATGAAGGTCTCAATCCACTGGAACCCGCGCCCTGGCCCGATAACGTGCCCCTGCACCTGGCGGCCACTGGCTTGCAGATCGCTTGGTGGCTGTTTGCTGCGCGAACCCTGACGGTGTTGATTGGCGCGGGCATGATGCAACGGGTAGGGCACACCGGGCGGCTGCTGCAGGATCTGCTCGGGGCAGTGATCTTCCTGATTGCGGTCATCGCGGCCCTGGCCTACGTGCTCGAGCTGCCGGTCAAAGGCGTGCTGGCGACCTCCGGTGCCTTGGCGATCATCGTCGGCCTGGCTTTGCAAAGCACCCTCAGCGACGTGTTCTCCGGGATAGTCCTCAACACCACCAAACCCTATCAACTCGATGACTGGATCTCCATAGACGGCACTGAAGGCCGGGTCACCGATATCGACTGGCGCGCCACGCGCCTGCAAACCGCCAAGGGCAGCATGGCGGTGATCCCCAACTCCCTGGCGGCCAAGGCCAAGATCATCAACTTCAGCAGGCCGAGCAATATGTTCGGCGTTTCCATTTCCCTGGTACTTAGCCCCCATGCACGGCCCAATACAGTGATCGACGCCCTGGAGCGGGCCATGCAGGGCTGTCGCTTTCTGCTCGACGAGCCGGCACCGAGTGTGGCACTGAAAAGCTCCGGCAGTACCGGGGTCGAGTATGAAATCAGCGGCTTCGTCGCGTCGATGAGCGAGAAACGTTCTGTGCGTAACCAACTGTTCGATCTGGCCTATCGGCACTTGCAGGCTTGTGGAGTCAGTTTGTTGTCCAGCGAGGAATTCGCTCCTTCGGCCGGGCTGTCACGGCAACGGGCGATGCTCGACAGTTCGCCGATTTTCTCCACCTTGCGTCAGGAGGAGAAAGACACTTTCAGCCAGAACATGACCCTGCAAGCCTTTCGCGCCGGGGAGACGATTCTGCAGGCGGGGGAGGTCAGCGATCATTTGTTCATCATTGAATCCGGGGTGGTCACAGTGACGCTGACCCGCCAGGGTGTGCCGTTAGAATCCGGTCGCATGGGCCCGGGGGAGGTGATCGGCGAGGCCGGCATCCTGTCCGATTCCGCGCTGCCCGCCACCTTTACCGCAAAAACCGCCTGCGGCCTGTACCGCATCGAGAAGCAATACCTCAAACCGTGCCTGGACGCCCGGCACGAGATCAATGATGCGATGAAAGCCTTGCTGGATTACCGGTTGCACAAGGCGCAATCGCTGACCCAGGATGTGCCGGTTGTGGCGCAGAAACGGGGGTTTTTGCAGTGGTTGCGTGATCGCAGTCATGTTTAGCCCAAAAAACGCGTTGTCAGGACCCCGTGGCCTCCTCGACTTCTGAAAGATTGGCTATTTGTGCTGAGCACCAGGGGGACTGACTTGGTGCCACACCCACTTCCGCCGACGCCATCAAGATGGGTGAAACCCCACGCCGGCTGTTCGGTGTCAGTGCCAGGCGCGCAAAAGTCTGAGCCTCAATGCCCATCGGCACTGGGCGCGGCCGGTGGTTGCACCTTGCGCATCAGGGGCACCATCGCCGTGGCGATGATGAAGCAGACCATGATCATCAGAAACGCGTCGCCATAGGTTTGCGTCTGGGCTTCGCGGTAGGTCAAAAGCCATAACTGGTGCAGGCTGGCGGTGACTGCGGCGTCACCGCTCTGGCCGAGGGCGGCGAAGTTGTTGCCGACCTGGGACAGCCAATGATTCAGCGCTTCGTTAGTGCTGTTGAGGTTCTCCGCCAACCGGGTGAAGTGCAGGTTGGTGCGATCGTTGAGGATGGTCGCGCACGCGGCAATGCCGATGGCCCCGCCCAGGTTGCGCATCAGGTTGAACAACCCCGAAGCATGTTTGAGCCGCGCCGGTGCCAACCCCCCGAGGGTCAAGGTTACGGCCGGCGGTACCGCCAGTTGCTGGGCAATCCCGCGCAAGGCTTGGGGCAGCATCAACTCCCTGGCCCCCCAGTCATGGGTGATCGGGCTGAAATCCCACATCGACAGCGCGAACAGGCCAAGGCCCGTCATCATGATCCAGCGCAGGTCGACGCGGTTGGCCAGAAAGGCATACAGAGGAATGGCCAGGATCTGGAACACCCCGGTGGAGAAAACCGCCAGACCAATGTCCAGCGCACCGTAGCCGCGCACCCGCCCGAGAAACAGCGGCGTCAGGTAAATGGTGGCGAACAGGCCGATTCCGGTGACGAATGAAAAGAAGCAGCCGAGGGCGAAGTTGCGGTCCTTCAAGGCGCGCAAATCGACGATCGGGTTGGCCACGTGCAAGGTCCGGCCGATGAACGCCAGCCCGGCCAACCCGCTGACCCATGCCGTGGTCAGGATCGTGTGGTCGCTGAACCAGTTCCAGCGCGGTCCTTCCTCCAGGGTGTACTCCAGGCAGCCGAGGAACAGCGCCAGAAACACCATGCTCAGGTAATCCGCGCCTTTGAGCAGCGACAATTCAGGCTGGTCGATTTTCACCAGCATCGGCACCGCTACGGCTACGAATACACCGGGCACCAGATTGATATAGAACAACCAGTGCCAGGACGAAATATCGGTGATCCAGCCACCGATCACCGGGCCCAGGGTCGGCGCCAGCGATGCCACCGCGCCGATGGTTGCGGCAGCGATCACCCGTTGCTTGCCCGTGAAGAAAACGAAGGCCGTGGTGAACACCAGAGGGATCATCGAACCGCCTAGAAAGCCTTGCAGGGCACGGAAAGCGATCATGCTCTGGATGTTCCAGGCCGCGCCGCAGAGCAGGCTGGTGAGGGTGAACCCCACGGCCGACGCGCAAAACAGCCAGCGTGTGGAAAACACCCGCGACAACCAGCCGGACAGCGGGATCACGATGATTTCGGCGATCAGGTAGCTGGTCTGTATCCACGCGGTTTCGTCAGTGCCGGCGGAGAGTCCGCCGCCGATGTCCCGCAGCGAGGCCGAGACAATCTGGATATCCAGCAGGGCAATGAACATGCCGACGCACATGCTGGCGAAGGCGAAGACTTTGGTCGCCGTCGCCATGCTTGCGGCATTGAACGGTTGCGCGGGCGCGGCGAGGGCGCGGCTCATGGTGCGCTGGCCACGGCGGGTGCTTCAGGTTCCTTGCGCGTGTCGACTTCAGCGGTCACCGACAGACCGGGACGCAGGTGGCCGAGCAGGCTGTCGGCCGGGTCGAGGTGGATGCGTACCGGTACCCGCTGGACGATTTTGGTGAAGTTGCCGGTGGCGTTTTCCGGTGGCAACACGCTGAACTGCGAACCGCTGGCCGGCGCGAGGCTGTCCAGGTACCCGTGGAATGCCTGGCCCGAGAGCACATCGGCATGAATCACCACTCGCTGCCCCGGGAGCATGCGCGCCAGTTGGTCTTCCTTGAAGTTGGCATCGACCCACAGCCCGCTGGAGGGCACCACCGAGAGTAACTGCGAACCCGCCTGTGCATAGGCCCCGACCCGGGCCCGGCGATTGCCGATCACGCCGTCGACCGGCGCGCGCAGCTCGGTGTAGCCGACATTCAATTGCGCCAGATCACGTTCGGCCCTGGCCTGGATCAACGCGGCGCGGGCCTGCTGTTTCTGGGTGGCTATCACGTTCAACTGGCGCTGCGCCGCCAGCAGCTCTGCCTGGGCGCGGTTGCTTTGCGCCTGGGCGGTCTTGAAGGTGGCATTGGCCCGTTGCGCGCTTTCTACCGAGACAGCGCTGGTGCTGACCAGTTTTTTATAGCGCGCATCGTCGTCCCGGGAGCGGGCGGTTTCCGCACCGGCAGCATCGATACCGGCGTGGGCCTGGGCGATGACCGCCTGTTGCAGTTGTTCGGTGGCGTCGAGGTTGGCCAGCAAGGCCTCTTGCGCGGCGACCGCGCCTTCGGCCTTGGCCAGGTGGGCGCGGTAGTCGCGCGAATCGAGACGAATCAACAAGTCGCCAGCCTTGACCTGCTGGTTGTCGATCACCAGCACTTCGTCGATATAGCCTGCCACCTTCGGTCCTATCACCGTCACATTGGCGCCGATGTAGGCGTCGTCGGTTTGCTCGATGAAGCGCCCGGCGGTCCACCAGTGCGTTGCGAACAGTCCAGCCAGCACCAGCGCCGCGATGCTCAGTGTCGACAGGAGCAGGCGCTTGAGCACCGGGGATCTGGAGGGCACCGGGACAGCAAGTTCGGGTTCAACGGTAGGCATACTGGTCATGGCGAATACCTGTCGGAGCGGCTTTAATTACGCTCATAATATGATATGTGTAATATTCTCTGGCAAATGATTTTTGCTGCCGGTCGTCAGGTGCTTTGAATGGGCGAGGATGTTTTGTGAGGGAGGCCGCAGGCCAGGTACGAACTTTAATGTCGAACAACCTGTCGGAGCTGCCGCAGGCTGCGATCCTTTGATCTTGTTTTTAAAAATCAAAATCAAAGGATCGCAGCCTGCGGCAGCTTCTTCAGGGGGAGCCGCGCGGGATTAAACGCGTTCGAAAATCGCCGCGATACCCTGGCCGCCACCGATGCACATGGTCACCAGCGCATAACGGCCGTTGACGCGGTGCAGTTCCCTAGGCAGAAACCTGCGCCTGCAGTCGTCGTCCGACGACATCCATCAAATCACAGCCATCACGTAACGAAACCACCAGGACCCGCGCCAACTCACTGTGCACGCCCTCGCCGAACGCGAAGCTTTCCAGTAGTTGAGTCGCAGTGCGAATTCGGTAGGCCGCCGTTTCGTGTAACACGTCCAGTGGTGCTTCAGTGTCGATCACCATCGACGCAATGGTGCAGTTGATACCAGTGATGGGCATATATCGATCCATGAAAAAAAACCTCCTTTGGGTCCCCAAACGTGTCCATTGAGCTTACCTATTTGGCGATGCCTCCGGACCACCGCCCAGCGGGTCCAGATTGTCCAGCGCCCGATTGACCAATAACTCGCCTAACACCGCCAGTTGCTGAATCGCCAGCATTACATTGCGGCGCGAGCCTTCAAGTTCACACGCCAGGTCGGTGGCCATCACATTCAGGGAGGCGAGCGTTTCACAGGCGTGACAGAGCAGCGACTCGGTGTCGATGTTCGGCATGATGGTGAAGACATGGCTAACCGGGTCGGGACGATTTGGATTGCGCAGACGCGCGCTGACAAGGGGTTCGGTTATTTCGGAGAGCCTGGAGATATCGATCTCCTCGAAGTCTGACCGAAGGGACGATTGCGGGGAGTTGCGGGCGGTTTTTTTCATGTCGGAGCTCCTTGCAAAGTTTAAATGCCAGTCCCATGCCGTCTATCGGGATTGATTAGCGGCAGTGCGCGAGTTGGCTGACCGTTAGAATTATTACCAGAAAACTCCAATCAATTAATCAAAAAATTGAACATCTATGTAATTAAATGATTCATATTTGGTTGTCGTGCTAGATGTTTGGAGTTTTCTGTAAGATTTTTCGTTAAAGGGTGCGGGTTTGTAAGAAATATCCTCAATGCAAGTAGGGCATGTATGTAGTGTTTGACGCTGAGCAGGGTGGTGTGAAACATTATTTGACGGTTGTTAGGTGTGATTGCAATGTTGTCTTTTTTGTTGGGGCGAAATGCGGAAGGCTGGTCTCGAACATAAGTCGTTGTGGCGGTGTTTTTATATGTAATTAAACTGGTAGCTATTTAATGTACAAAAAAGAGAAGACAGAAAAGCTAAAGAGCAATATTAAGTACTTGATAAAAAGTCGTGGCGAAACACGAATGTCGTTGTGCAATTCAAGTGGTTTGACCAGAACTACGATTTATAACATCCTGGAAGGGAAGGTAGTCAATGTTCAGCAATCCACCATTCGCAAAATTTCTGATTTTTTTGGCGTGTCATACAAGGAAATAGAGACTGTTGATTTCGAAGAGAAAGAGATGGTTGAGAGTAGTATTTCTCTTCATGGGAATATGAATCCGGCGGCAGTGCCGATTATTAAAGAAAGTCTGCTTTTTCAGAATCTTGACAAGCGAATTGGCGAGTTGGCGGCAACTCACCCTCTTACTTATTATTTTGGCACGGCTTGCAATCTTATCGGTGTATTATTGGAGAGGGGAATTAGTGGGGTCAACGATCCCGGAGATCTGTTGATAATAAAGAAGGGATTGTCGAATAGTGATAAGGAAAAGCTAGTCTATGACAAGTCGACGAAAAAGCTGTTTGTAACGTGCGCGCCTTTATTTGATTCTGATGTTTTTTGTGTCGTGGGGGAGATAATAGAGGAAAGGTTCAATGGTTAGAGATCAAGAAAATAGCAGGTATCGCCTGCTTGGGTTTGAAAAAAGCAAAAACCTTGCTGTGGTTATGATTGTCTCCACAGGTAAAGTTATAAAAATAAAACTCGGAGACTTAGTGAAAAGTGAGGTGTTGGATAATTTAAGTAAGGTCGAAATAAAGGAGGTGTATAGAAAGTTTTATTCTGGTGGCGGGGCGTTGACAGCATATGAAATAAGTGATCGTCATGAGAGATCGTGGATGACTTATGTTGCTCTTAACCTAATGTTGTTTGCCTTGTATGTGTTCACCAATGTTGCTGCGGCAAAGCTTGTTTATTTGGAGTATTTTGATGTTGTTGTTACTCCTGGTGTCTTCCTCTATCCGCTTACTTTTTTAATTGTCGATTTGTTAAATGAATCATATGGGCTTAGGCTCGCAAGGAGAGCGATATTGTTTGCCTTTGCGAGTAATGCCTTTATTCTTGTTCTTCTAACTATTAGTGGATTTCTCCCTGGGTTATCTACCTGGAGGCTTGATGAGCCCTATGGGGAGGTAATCAGTCATGTCTCCTCTGCATTGGTCGCGTCATCTGTATCTTTTCTTTTTTCTGAGTATGTGAATTCGTACCTGCTTTGTAAAATAAAGGAGCTTACAAGCTCAAGGTTTCTATTTTTACGGGTGTTCTTCAGCACCTTTTTTGCGGTGATAATAGATAGCTTTATTTTTTGCTTTATTGCGTTTTACGGAACTATGGAGAATAGAGAAATTCTGAATATTATTTATGTTCAGATAGTCATCAAAATGTGCTTTGCTGTTTTCAATGTGTTGCCGGCTTATGGTGCCCGGTCGCTGTTCAAGAAATATGTAGTAGGAGGGCAGGTGGCATAAGTAGGAGGGGTATAAACCAATTGCCTGCGGTTTATATCCCTTTACAATGCGTGTGCTATTTTAGATTTATTTTGCTCTTCAGATTTTTCATTGTTTCCAGTTTGTTTTCTAGATAGGAGTTCAGCCCCTTCTCGCGCAGGTTACAGGCGGCACAGTTGCTACAGCCGGGGCCTTTTATTCCGTTATAGCAAGTCAAAGTCTGATCGCGAATCAAGTCTAGTTTTTGATGGTGGTCGGCAAGCGCCCACGTTTCCGCCTTGTTTAACCACATTAGAGGAGTTTCAAGGTGTAGTTTGTGCTCCATTCCTAACGCGATGGCGTTGTTCAGAGCCTTGACGAATTCATGTCGGCAATCAGGGTAGCCCGAGTAGTCGGTCTCACAAACTCCGGTGATGACGGTATGAGCTTGAACTTGATAGGCGTAAATAGACGCCAAGGTTAAAAATAGAATATTTCTACCAGGTACAAAAGTGCTCGGTAGATTTTCTCCTGGGTTGCTTGTGCTTGGTACTGGAATGTTGTCGCGTGTCAAGCTGCTGATGGCCAACTCATTAAGCAATGAAATATCAAGTATTTTGTGTGCTTTCACGCCAAGTTTTTTTGAAAGTTGTTGCGCAACTTCAATTTCCGCACGATGACGCTGACCATAGTCGAAAGTAATACAGTGAATTTCATCGTAGAGCGGTAGTGCATGGATCAAGCAGGTTGTTGAGTCTTGTCCGCCACTGAAAACGATAACTGCCTTTTTAGTCATGCTTTTTCTTCCTTGCAGGGAATCCAGCGTGTCTTTGGGACATTGACCTTAACGGGAGGATCGGATTTTGGCTGTGGGACGTTTCCGAAATGACTGTCTCCGATTTCCGGATGTGTCATTTCTTTACGGATGTGCTGATCGCCAGGCGCAAGATGGACATTGCCCATAACGGAGGACAGGTGTTTTGGAGTGAGCTTTTGGTGAGGATGGCTGCCGGTAGCCACGAGATTGAAGCGGTATGACCGGCTCGGGGGGGAGGGGTCAAACAGCACGGCAAAATGTGGCGAGGGAGCAAGCTCCCTCGCCACAGGTTATTCAGCGATTATTCAATCGCTTCAATTTGACGAATTACGACCCGATTTTTTGGCAGCTTCGGGGTATTAAACGCGTTCGAAAATCGCCGCAATCCCCTGACCACCACCGATGCACATGGTCACCAGCGCATAACGGCCGTTGACGCGGTGCAGTTCATGGATGGCCTTGGTGGCGATGATCGCACCGGTCGCGCCAACCGGGTGACCCAGGGCGATACCCGAACCGTTCGGGTTGACCTTGGCCGGGTCGAGGTCCAGCTCCTGGCTGACGGCACAGGCTTGGGCGGCGAAGGCGATGTTGGCTTCGATCACGTCCAGGTCTGCGACGGTCAGGCCGGCACGCTTGAGTGCCAGGCGGGTGGCCGGGATCGGGCCCAGGCCCATCAGTTCCGGCTCGACACCGGCGTGGGCGTAGCTGACCAGACGGGCCAGAGGGCGCAGGTTGCTGCCCTGAACCGCAGCACCGGTGGCCATGACCAGCGCAGCGGCGCCGTCGTTGAGGCCCGAAGCGTTACCGGCGGTGACCGAGCCGTCTTTCTTGAACGCCGGCTTCATGGCCGCCAGCTGTTCCATGGTCGTGGCACGTGGATGCTCGTCGAGGGTGAACAGTTTGGTTTCTTTGCGATCACGGATTTCCACGCCAGCGATCTGCTCGCTGAAGTAGCCGTTGGCAATGGCGTGGGCTGCACGCTTCTGGTCTTCCAGGGCCAGGGCGTCCTGCATTTCGCGGGTGATGCCGTTGCGCGCGGCAACGTTTTCCGCGGTGATGCCCATGTGGATGCCGTGGAACGGGTCATGCAGGATGCCGAGCATGTAGTCGATCGCTTGCACGTTACCCATGCGCGAACCCCAACGGGCGGTAGGCATCAGGTACGGGCCGCGGCTCATGGATTCGGCGCCGGCACCGATGGCGATGTCGGCATCGCCGAGCATCAGCGTCTGTGCAGCATTGATGATGGCTTGCAGGCCCGAACCGCACAGGCGGTTGACGTTGTAGGCCGGGGTTTCTTTCGGGATGCCGGCATTGATCGCGGCAACGCGGGAGATGTAGGCGTCGCGGGTGTCGGTCGGGATCACGTTGCCCATCACCAGATGGCCAACCTGGGCCGGATCGACGCCGGCCCGTTGCAGGGCGGCTTTCACGGCGGTGGTCGCGAGGTCGGCCGGCGGCACGTCCTTGAGTGAACCACCGAAGGTACCAATGGCGGTGCGGGCGGCGCTGACGACGTAGATTTCGGGGGTGTTCATGGCTGGGTTCCTTTCGGTGAATGCTTTTCGGTACTGCGATTGAGCAGGGCGTTCAAGGCGGTTTTCGCCTCGTCGCTGTTAAGTCGCTGGATGAACAGCAGGTTTTCTTCGCGCAAAGTGGCTTCAAGTTCTGCCAGGCTGGCCTGTTTCATCAACTGCCGGGATTGGCGCAAGGCCTCCTGCGGCAATGCGAGAAAGCGCTGGGCGATCTTTGTCGCCGCCGCCAGGCATTGGGCGCCGTCAGCGAAGGCTTCGTTGGCCAGGCCCCAGGCGACGGCCTCGCTCCCATCCAGGCTGTCGCCCAGCAGGAGCAAGCGCGCGGCGCGGGCGTGGCCGAGGCGGCGTGGCAACAACAGGCTGGCGCCGAACTCGGGGCACAGGCCCAGATTGACAAACGGCATGCGCAGCTTGGCATTGCGCGTGACCAATACCTGATCGCAATGCAGCAGCAAGGTGGTGCCAATGCCGATGGCCGCCCCGCATACCGCTGCAATCAACGGCTTTTGCAGGCGGGTCACGACCTTCATCAGACGGAATGCCGGGCTGTCCAGATGCGTCGGTGGGTGCTGGAGAAAGTCCACCAGATCATTGCCGCTGGTGAAACAGGTCGGGCCGCCGGTCAGGATGATGACGCCAGTTTGCTCGTCTTCGTCGGCGGCCAGCAAGAGGTCGGCCAGTTGCGTGTACAGGCTGTTGTTCAGTGCGTTGAGCTTGTCGGGACGGTCAAGTGTCAGCGTCAGTACGCCTTCACGTTGTTCGCGTTTGATCAAGTCAGTCATCACTTGTACCTGGGGTGGTCGGTTCAGGGTGCCACTTTAAGCGCCGGACACCCCCTGATCCATGGCAAAACGGGTCAACTGCGCTGCTGTTTTTTGCCATGCCTGCGAGCGAAAAGCGGTACACACCCATTCGGGGTATGGTGCGGCCCGGTAAATCGTCCAATAGTAAGGGCATCCGCGCATCCAGAGCCGAACTCGCTTGATACGGTGCATTTGCTATGGGCAAGACACTGCTTAAGGTGATTTCCAGTCTGTGAGGGTGTGCATCCTCGAAGTGGCGGCCGACGATGACCTCAAGCAGCGGGTGCAGTCGGCCTTCGAGCAATTGGGCTGTGATGTGCTCATCGAGCGCGAGCGGGAAGTAGCGCAGATGGTCTTGCGCGGACACTCGGTGAAGTCCACGGCCAGCCAGATGAACATCTCCCCGGAAACCGTGCGCATGCACCGCAAGAACCTGTACCGGAAACTGGAGGTGGGTTCGCAGTCGAAGTTGTTTGCGTTGTCTATCGAGTGGTTGCGCAGGCACTGACCTCTGTAGGAGCGAGCATGCTCGCGAAAAACCGGAGATCGCCACGGGGTGTCAGGCAGCCAGTGCCATCGTTCATGACCATCGTCGGAACGCCGCCCGGAGCATGCTCGCTCCTACAGGTCTTGTGTACAGCAGGGCGCACGCGGACTTTTAGGAGCTGGCTTGTCGGCGATGGCGGTGGGTCAGTCGGCATCATCTTTGCCGGTTGATCGCCATCGCCAGCAAGCCGGCTCCTAAGGGACGTAGTCAGTCTTCGCGTTTTACGACCAGGGTCAGAATGTCGTAGCTCGCCACCAGCTCACCCAGCTGGTTGGTCACTTCCACATCCCACGCCACCACCCCTTGCGGGATGCCTTGCGGGCTCTTCTTGCCCTGGTCGATCTTGCGCTTGCAGGTCAGGCGCGCCTGGATGGTGTCGCCGATGCCCACCGGGTTGATGAAGCGCAGGGTATCGAGGCCGTAGTTGGCCAGCACCGGGCCGACGCCAGGGGATACGAACAGACCGGCCGCTGCCGACAGCACGAAGTAGCCGTGGGCGATGCGCTTGCCGAACTGCGATTCCTTGGCGGCGATGTCGTCGAAGTGCATGTAGAAGTGATCACCCGACAGGCAGCCGAAGTTCACCAGATCGGCCTCGGTGACGGTGCGACGGTGAGTCAGCAGCGACTCGCCAATCTGCAGGTCCTGGAAGTAGCGACGGAACGGATGCACCTCGGTCTCGATAACCTTGGCACCACGCACGTACTCGCCGGTAACCGCCGCCAGCATAGTCGGCGAACCTTGCACTGCCGCGCGTTGCAGGTAGTGTTTCACGGCACGCAGACCGCCGAGTTCTTCACCGCCGCCGGCACGACCCGGACCGCCGTGCTTGAGTTGCGGCAGCGGCGAGCCGTGGCCGGTGGATTCGCCAGCGGATTCACGGTCCAGCACCAACAAACGACCATGCAACGCAGCCGCCACCGGAATGGCTTTGGCGGCGATTTGCGGATCTTTGGTGATCAAACTGGCCACCAGGCTGCCTTTGCCGCGTGCCGCCAGAGCCAGCGCTTCATCGAGGTCGTCGTAAGCCATCAACGTGCTGACCGGACCGAACGCTTCGATATCGTGGGCGCCGCCTTCGGCATGCGGGTCGCGGGCCTGCAACAGGGTAGGGGCGAAGAACGCGCCGTTGTCGACGTTGACACCACGCGGCTCGAAACCGTCGCGAGCGCCAAACAGCATGTCGCTGCTCTGCAACAGGCTTTCCAGGCGCTCGGCCACGTCTTTTTGCTGATCGTGGGAAGCCAGTGCACCCATGCGCACACCTTCCACTGACGGATCGCCAACCACCACTTTAGCCAGGCGATCACGCAGGCGCGTGGCCACGGCATCGATGTGTTTGGCCGGCACGATGGCGCGGCGGATGGCGGTGCATTTCTGCCCGGCCTTGGTGGTCATCTCCCGGGCGACTTCCTTGATGAACAGCTCGAACTCTTCATCATCCGGAGTGACGTCCGGGGCGAGGATCGCGCAGTTCAGCGAGTCGGCTTCGGCATTGAACGGCACCGAGTTGCGAATCAGGTTCGGGTTGACCCGCAGCTTGGCCGCAGTGTCGGCGGAACCGGTGAAGGTCACCACGTCCTGGCCTTGCAGGCGGTCGAGCAAATCACCTGTGCCGCCGATGATCAATTGCAGGCTACCCGGTGGGAGCAGGCCGGATTCGTCCATCATGCGTACCACGGCTTCGGTCAGATAGCTGGTGGCGCTGGCTGGTTTGACAATGCATGGCATGCCGGCGAGGAAGCTCGGGGCGAACTTTTCCAGCATTCCCCAGATCGGGAAATTGAACGCATTGATGTGCACCGCCAGGCCACCGCGAGGCACCAGGATGTGGGTGCCGGCGAACGTACCCATTTTGCTCAGCTGCATGGCCGGGCCTTCATGGACGACGTTGCCCGACGGCAGTTCACGGGAGCCGAGGCTGGCGTAGGTGAACAGCGTGCTGTTGCCGCCTTCGATGTCGATCCAGCTGTCGGCACGGGTGGCGCCACTGTGGTGGGAAATCGCGTAGAGCTGTTCCTTGCGCTCGCTCAGGTACAGGGCCAGAGCCTTGAGACGTTGAGCGCGTTGCTGGAAATCCAGAGCCATCAAGCCACTGATGCCCTGGCGACGGCCGTGCTCGATGGCTTCGGCGAAGTCCGGACGCTCCTCATGAGTACGGGCGATTTCATGGCCGTCGATGGCGCTACGCAGTACTTGAGCGCCTTGTTGGCCGATCCAGCGACCGGCGATGAAACTTTGCAGGGTGGGGGCATGCAGTGCAGGTGAAGAGGACATCACGATTGCTCCTGGTAGTGAAAGATGTGGGCGCGGCCGCAACCGCGCCTTTGCAGGATTACCAAAGCGCCAGGGTGTAACCGACGATCAATCGGTTCTCATCAATGGCGGTATTCAAATCTTTGCGTGCGGGTCTCATTATTTTTTCCCCGCCCACTGAGCGCTCTTCATTTAGTGTTTGCTGGCACCGGAGGCGCCAATGCCGGTCATCGAGCGGATGAACTGCGCCAGATAACGGCCACGCTCAAGGGCTGCACGGGGGGAGGTGTCGGTAACGGAAAACAGCCAGGCACTGAAGAACGCCAGACTCATGGAAAACAGCGCAGGGTTGGAGTACGGGAAGATCGCCTTGTCGTGATGCATCACGTTGACCCACACCGCAGGGCTCAGGACCAGCAGGACAATCGCCGAGACCAGTCCCATCAGGCTGCCGGTGACCGCGCCGCGGGTGGTCAGGCCTTTCCAGTACATCGAAAGGAACAGCACCGGGAAATTCACCGAGGCGGCGATGGCCAGCACCAGGCCGGACAGGAAGGCAATGTTCTGCGACTCGAACAGCAGGCCGAGGATGATCGCCAGCACGCCGATGCACAGGGTGGCGATTCGCGACACGCGCATTTCCTGTTGCTCGCTGGCCTTACCCTTGCGCATCACGCAGGCATACAAGTCATGGGATACCGCCGAGGCGCCGGACAGCGCGAGCCCGGCGACCACTGCCAGAATGGTGGCGAAGGCGACTGCGGAAATGAACCCCAGGAACAGATTGCCGCCCACCGCGTGGGCCAGGTGCACGGCGACCATGTTGCCGCCGCCGATGATTGCGCCGCTGGCGTCACGGAACGCCGGATCGGTACCGACCATGACGATTGCGCCGAAGCCGACGATGATCAGCAGCAAGTAGAAGTAGCCAATGAAACCGGTGGCGTAGAACACGCTTTTACGCGCTTCCTTGGCATCGCTGACGGTGAAGAAACGCATCAGGATGTGCGGCAGGCCGGCAGTGCCGAACATCATGCCCAGCCCCAGGGAGATCGCGTCGATCGGGTTGGAGAGCAAGCCGCCAGGCGCCATGATCGCGTTGCCCTTGGCATGCACGGCGGTGGCGCCGGCAAACATCGCCTCGGTGCTGAAACCGAAATGCTTGAGTACCATGAACGCCATGAAAGTGGTGCCGAACAACAGCATCACCGCCTTGATGATCTGCACCCAGGTGGTGGCGAGCATGCCGCCGAAGGTCACGTAGAACACCATCAACACGCCGACCAACATGACTGCGTAGAGGTAGTCGATGCCGAACAGCAACTCGATCAGCTTGCCGGCGCCGACCATCTGCGCCACCAGGTACATCAGGGCCACGGTCAGGGTGCCGAACGCCGAAGTCAGGCGCACCGGCGTTTGCTCAAGGCGATAGGAGACGACATCGGCGAAGGTGTATTTGCCCAGGTTGCGCAGGCGTTCGGCAATCAAGAACAGAATGATCGGCCAGCCGGCCAATACGCCCAGCGCGTAGAGCAAGCCGTCATAGCCATTGAGGAACATCATCGCGGAAATACCGAGGAACGAGGCTGCCGAAATCATGTCGCCGGCAATCGCCAGGCCGTTCTGGAAGCCGGTCATGCCACCGCCGGCGGTGTAGAAGTCGGCGGTGGAACGGGTGCGAAGTGCCGCCCAGCGCGTCACGCCGAGGGTGAACAGCACGAACACCAGGAACATGCCGATGGCATTCCAGTTCAGTGGGCGAGTGGCGCCGTCGCCGGCCATCGCAATATCAGTGACAGTCGCCAGCGGCAGCAGGAGCAACGCGAGAAGGCGGCTCATCGGGCGCACTCCTGCTTGAGTTTTTCATTGAGCGGGTCGATCACGTTGTTGGCGCGATAGACATAGAAACCGGTCAAGGCAAAGGCCAGCACCACGATCACGACGCCCACCAGCATGCCCACGGTGGTCACGCCACCGCTCAGGGATTGGCCCAGGGTAGAAGGGGAGAAAGCCACCAGCAGCACGAAGCCGTAATAGATCACCAGCATGGCCAGGCTCAAGGACCAGTACAGCTTTTGTTTGCGCCGCACCAACTGGATGAAATCCGGGTGCTGGCGGATGAGTTCTATGTCTTGGGGTGTCATGACGCGCGCTCCTTTGTTGTTTTTGTTTTGGGTGAAACAGTTTCGGGTTGGAACCGGATCAATGTGGGAGCGGGCTTGCTCGCGAAGAGGCCGTCACATTCAACATGGATGGCGCCTGATATTCCGTCTTCGCGAGCAAGCCCGCTCCCACAGGGTTTGTGTTATCCGACAAAACAGGGCATCAGAGTTGGTCGAAATCCAGCACGACCTTGTCGCTGATGGGGAACGCCTGGCACGACAGCACGTAACCGGCGGCCACTTCGTAGTCTTCCAGGGCGTGGTTGCTGTCCATTTCCACCTCGCCTTCGATGACCTTGCACTTGCAGGTCGAGCACACGCCGGCCTTGCACGAATAGGGCAGTTCCGCGCCTTGCTCGTTACCGGCGTCGAGGATGCTCTGGCTGTTGCGTGGCAGGTCGAAGGCCAGGGCACGGCCGTCGCTGATCACGGTGATCTGGCTGATTGCCGCATCCACCTGTCGCGCGGCTTCACGGGCGGCACGTTTGTGCTCGCTGCCGGCGGCAGCGAACAGTTCGAAATGAATGCGCTCGGGCTGCATGCCCTTGGCCTTGAGGCTGTCGCGCACGGTTTCGGTCATTTCCTGTGGGCCGCAGATGAAGGCGGCGTCGAGCGTTTTGACGTCGAGCCAGCGGCTGAACAGTTGCTCGCATTTCTCGGCGTTGATCCGGCCGTTGTACAGGTCGACATCCTGCTGTTCGCGGCTGAACACGAAGATCAGGTTCAGGCGTTGCAGGTAGCGGTTTTTCAGGTCTTCGAGCTGTTCGCGAAACAGCGCGCCGGAGCTGGAACGGTTGCCGTACAGCAGGGTGACGCGGCTGTGGGGCTCGGTTTGCAACGTGGTCTTGATGATCGACAGAATCGGCGTGATGCCGCTGCCTGCCGCGACCGCAAGGTAATTGCCGTGGCGCGCCGGGTCGAGTTCGACGCAAAAATGCCCGGCCGGCGGCATCACTTCCAGGCTATGCCCGGCTTGCAGTTGCTCGTTGGCAAAGGCAGAGAAACGCCCGCCCGCCACACGCTTGATGGCAACGCGCAGTTCACCGTCGTTGACGCCGGTGCAGATCGAATAGGAGCGGCGCACTTCTTCGCCGTCCAACTGGGTGCGCATCACCAGGTGCTGGCCCTGGGTGAAGTGGAAACTGTCCTGCAAGTGCTGCGGAATCTCGAAGGCGATGGATACCGCGTCACGGGTCTCGGCACGCACGTCCTTGATGGTCAGGCTGTGAAATTTACTCATTGTTGTTCTCCAGCTGGGACGGCCGATCGCCGCTCAGATGCACTTGAAATAGTCGAACGGTTCCCGGCACTCGATGCAGCGATACAGCGCCTTGCACGCGGTGGAACCAAACTCGCTGAGCACTTCGGTGTGGGCGCTGCCGCATTGCGGGCAGACGACCACCGGGCTCTCGCCGAGCAGGCTGCGCTTGCTGGTACTGCCTTCGGGTGGCGCGATGCCGTAAGCGCGCAGGCGTTCGCGGCCGATGTCGCTGATCCAGTCGGTGGTCCAGGCCGGGGTCAATTTGCGCTCGAGTTGCGGCGCCTTGAATCCGGCGAGTTCCAGGGCTTGGCGGATGTCGCTCTCGATCACCTCGGTGGCCGGGCAGCCGGAGTAGGTCGGCGTGACCACCACGTGAAGGTGACCGGCCTGCCAGTCGAGATCGCGAACGATGCCCAGGTCAACGACGCTGACCACTGGCACTTCCGGGTCCATGACCTCGGACAGGATCGCCCACGCGGCAGCCAGGTCGGTCGGTTGAGCCGGCCGGGCGCCGAGGTCGCTGGCGATCAGATCACCAGGTTGCATCGGGGTACGCTCGGGGCAGGAACTGCATTTCCGCCAGCAGGATGCCCAGGTGTTCGGTGTGCAGGCCCTTGCGTGCATTCAGGTAGAAATAGCTTGGCGCAGCGGGCACGGGCAGGGTGGCGCTGGTGAAAATCCCGTTGACCCTGGCTTGCCACTGGGCGGCGACGCTGGAGATGTCCGGGGTCATACCGGCGTCGCATAGGCGTTGTTCGCTGTCGTCGGCGGCGATCAGCTCGACGGTGAAGCGCCAGACTTCGGGGATCGCCGCGAGCATGCGCTGGTGGCTTTCCTCGGTGCCGTCACCCATGCGCTCGATCCATTCGCCGGAACGACGCAGGTGATAGGTCACTTCCTTAACGGCTTTGGCGGCGATCCCGGCAATGCGTTCGTCGCTGGACTGGCTCAGGCCCTGCAGCACCGGCAGATGCCAGGCGTCATAGAGAAACTGCTTGAGCATGGTCACCGCGAAGTCGCCGTTGGGTTGCTCCACCAGCAGCAGGTTGCGATAGGCGCGCTCGTCACGGCGAAACGCCAGGTGATCGGCGTCGCGGCCGTCATCCAGCAGTTCGGCTGCGTAGTCCAGCCAGTTGCGTGCCTGACCCACCAGGTCGAGGCCGACGTTCATCAGCGCCAGCTCTTCTTCCAGGGCCGGTGCCTTGCCGCACCATTGGCACAGGCGCTGGCCCTGGATCAGGGCGCTGTCGCCGAGGCGCAGCAGGTATTCGATCAGATCGGTCTTGTTGTTCATGGTCGACCTCACATGTGCCCGACTTCGGCCGGCAGCTCGTAGAAGCTGGCGTGGCGGTAAACCTTGTCGTCCGATGGGTCGAACAGCGGGTCTTTTTCATCGGGGGAGGAGGCGGTGATCAGGGCCGAAGGCACCACCCACAGGCTCACGCCTTCGCTGCGACGGGTGTAGAGCTCGCGCGCATTCTCGATGGCCATGGTGGTGTCGGCGGCATGTACGCTGCCGACGTGCTTGTGGTTGAGGCCGTGCTTGCTGCGCACGAAGACTTCGAAGAGGGTCCATTCGGACATGGCGGTGTCTCCAGATCAGGTGGCCGAATCAGGCGGCGTTCTTGTTTTGTTTTTTGCGGGCGTGGGCGACGGCGGCTTCACGAACCCAGGCACCGTCTTCAATCGCCTTGCGGCGGGTGTCGACGCGCTCCTGATTGCACGGGCCGTTGCCCTTGAGCACTTCGTAGAATTCGCTCCACTGGATTTCGCCGAAGTCGTAGTGGCCACGTTCGGCGTTCCACTTCAAGTCCGGGTCGGGGCAGGTGCAGCCCAAAAGCTCAAGCTGCGGGATGGTCTGGTCGATGAAGCGCTGGCGCAGTTCGTCGTTGCTCTGGCGCTTGATTTTCCAGGCCATCGATTGCGCACTGTTCGGCGAGTGTTCGTCGCTTGGGCCAAACATCATCAGCGACGGCCACCAGAGGCGATTGATCGCGTCCTGGACCATGTCTTTTTGCGCCTGAGTACCGTGGCGCATCATGGTCAGCAGGATTTCGTAGCCCTGGCGCTGGTGGAAGCTCTCTTCCTTGCAGATGCGGATCATCGCCCGCGAGTACGGGCCGTAGGAGGTGCGCTGCAGCACCACCTGGTTGACGATCGCCGCCCCATCGACCAGCCAGCCTACTGCGCCCATGTCGGCCCAGTTCAGCGTCGGGTAATTGAAAATGCTCGAGTACTTGGCCTTGCCGCTGTGCAGCTTGTCGATCTCTTCATCGCGATCGGCGCCGAGGGTTTCCATGGCGCTGTACAGGTAGAGACCGTGGCCGGCTTCGTCCTGGATCTTGGCCATCAGTTGCAGTTTGCGCTTGAGGCTTGGCGCGCGGGTGACCCAGTTGCCTTCCGGCAGCATGCCGACGATTTCCGAGTGAGCGTGCTGCGAGATCTGCCGGATGAGGGTCTGGCGATAGGCATCGGGCATCCAGTTTTTTGCTTCGATCTTGATTTCTGAATCGATTTTTTCCTGGAAGGCGCGTTCCTGTTCGGACATCTCCGACAGGTCCTTGATGCGCTTTACGCCGGTTTCTACAAGCTGTGCGTACATTCGGGTGTCTCCCGCCGTGAATCTGTTGAAGGCATGGAGAACTTTATAAGCGATACAGAATTTAATATCAAACAGTAAATATCGTGTCGCATATGTTTTTGTATCGCTTTGGGATGGACGGTCTTTGCCAAGATCCAAAAAGCCACCCTCACCCCAGCCCTCTCCCGGAGGGAGAGGGAGCCGACGGTGGGTTCTTTCGAGGTGCATCGACCTGAAAAAACGGGTTGGACTCAGGTTTGGAGAGGGGGGAGCCGACGGTGGGTTCTTTCGAGGTGCATCGGCCTGAAAAACGGGTTGGACTCAGGTTTGGAGAGGGGGGAGCCGACGGTGGGTTCTTTCGAGGTGCATCGACCGGAAAATTTCGAGTCGAACTCAGGTTTTGAAATCTACAAAGATCTGCTCCCTTTCCCCTCGCCCCCTTGGGGGAGAGGGCTGGGGTGAGGGGGTTGGATCTCAGCCGCTACGCATAACTTGAACTTTCCACTCGCGCAAAAAAAGCCCCGCAAAAGCAGGGCCATAAGGGGTGCAGCAGTCATTCTTTAAACCATCACGCCTTGGGACGCTTATCCACCACGTGGCAAGCCTTGCCCTCCGACCGCTTGATCGCGTGGAACGGCTGCAAAACGATCCGCGAACTGATCCCGATATACGTCTTGATGTGCTTGCTCAACTCGCCACAAACCGCCTTCTGCTGTTCATCGCTCATGTGCTGATGTTCAGCCCGAAGCTCGACATGCACGTCGACGCTGTCCAGGTTGCCATTGCGATACAGATGAATTTCGTAGCACTCGGAAAGTTGTTTGACTTTCAGTACCTGCTCCTCGATCTGGGTCGGGAATACGTTGACCCCACGAATGATCAGCATGTCATCGCTGCGCCCGGTGATCTTGTCGATGCGCCGCATCGGTCGTGCGGTGCCCGGCAGCAGGCGCGTCAGGTCCCGGGTGCGGTAGCGGATCATCGGCAGGGCTTCTTTGCTCAGGGAGGTGAACACCAGCTCACCCATCTGACCGTCCGGCAGCACTTCGCCAGTGACCGGGTCGATGATTTCCGGGTAGAAATGGTCTTCCCAGATAGTCGGGCCATCCTTGGTTTCGGCACATTCCATGGCCACGCCCGGGCCCATGATTTCCGAAAGACCGTAGATGTCCAGGGCCGTGATGCCCATGCGCGCTTCAATGGCGCTGCGCAGTTCGGCGGTCCATGGCTCGGCGCCGAAGATGCCCAGGCGCAGGGCGAGTTTGTGCGGGTCGATGCCCTGGCGCTCGATTTCATCGGCGATGTTGAGCATGTAGGACGGCGTGACCATGATGATGTCCGGCTGGAAATCCTTGATCAGTTGCACTTGTTTCTCGGTCTGGCCGCCGGACATCGGAATCACCGTGCAGCCCAGGCGTTCGGCACCGTAATGCGCGCCGAGCCCGCCGGTGAACAGGCCGTAGCCATAGGAGATGTGTACCTTGTCGCCACGCCGGCCACCGGCTGCGCGGATCGAGCGTGCGACCACGTTGGCCCAGGTGTCTATGTCGTTCTGGGTGTAGCCGACCACGGTCGGTTTGCCGGTGGTGCCACTGGACGCATGCAGGCGCACGATGTCGTGCATCGGCACGGCAAACATGCCGTAGGGGTAGTTGTCACGCAGGTCGGACTTGGTGGTGAAGGGGAACTTCGCCAGGTCATCCAGGGACTTGATGTCGTCCGGGTGCACGCCCAGGGCATCGAAGCGCTGACGGTACAGCGGCACGTTGTTGTAGGCGTGGTTCAGGCTCCAGCGCAGGCGCTCCAGCTGATGCTGGCGCAACTCGTCGATGCTGGCGGTTTCCAGCGGGTCCAGCACAGGATCAAGCGTGGATCGGGCTATTGGCATGTTCATAACTTCACTCGAATTATTTTTGTGTTCCAGCCCTTTGCACTGGGGCTTTGAGTGCATGCCCCAAGGATACCTCTCGGCTCCCCGGGAATCGCGGTTCTTTAGTCGGACAAGCGCTCGATGATCAGCGCGATGCCTTGGCCGACGCCGATGCACATGGTGCACAGGGCGTAGCGACCGTTGCGTTCCTCAAGCTCATGCAGGGCGGTGGTGACCAGGCGCGCGCCACTCATGCCCAGCGGATGACCGAGGGCAATGGCGCCGCCGTTGGGGTTGACCCGTGGATCGGTGTCGCTCAGGCCCAGTTCGCGCAATACCGCCAGGCCTTGTGCGGCAAAAGCTTCGTTGAGCTCGATGACGTCCATGTCCGCCAGGCTCAGGTTGGCCACTTCCAGCACCTTGCGCGTTGCCGGTACCGGGCCGATGCCCATGATTCGCGGTTCGACGCCCGCGGTGGCCATCGCCACCACCCGACCGCGTGCGGTCAGGCCGTGACGCTTGGCGACTTCCGGGCTGGCCAGCAACAGGGCGCAGGCACCGTCGTTGACTCCGGAGGCGTTGCCGGCGGTGATGCTGCCGCCTTCGCGGAACGGTGTGCCGAGTTTGGCAAGCTGTTCCAGGGTGGTATCGCCGCGCGGGTGCTCATCGTGCTCGACCACTTTGGCCGGGCCTTTGCGCTGGGGGATTTCTACTGCAACGATCTCCTTGGCCAAGCGCCCGTTGGCCTGGGCCGCAGCGGCGCGTTGCTGGCTGCGCAGGGCGAAAGCGTCCTGATCGGCCCGGGAGATGTTGAACTGTGCGGCGACGTTTTCCGCGGTTTCCGGCATGGAGTCGATGCCGTAGGCCTTTTTCATCAGTGGATTGACGAAGCGCCAGCCGATGGTGGTATCGAAGATCTCGGCCTGGCGGGAAAATGCCTGCTCGGCCTTGCCCATCACCAGCGGTGCGCGGGACATCGATTCGACGCCGCCGACCAGCATCAGGCCGACTTCGCCACTGCGAATAGCCCGGGCTGCGCTGCCGACCGCATCCAGCCCGGAACCGCACAGGCGATTGAGGGTGGTGCCGGGCACGCTGACCGGCAGGCCAGCCAGCAGCGCCGACATGCGTGCGACGTTGCGGTTGTCTTCACCGGCCTGGTTGGCGCAGCCGTAGATCACGTCGTCGACCGTGTTCCAGTCGACTTGCGGGTGGCGGCGCAGCAGTTCGCGCAGGGGCACCGCGCCGAGGTCGTCGGCGCGCACGCCGCTCAGGACTCCGGCATAGCGGCCGATCGGGGTGCGTACCGCGTCGATGATCAGGGCGTCATTCATCAGGGGTCTCCTGCGCCAGCACGGGGCCGCGCACTTTGTAGGATTTGCCGTGGAACAGGGCGATCAACTGACCCTGCTGGTTTTCAATGCGTACGTCATAGTTGCCGGTGCGCCCGGAACGGCTTTGCTCGATGCAGTCGGCGTTCAACGTATCGCCCAGTCGTGCCGGGGCGATGTAGTCGATGCTGCAGCCGATGGCCACGGTGGCTTCGTTGTAGCTGTTGCAAGCGAACGCGAACGCCGAGTCGGCGAGGGCGAACAGGTAGCCGCCGTGGCAGGTGCCATGGCCCTGGAGCATGTCGGCGCGTACGGTCATGCCCACCCGGGCGCAACCGGGACCTGCGGACAGCAGGCGCATGCCCATGGCCTGGCTGGCGGTGTCGCGCTGGAACAAGGCCTGGGCGCAGGTGCTGGCCAGGTTCATCGCTTCATGGTTAGTCATGGAATGTTCTCCCTTCAGCGACCCGACGACGCAACAGCAGCGAAGGGCGATAGCGTTCTTCGCCGTAAACGGCTTGCAGGTTTTCCAGTACGCTGAGGATGTGCCGCAGCCCGATCGCATCCGCCCAGGCCAGCGGGCCTTGCGGGTAATTGACCCCGGCGCGCATGGCCAGATCGATGTCGGCGGCCGAAGCCACGCCTTGCAGCAGGGCATCGGCGGCTTCGTTGGCGAGCATGGCCACGGTACGCAGCACCGCGAGGGCGGGGCTGTCGCTGAGTTGGCTGACTTTGAAGCCGGCCTGGTGCAGTAGCGCGATTCCTTGTTCCAGAGCTTGTGGGTCGATGCCCTCCGCGCAACTGATGGCGATGCGTTTGGCCTGGCCGTAATCCAGTGCCAGGTCCAGCAGAATCAGATTGCGCAGCCCATCTTCCCTGGCGCGCTGGCAAGCCATGCGTCCATCGCTCAAAGCCAGTACGGCGTCGCCGACGCGCAGCAGGCCCCGGCCATCGCGCTGGATGACTTCGATGCCCTGCTCGCGAAGGCGCGCAAGCAGACCCCGGGCAATGCCCAGATCACCTTCGACGATGCACACATCCACGGTCGCGGTGCTGGCGACCTGCGCAGGTAACGCGCGCTCGACACCTTCGGCGTAAGAATAGAAACCCTGCCCGCTCTTGCGACCCAGGCGCCCGCCGTCCACCAGTTCTTTCTGGATCAGCGAAGGCAGGAAGCGCGTGTCGTTGTAGTAGGCACTGAACACCGAGCAGGTCACCGCGTAGTTGACGTCGTGGCCGATCAGGTCGGTCAGCTCGAACGCACCCATGGCAAATCCGCCGGCGTCGCGCATCAGTGCATCCAGGGTAGGGCAATCGGCAGCGCCTTCCTGCAGCAGGCGCAGGCTTTCGGCATAAAACGGCCGGGCCACGCGGTTGACGATGAAGCCCGGAGTAGAGCGGGTATGCACCGGTTTTTTGCCCCAGGCCCTGGCGGTGTCGTACAGGCATTCGGCCAGGACTGGATCGCTGGCCAGCCCGGAAACGATTTCCACCAGCGCCATCACCGGCGCCGGGTTGAAGAAGTGCAGGCCGAGCAGGCGCTGCGGATGGCTCAGCTGTGCAGCAATGCTGGTGATCGACAGCGACGAAGTGTTGCTGGCCAGAATGCAGTGTTCGCCGCAGATGCCTTCGAGCTGGCGGAACAGCGCGCGCTTGACCTCAAGGTTCTCGACGATGGCTTCGATGATCAAATCGCAATCGGCCAGGGCTTCGATGGCTTCCACAGCCACCAGGCGACCAATGGTTGCGCTGCGCGACTCGGCGGACAGCTTGCCGCTGTCGACCCGCTTGCCCAATTGCCGGTTGATGCCTTCGATGGCTTGTGCCGCGGCGCCGGGACGGTTGTCCAGCAGCAGCACCGGGTGCCCGGCCTGTGCCGCGACCTGAGCGATGCCGGCACCCATGGCCCCGGCGCCGATCACGGCGATACGTGCGGTAGTGTTCAGTGCGCTCATGGCTTAGCGCCCCTTGAAGCTTGGGCTGCGTTTTTCCATGAAGGCGCCGACGCCTTCGCGATAATCCTCACTGCGCCCGGCCAGGCGTTGCAGATCGCGTTCCAGCTCCAGCTGTTCGTCGAAGCTGTTGCTCATGCTGGCGTTCAGGCTGCGTTTGATCAGTGCCAGGCCGTAGGTCGGCTGAGTGGCCAGGTGGCGCGCCAGCTTCAAGGCTTCGTCGCGCAGTTCGGCGTCTTCCACGCAGCGGTAGATCAGGCCCCATTGCTCGGCCTGCTCGGCGGTCAGGCGGTTACCCAACAGCGCCAGCGCCTTGGCCCGCGCCATGCCGACCAGGCGTGGCAGGGTCCAGGTGCCACCGGAATCAGGAATCAGGCCGATTTTGCAGAAGGCCTGAATGAAACTGGCCGAGCGCGCCGCCAGCACCAGGTCGCAGGCCAATGGGATGTTGGCCCCAGCCCCGGCCGCCACGCCATTGACCGCGCAGATCACCGGCAGCGGCAGGTCGCGCAACTGGCGGATCATCGGGTTGTAGAACTTCTCGATCGACTCACCCAGATCCGGCACGGCGCTGCCCGGTGCGACGTTGCGATCGCTCAGGTCTTGCCCGGCGCAGAAGCCTCGGCCTTCACCGGTCAGCAACAAGACGCGCACGTCCGGGTTCTGCCGCACCTGTTTCAGCGCCTCCTTCACTTCACCATGCATTTGCGTGTTGAAACTGTTGAGCTGGTCCGGGCGGTTGAGGCTGAGCAGGGCGACGCCGGCCTCGATGGAAAACAGGATGTGTTCGAAGTTCATGGTCTGGGCGCTCTCTTGGCGGTCATTCGAATTCGGTGGCTGATAACCGGTTTATTCGCCGGTGAAGTTCGGTCGGCGTTTTTCCTGGAACGCGCGGATGCCTTCGTCGCGGTCGCGGGTGCCCGCCAGCAAGGTGAAGGCGTGGCGCTCGAAACGCAGGCCGCTGGCGAGGTCGGTGTCCATGGCCTTGAGCAGCGCTTCCTTGGCCAGGCGCACTGCCAGCGGAGCCTTGGCGGCAATGCTGCGGGCGACCTGCACGGCACGTTCGACGGTCAATTCCGGTTGCGTCACTTCACTGACCAGGCCGGCGCGCTGGGCCTGGCGGGCGTCGATTGCGTCGCCGGTCAGGACCATTTGCATCGCCATGGACTTGCCGACAGCGCGTAGCAGGCGCTGTGTGCCCCCGGCGCCGGGCATGATCCCGAGGTTGATTTCCGGCTGGCCGAAGCGGGCGTCTTCACCGGCAATGATGATGTCGGCGTGCATGGCCAGTTCGCAGCCACCGCCGAGGGCGAAGCCGTTGACGGCGGCGATCAGTGGTTTGCTGAAGCGGGTGATGCTTTGCCACGAGGCCTGGCGCGGGTCGTTGAGGACACCGACCAGATTGCATTCGGCCATTTCCTTGAGGTCGGCACCGGCGGCGAACGCCTTGCGGCTGCCGGTGACGACCACGGCGCGGGTCGCGGGGTCAGCTTGCGCGGCGTTCAGTTCGTCGGCCAGCTCACCCAGCAACTCGGTGGTCAGGGCATTCAGGGCTTGCGGACGCTGCAGGGTAATCAGGCGAACGCCGGGCTCGATCAGCTCGACAGCAAGGGTTTGAGGCATGGCGGATGCCCTCGTGGTGCAGGCTCGGCGTGGCGCCGGCTCGTTATTGGATCGGCCGCAGGGGCCGGTTATGCCCAAGTATAGCTACAACGTGATACGCAAAAGCAATATCAAAATAGGTTTAACGTGTCTTAATGGTGGTTTATTTGATGCGAGGTGATTGTATTGAAATCCATTTAATTTCGATCTAATCCCCGTTTTTATTGGGTTTTATGAGGATTTGCCAGGCGTAATGCAGGTCGTCGGAAAGGGCTTTTCCAAGTGATACGGTTTTTTGTCTTTGTGATGTCAAAAGTGATGTGATACAAAACAAGTCATTATCCGCATCGCTTTGCGAAGGAAGCTCCCATGACTTGCTACAGCCTTGATGGCCTGACCCCGGTGGTTGACCCGAGCGCTTACGTGCATCCGTCGGCTGTATTGATCGGTGATGTGATCGTCGGTCCGCATTGTTATGTCGGCCCCCTGGCGAGCCTGCGTGGGGACTTCGGACGAATCGTGCTGGAGGAGGGCGCCAACCTGCAGGACACCTGCGTGATGCACGGCTTTCCCGATAGCGACACCGTGGTCGAACGCAATGGTCATATAGGGCATGGCGCAGTGCTGCACGGCTGCCGGATCGGTGCCGACGCACTGGTCGGCATGAATGCCGTGGTGATGGACAACGCACGGATCGGCCCGCGGTCATTCGTCTCGGCGGCGGCGTTCGTCAAAGCGGGATTCGAATGCCCGGAGCAGTCGCTGGTGATGGGCGCGCCGGCCATCGTCAAGCGCAGCCTCAGCGATCAGGAAGTGGCGTGGAAACTGGCGGGTACCCGGGAGTATCAGCAACTGGCCCAGCGTTGCCTGGAACAGATGCAGGTTTGCGAGCCGCTGACCGAGCCGGAGCCCGATCGCCCACGCATCAGCGATAGCGCCCTGCGACCCAAAGGTAATCGCGTGTGAATACAGTCCCAGTGGGAGAGGGCTTGCTCGCGAAAGCGCAGTGTCAGACGACAGATTTATAAACTGACTCACCGCCTTCGCGAGCAAGCCCGCTCCCACAAGAGGATTTTCGGTATATTCCTTTTCTTTTTCCGCTCGGTACGCCTATGTCGTCCCTGATACCCTTGAACAATCTGATCACCCGCTTCCAGGAACAGACGCCGATCCGCGCCAGTTCGCTGATTATCACCCTGTACGGGGACGCCATCGAGCCCCACGGCGGTACGGTATGGCTGGGCAGCCTGATCCAGTTGCTCGAACCTATCGGCATCAATGAACGGCTGATCCGCACCTCGATTTTCCGCCTGACCAAGGAAGGCTGGCTGACCGCCGAAAAAGTCGGCCGACGCAGTTACTACAGTCTGACCGGCACCGGCCGCCGACGTTTCGACAAGGCGTTCAAGCGGGTCTACAACACCTCCATGCCAGCCTGGGACGGCTCCTGGTGCCTGGTGATGCTGTCGCAGTTGACCCAGGAAAAGCGCAAGCAAGTGCGCGAAGAACTCGAATGGCAAGGTTTCGGTGCGATATCGCCGGGGGTGCTCGCCTGCCCGCGCATTGAGCGCACCGACGTCAATGCGACCCTGCTCGACCTGGGTGTCCAGGAAGACACCATCGTCTTCGAAACCACTGCCCAGGACGTGCTGGCTTCCAAGGCCCTGCGCCTGCAAGTGCGTGAAAGCTGGAACATCGAGGAACTGGCGACCCATTACAGCGAGTTCATCCAGTTGTTCCGGCCGCTGTGGCAAGCGCTGCGCGAGCAGGAGAACCTGCAGCCGGCCGATTGTTTCCTGGCGCGGATCCTGCTGATTCACGAGTACCGCAAGCTGCTGCTGCGTGACCCGCAATTGCCGGACGAGTTGTTACCCGGCGATTGGGAAGGTCGTGCCGCCCGCCAGTTGTGCCGCAATATTTACCGTTTGATTTATGCCAAGGCCGAGGAATGGCTCAACAGCGCCCTGGAAACAGCCGACGGCCCGTTACCGGAGGTCGGTGAAAGCTTCTATCGGCGGTTTGGCGGACTCAAATAGCACGTCATTGTTCAGGGAGTGGTGCGGTTCAGGAGACGCGGAGCATCCCGATGTCGTGTGGATTGACGTAGACAATAAAAACAAGCCTGCGTGAGGCCAGACATGATTTCAACTACTGCACAGCGCCATGACGGGTTCGATCAGTGGATCCATCAGATCAACCAGATCTGTGGCGCCTTCGACGCACAGCCCCTGGGCTGCGAATTCGCCGGGCGTATCCGCGAACACCAGAGCGACGCCCTGAAGCTCAGTTTCGTCGACGTGTGCCAGGCCCGGCTGTTCCGCACGCCCCGGGAAGTCGCGGTGGGCGAGGGCGGCAAGTACTTCGCGGTCTTCCAGCTCGATGGCACCGCGGGAATGGCCCAGGGCGACAGCAGGGTGTTGCTGGCGCCCGGCGACATCACGCTGATCGATGCGTCGCGGCCAAGCGACTTCACCTACAGCGAAAACTCCAGGCAGTTGTCGCTGATCCTGCCGTATCAACTGGTCGAGCAAACCCTGCGTTTCAACCAGGTCAAGTGCGGTCATCGCATCGCCGCGAGTTCGCCCATCGCCATGTTGTCGCACCGGTTGATTCTCGATGCCACCCGCCAGCAGAACCTGACCCGACAAGAAAGCGAAGCGACCCTGGAGGCGATTGTCAGCCTGCTGCGGCCGGCGATCTGCCAGGCCGACGATGGCGAGGATGCCCATGAGCGTATCTTTCGCAAGACCCTGAGCTGCATTGACGAAAACATTCGGTCCGAGGAATTGTGCCCGGAGTGGCTGGCGCGGGAAGTCGGCATGTCCACCCGTGGCCTGTACCGGATGTTCGCCAAGAAGGGCCTGGTGGTGGCGCGCTACATCAAGAACCGCCGCCTGGACCTGTGCGCCGAATCCCTGCGTTGCTCGGGCAAGGAACAGAAGTTGTCGGTGCTGGGTTATTCGTGGGGGTTTTCCGATTCGAGCTACTTTTCCACGGCATTCAAGTCGCGCTTCGGCATTGCGCCGGGGGAGTATCGCAAGCGGTATGCTTGAATCGTTTGAACACCGAATACCCCAATGATTGTCTCACCGGGACCTCGAATACCCCAATGACGGTCTCACCTGAACCCCGAACTCCCTGTAGGAGCGAGCATGCTCGCGATGGACTCAAGAGCACCGCGGGGAATCAGGCTCCCCGCGTTATCGTTAACGTCCATCGCGAGCATGCTCGCTCCTACAGTGGGATGGTGTTTGCCATTGGTTATTTCGGTGAATTGAGGTTCAACGTCGGCGTTTCATCGAAGAAGTTCCACGGTTTGAGCAGCACATGCACCCACTCGGTCGGCATGATGGGCCACTCTTCGGCGCGGGCAATGTGGGTGGTGCCGGTGGTCAGCCAGACCACGTCGTCGGTGTTCTCGATGGACTGGTTATCCCCGGTGAACTGCCCCAGGCCCGAGTCTTTATCCGAGCGGTTCGGGTACTTGCCCTCCGGGTACTTTTCTTCAGGGTTGTATTGCGTCACCCACAGTTGCTTGTCCATGAAACTCAGGCGGTGGTACAGCCATTCGTCGTTGCCGAAGTTGGCGCCCTTGGCCACCGGGTGCGTACCGCCGGCATACGGGATCAACTGGTAGGAAACCGGGTTGCCGACCTTGTTTTCCTTGCTGTAGTTGGTCAGCAGGCGCACGGTCGAAGGGTCGAATTTCTGCACCGCCTGTTGCTCGCTGCTGACCACGCGGGTTTCGGTCTGCATGGTACTGGTGCGCGGCCCGCCACGATCGTTCGGGGCAATCACCGGGTTCACCTCCACCAGTGAGTTGCTTTCACCATCCACGTCCAGGTCCAGGCGGAAGTTGTAGATGTGCTGGTGCGTGGTGCCGACGATATTGTGGTCCAGCAGAGTGCCGTAACGGGTGTCTTCCTCGGCGGTGGCGTCGTGCATGGTTTTGGACTTCACGCCCTTGACCGCCTCGATGCCGGTGGCGCCGGCGTCGATGCCGATGGTTCCGTTCTGCTGGAAGACCCAGTCGAAGATGTAGTCGTAGTTGCCGACCGTGCTGATCCAGCGCACCACCAGTTCCCGTCGCTCGGTGCTGAGGTTGGGCTGGCCCATTTCCTGGTGTTTGTATTCGGGGCCGGCATAGCGCTCGAACACCGCGATGGCGCGGGGAATCGCTGTCGGTGCGCCGGTGTAGTCGGCGATGGTGGCGTCCAGCAGCACGGCGTTTTCCGGGGCGTCCTTACCCCGGGCGATCGGCGAGGTCAGGGTGCCCATGCCGTAGTCGCCCGAGTCGAGGTAGGCCTTGAAGTACCAGCCAACATCCGGGTCGCCATAAGGCACGATCATGCCGCCCAGCGAGCCTTCGTACATGATCTTGCGTTTCTTGCCCTTGTCATCAAAGGTGACGGTGGACAGGATCGGACCGACCCGCGAGTCGAGCCGAACGTGCAAGTCCCAGTTCTGCCAGTGAATGCTGTTGCCGCTGATGGTGTAGTTCTTGCCCTCGGGCTCGATGATCTGCAGCGGCTTGACCTGCACAGCCTGGCGCCCGCGCCCGTCGTAGGGGGTCGGTTTCATCGGCACCGGGATGATCGCCTCGTCTTCGATCTTGATCAGTTTTCTCTGTTCCAGGTCGACCGTGGCTACCAGGCCTTCGATCGGATGCGCCCAATAGTTGCCGTCGTCGGTGTTGAGGTAACTGACGATTTTCAGCAGGCGCTTGTCCTGGGCCAGGCCATCCTTACCGTCGAAATAGCCAACCGTCAGCGGGGTGGCCACGACCTTTTTCACGTCGTTGATGCCGCGCTTGGCCAGGGCCTGGGCGTATTCCGGGCTGTTCTCCACGGCGGCCTGCACGGTGGCGAAGTCATCCAGCAGCACCATGCCGTGGGCGCCTTCGACCGGTTGCCATGAAGTCAGGGCCTTGCTGTCGAGATCGACCAGCGCTTCGATCACATGCTTGCCGTCCAGCACCACGATATTGGCCTGGCGCGACTGGGCGACGTTTTGCCCGGTAAAGACGAAGTTCCACACCTGATCCTTGGGCGGCGCCTTGACCGAGATTTCGGTGAAGCGAAAACCGGGCTGGTAGTGCTCCGATTTCTTGATGATGGCCACTGCGGCGTTGATCTCGTCCGCGCTCAAAGGGTTGAGCGGGTTCGGGCGGGTCTCGACGACAAAGGTCTTGTCCAGGCCGGACTGGAACACCTGGTTGATGAAGTCCTTGGACATGAACGCCGTATGCTCCTTGAACACCACCGGCACCGTCAGCTCCATGGGCTTGCCGTTGAGCATCGCCACCTTGCTGTTCGGCTTGACCTGCAGGTAGACCCCGTCCTTGGCAATGGTGAACAGATTGGCGTAGTCATCCCATTTGACCGTGGCGCCAAACGCTTCAAGGCCCGCTTGCAGTGGCACCATCTCGGCGTGGCCGCCGTGGGCCTGGGCAGTGTTCGCCCAGAATGGCAGGGCGAGGGTGATGGCCAGAGCGAGTCGGGTGAGCGGTTTTTGTTTTAAGGACGCTTTGGAGCTGAACATGGGTGAGTTCCTGGGAAAGCCGGTGACAGGCACGCCTGCACTTTGCTACAGCCCATTGAAGGCTGCATTGGGATTCCTGCCAGAATCCTTTGGCTGTGTGCCGTTATCGAGCTTTCCTGACGGAAGGCAGATTGGCAAGCGCACGGAGCACTTTTGCCATTGTGACGGAAGGCGTTGCTTCGGGTTAATAGGACGCATTACTATTCGCGCCCCGTCTCCACAGCACACCGCAATGACCCTCAAGTTGCCCCGCAGACACGGCTTTTTCGAGCATTACGAAGAGTTGGTTGGCACCTGGACCCGCCGCCTGAGAAACCGTCAGCAGGCCGAGGACCTGGCCCACGATACCTTTGTGCGCGTGCTCGAGGCGGATTCGGCGGCGGTGCAGCAACCTCGGGCCTATCTGCACCAGACCGCGCGCAACATTGCGGTGGATGGTTATCGGCGTGAGGACCGGCGGGGCGCCATGGAGTCCGAGGCGATTGATCTTGGTGTGTCGTCAAACGATGACCCGGAACATTTCATGCACGCGATCCAGCTGGCGGACTCCATCGAACGGGCGCTCGGCGAACTGCCGGTCAACTGCCGCAAGGTGTTCGTCTGGCAGAAAATCGAGGGCCTGACCCAGGCAGAAATCGCCGAACGCCTGGGACTGTCCAGGAACATGGTGGAAAAGTATATGATCCGCACCCTGCGGCATCTGCGCGATCGCCTGGACGGGTTGCAATCATGATGGCCCACGCCATCTCCTCCCCAGCCAAACAGGAACTTCCATGATGGATACTCGTGATTGTGCGTGCGGGCAAACAGTGGTTCGCGACGAAGCGGCGCAGTGGTTTGTGCGTTTGCGGGAGCCGGTCAGCGACGTTGAATTGCGCCGCCAGTTCCAGGCCTGGCTGGACGAACACCCCCAACATCGCCATGAATTCGAAGTGCTGCAAAGCCTGTGGAGCGCCGCCGACCTGGTGCCGGCTGCACGCTTGCGAGCCATGTGTGAAACGCCGCCGGCACGCCACCAACGTCGCCCGGTACTGCGCTACGCGGTGGCCGCCAGTGTGGTTGCGATGGCCCTCGGCCTTGGCTTGTTCAGCACCTTGAATCGCCCGGCTCCTTACACCGCAGAGTTTTCCACGGCCACGGGCGAACGCCGCCAGGTGGCGTTGCCGGACGGTTCGTTGGTCGACCTGGACAGCCGCAGCCGGATTCAGGTGCGCTTTGAAAAGGATCGTCGCGGTATCGAGTTGACCGAGGGCGAGGCCATGTTCAGCGTCGAGCACGACAGCAGCCGGCCATTCGTAGTCGAGACGGGGAGTGGCAAGGTCACGGTCACCGGCACCCGCTTCGATGTGCGTCGAGGCAGCAATGAAACCCGGGTCGTGGTGGAGCAGGGCAGCGTCAAGGTTCAGGGGCGTGCGGCCGCCGATAACGATTTCATCAGCCTGACAGCGGGCCTGGGTACTCAAGTCGACGCGAAGGGCAAGGTCGCACCTGCCTATGCCGTCAACCCGGCAGAGCTGACGGCCTGGCGCAACGGCAAACTGGTGTTCAACGACGCCAGCCTGGCCGACGTCGCCGAGCAGGTTTCGCGATATCGGGACAAGCCACTGAAAGTCGGTAGCCCGGCGGTGGGCAACCTGCGCCTGACCAGCGTGTTCAAATCCGACAACACCGACGCGCTGCTCAAGGCCTTGCCGAACATCCTGCCGGTGGCCATTCGTACCCTTGGCGACGGCAGCCAGGAAATAATTTCAAAATAAAATTCAGGTTTTTTTCGAGTTCATCGTCTTCCTGTTCAACTGCAACTGGTTTGCATTAACAAGCGCACACTCTTGCGATTCACAGGACTACGTTCGACGTGAAAAAATCCACCGCTAAAAACAACAAACTCCCATGGTTGCCACTGGCCCTCGCGCTGTCGGTCAACATCGCGCTGCCCCAGGCCCATGCGGGCGAGGCGATCCGCATCCCGGCGCAACCCCTGGGTCAGGCCCTGAGTCAATTGGGCCAGCAAACCTCGCTGCAGGTGTTCTTCAGCCCTGAACTGGTCGCTGGCAAACAGGCCCCGGCGGTGGATGGCAACCTTTCCCCGGAAGACGCGCTGCGCCAGTTGCTGCAAGGCAGCGGCCTGCAGTACCAGATCGATGACGGCTCGGTGACCTTGATGCCGGCTCCGACTGCGGCGATCAATGGTCCGTTGGAACTCGGTGCGACCGAAATCAAGGTGGTCGGTGACTGGCTCGGCGATGCCGATGCTGCGGTGGTGCAGAACCACCCAGGTGCGCGCACCGTGATTCGTCGCGAGGCCATGATCGAGCAAGGCGCGATGAACGTCGGCGATGTGTTGAAGCGCGTTCCGGGCGTGCAGGTGCAGGACGCCAACGGCACTGGCGGCAGCGATATTTCCCTCAACGTCGGCGTGCGCGGCCTGACTTCTCGCCTGTCGCCACGCTCCACGGTGTTGATCGATGGCGTGCCCGCCGCTTTCGCCCCTTATGGCCAACCTCAACTGTCCATGGCACCGATTTCCTCCGGCAACCTCGACAGCATCGACGTGGTACGCGGTGCTGGCTCGGTGCGCTATGGACCACAGAACGTCGGCGGCGTGATCAACTTCGTGACCCGGGCAATTCCGGAAAAAGCCTCCGCAGAAATCGGCAGTACGCTGGAAACCTCCCAGCACGGTGGCTGGAAGCACATCGACACGGCATTTGTCGGCGGCACCGCCGACAACGGCATGGGCGTGGCGCTGTTGTATTCCGGGGTGAACGGCAACGGTTACCGTGAGAGCAACAACGGCAATGACATCGACGACGTGATCCTCAAGACCCACTGGGCACCGACCGATGTCGACGATTTCAGCCTGAACTTCCATTACTACGACGCCAAGGCCGACATGCCCGGCGGGCTGAACCAGGCGCAGTACGACGCCGACCCGTTCCAGTCGGTGCGCGACCACGACAACTTCAGTGGCCGCCGCAAGGATGTGTCGTTCAAGTGGCTGCGGCAGATCGACGACCGCACCCAGGCGGAAGTGCTGACTTACTACACCGACAGTTTTCGTGGCAGCAATATCGCCTCCCGAGACCTCAAGACCCTCAACTCCTATCCGCGCACTTATTACACCTTCGGCATCGAACCACGGGTTTCCCACGTGTTTGATGTGGGGTCGACCACTCAGGAAGTCAGTGTCGGTTACCGCTACCTCAAAGAAGCGATGCACGAAGAGGCCAGCCGCGTCGCCCTGGCCAACAACGAGCCGGTGATACGTCCGGGCGCGGACGGGCATGTGTATCAGGACCGTACCGGTGGGACCGAAGCCAACTCGGTATATGTCGACAACAAAATCGATGTCGGCAAATGGACGGTCACGCCCGGCATTCGTTTCGAACACATCAGCACCGACTGGCACGACCGCCCGGTACTGGACAACGCGGGCAAGCCGGTACCGGAGAAAAAGCGCAGCATCGAAAGCAACGAGCCGCTGCCGGCCCTGAGCGTCATGTATCACATTTCCGAGGAGTGGAAGCTGTTCGCCAACTACGAAACCTCGTTCGGCAGCCTGCAGTATTTCCAGCTCGGCCAGGGCGGCACGGGTAACGACACAGCCAACGGCCTGGAGCCGGAAAAGGCCAAAACCTACGAATTCGGTACGCGCTACAACGATGACGTGTGGGGCGGTGAAGTGACGCTGTTCTACATCGACTTCGATAAAGAGTTGCAGTACATCAGCAACGATGCGGGCTGGACCAACCTGGGCGCGACCACCCACCAGGGCGTTGAGACCTCGGTGCACTACAACCTGGCGGCCCTCGATCCGCGCCTCGACGGCCTGACCGCCAACGCCGGGTTCACTTACACGCGCGCCGTGTATGAAGGTGATATTCCAGGCTTCAAGGGCCGTGACTTGCCGTTCTACTCGCGCCAGGTGGCAACCGCTGGCCTGCGCTATGACATCAATCGCTGGACCCACAACCTGGACATGTTTGCCCAATCCGAGCAGCGCTCGCCGGGTGTGGCGGTGAACGCCGATGGCAGCTTCAGCAATGACTACATCACCGAAGGCTCCGCCGATGGTCAATACGGCGATATCCCCGGTTACGTCACCTGGAACGTGCGCAGCGGTTACGACTTCGGTCCGCAGTTGTCGAACCTCAAGCTCGGCGCCGGGGTGAAAAACATCTTCGACAAGCAGTACTTCACCCGTTCCAGCGACAACAACTCGGGGATGTATGTGGGGGCGCCGCGTACGTTCTTTGTGCAGGCCAGCGTCGGGTTCTAAACGGCTGAAGATCAGAAGATCGCAGCCTTCGGCAGGGCATTGATCGTTCCCACGCGTGGGAACGATCACAAGCGCAATTCAGACCTTCAACCCCCGACCGCCAATCGCCACCGCCACCAGCAACACCGCCATCAAGGCAAAGGCAAAGCTCAGGCTGCTGGCGTGGGCGATGAAGCCGATCAGCGCGGGCCCCGCGAGAATCCCCGCATAGCCCAGCGTGGTAATGGCTGGCACGGCGATGCTTTGCGGCATGACGGTCTGCTTGCCCACCGCGGTGTACAGCACCGGTACGATGTTCGAGCAACCGGCGCCCAGTAACGTATAACCCACCAGCGCCGCCTCCCAGCTGGGTGCGAAGGTCGCCAGAAACAGCCCGGCGGCCGCAGTCAGCCCACCGAACACAATCACTCGCGTCGGGCCCAGGCGACGCACGATTGCGTCACCGGTCAAACGCCCCACGGTCATGGTCAAGGCAAACGCCGCATAACCCAGCCCCGCGTAAGCAGTGTCGATGCCGCGCTCTTGGGTCAGAAATACCGCGCTCCAGTCCAGCGCCGCGCCTTCAGCCAGGAACACGATAAAACACATGCCGCCGATGAACAGGACGATGCCGTGGGGAACGGCAAACGCCGGCCCCGAGCTTTCGCTGCCATAGGGCAACATATGCGGCACGGCCCTGGCCAGTGCGATCAACAGCAGCACGACCACCACCAGCATCGCGCCCAGCGGAGAAACGCCCAGGCCGAGCAGACCGCTGACCCCCGCCGCGCCGACAATCCCGCCGAGGCTGAACAGGCCATGGAAGCCCGACATCATGTTTTTGCCGCTGGCGCGCTCGACGATCACCGCTTGCAGGTTCACTGTCGAATCCACTGTGCCGAGACCGGCGCCGAACATGAACAGAGCCGCGATCAACGCGGGAATCGACGATACCGTCGCCAGCAGTGGCAGGGCCGCGCAGATCAGCAAGGTGCCGCCGCTGGCCACCCGCCGACAACCAAAGCGTGACGCCAGCATCCCCGCCACGGGCATCGCCATAATCGAACCTACGCCCAGGCTCAACAGCAACAAGCCCAGGGTGCCTTCATCCAGCCCGGCCCGGGCTTTGGCATACGGCACCAGCGGCGCCCAGGCAGCGATACCGACCCCGGCGATGAAGAAGGCGATGCGAGTGGACATTTGCTCCATGCGCCCGGGCACGAATGTGCGTTGGGAATTCAGGCTGGTCATTTCAATCCTTGGTAAAAAGCACGTTCCCAAAGGACAGGAAAATACCTATGGGGTTCGATCAGAGTCCGGACGCTTTGGCGGTCAATCAGGGTGACATCCTTGCACAGCCCCGGACAGTTTCGCGATATGTTGAGGCAATCCAATACAGCTGGGGGAGGGTGTCATGGCGCAGCGGTACGATGCACGGGGCAATATCTACATAGTGGTGGCACCCGAGGAGTTGCGGGAGCAGGGTATAGCGGTGCCCGAGCAGGCCAGCCGCGCGGCGCAAAGCCGTGAGGCCTGGGCGCAGGCGGCCATAGAAGCCTGTTGCGGCTGGGCTCCCGGCACACAACCGGTCGGCAGCAAGGAGCATCGCAGCGATGGTTTGCTGGTGGGCCCGTTTCAATCGTCATCGCCCTTTGATCTGTTGATCGTCAACACCGATGGCACCCTGGCCGAGCGCAGCGGCAACGGGCTGACGATTTTTTCCCAGGCCCTCAGTGATCAAGGGCAGTTGCCGCAGAGCGAAGCCAGTCTGCTTAGGGTTCACCACGATAAGGCTGATACGCCTTCGCCGGGGCAGACTTCAGTGAAGGCTGCGCAGGTCGAGGGCGTACAAGGTTTCTGGCTCGATCTGGGCCAGCCGGGATTCGGGCCGTCGGCGGTCAGTGCCCACGGGGTTGAAGTGGAAATGTTCAATGACCGCGAACTCAGCCACGTTAAACAATTGTCGGCACTCAATAGTGCATGGTCGCGCAGTCAGTTCGCGCGGGTCGGCAATCCGCATTGCGTGACGCTGGTGGACAGCGCCGATGCCTTGCCGAGCAATGAGCAAATGCGCGAGCCAGCGCTGGGCGAAGAGCTGACGCGCATTGCCTATGCCATGCCGACCGGCGCGGGCAAACCCTGCCCGGCGGGGATCAACCTGCAATGGGCGATGCTGGAGTCTGAAGGGCACATTACCGCGCGTGTGTTCGAGCGCGGCGAGGGGCCCACGGCGTCCTCGGGCACCAGCGCCAGCGCGGTGGCGTGTGCGGCGTGGCGGGTCGGTTGGGTCAGTGCCGGTGAGGTCAAAGTGACGATGCCGGGCGGTACGGCGCCGATCTTGCTGGAGCAAGAGCAGGGGGAATTGAGTCGGGTCAGCCTGTTTGGCACGGCGCGCAAGAGCGATTGACAGTTGGATCGCAATCGCGAGCAGGCTCGCCAACAGGTTTTATGAACGACATAAAGCCACTGTGGGAGCGGGCTTGGTCTTTGGTGAATGCGAGGCCTGTGGCCGCCACAGATCCCTTGTAGGAGCGAGCATGCTCGCGAAAAATCCGGGAACGCCGGGGAGTGTCAGGCTTCCCGCGTCAGCGTTGGCGCCCATCGCGAGCATGCTCGCTCCTACAGGTTGCCCGTGATGAGGTCGGATCAGCCAACACTCAACTCAGCTCAGCCCACTGAACTCCACCACCGGCATCGTGCGCTTCATCAGCACCTTGCCATCGCGGATCGAATACAACGGCAACCCCTGACTGCGAATCACCTCATAATCACTGTCCGCCGACAGAATCAACAGATTCGCCGGCCGCCCCCGTTCCAGCCCATAACGCTCGCCCAGGGCCATGGCCCTGGCGCTGTTGTCAGTGACCAGGTCCAGCGCACTTTGCAGGTTGCGAAAACCGAGCATGTGGCAAATGTGCAGGCCAGCTTCGAGCACCCGCAGGATGTTGCCATTGCCCAGCGGATACCATGGGTCGACGATCGAGTCCTGGCCGAAGCACACGTTCATGCCGGCTTCGAGCAACTCGTTGACCCGGGTCACGCCCCGGCGTTTCGGGAAGTTATCGAAGCGTCCCTGCAGGTGGATGCTCTCGGTGGGGCAGGAGACAAAACTGATCCCCGAATGCCCGAGCAGGCGAAACAGCTTGGCGCAGTAGGCATTGTCGTAGGAGCCCATGGCGGTGGTGTGGCTGGCCGTGACCCGAGAACCCATGTCGCGGCTGCGGGCTTCCTCGGCCAGCACTTCGAGGAACCGTGAGTGCGGGTCGTCGGTTTCGTCACAGTGCACATCCACCAGGCAACCGCTGCGTTCGGCCAGGTCCATGAGGAACTTCACCGAACTGACGCCCTGATCGCGGGTGTACTCGAAATGCGGAATGCCGCCGATCACGTCCGCGCCCATGCGAATGGCTTCTTCCATGAGCTCGCGACCATTACGGTAAGACTCGATGCCTTCCTGGGGGAACGCGACGATTTGCATGTCGACCAGATGCCGGCTTTCCTCACGCACTTCGAGCATGGCCTTGAGTGCGGTCAGCTGCGGGTCGGTGACGTCAACGTGGGTGCGCACATGCTGGATGCCGTGGGCGGCCAGGCTCTGGATGGTTTTTTTCGCCCGGGTCTTGGTGTCTTCCAGGGTGATGGTCGCCTTGCGCTCGCCCCAGCACTCGATGCCTTCGAACAGCGTGCCGCTCATGTTCCAGCGCGGCTCGCCCGCGGTCAGGGTCGCATCGAGGTGGATGTGCGGCTCGACAAAGGGCGGCACCACCAGATTGCCGCCGGCATCCAGATCGTCCGGGCCCAGGGTCGGGGCTTCAGTCTGGCGGGCGATGCTGCTGATCAGGCCGTCTTTCAGGTGCAACTCATGCAGACCTTCCTGGTTGCGCAGACGGGCGTTGATGATGTGCATGAGCAGAGTCCTTATAGAGATTCCTGGAGAGGATATCCCTACGTTAGCTCGCTGGTGACAATCCCCGCCAGTGGCATTGATCACCGTAGCGCACTGTGGGAGCCAATAGGGGAGTTGGACTACTCGCCGCGATAGATGCAGCCGCTGGTGCAGGTCTCGTGGATGCGGATTGCACTGAGTTCCGGCAGCAAAGGCTTGAGTTCAGCCCAGATGAATTTTGCCAGCACTTCGCTGGTCGGATTCTCAAGGCCAGGAATGTCATTGAGGTAGTTGTGGTCCAGGCGCTCATAGAGCGGCTTGAAGATCGCCTTGATCTCGGAAAAGTCGCGAATCCAGCCGGTGTGCGGATCGATGTCGCCGCTCAGGTGGATCGCCACTTTGAACGAGTGACCGTGCAGGCGCCCGCACTTGTGGCCGTCCGGTACGTGGGGCAGGCGGTGGGCGGATTCGAAGGTAAACTCTTTGAAGATTTCCACGGTTGGTTTCAGCTCTGTTCAGGTGGCGATCGCCGCAGCGATGTGGGCAGGCGGCGAGTTTAGCAGTTTGTCCTGACTAAAGGGTCAGCAAGCGCTCGGCAAGTCGACCGTTGGCGGCCAGCTCGAGGAACTCGTCACCCAGGCGCCGGCTTTCATCGATGGTCGCGCGCCAGTATTTCTGCCGGGCCGGGGCGTCGCCCATGAAACGCTTGAAATCGCTTCGATCCGGCAGTTTGCCGTAGGGCAGGCGGGCCAGGTATTGCTTCGACGGTGCCAGCAACAGCACGTTCTGCAAGCGCTTCGGGCAGGCGCGGCGCCACGGCAAAGTTTTGTCGAACCAGCCGGGAATCACCCGGTCGGTGAAGTGCGGATAGAGCACGATGTCGTCGCCGCTGTAAGGCAGGTCGAGGTGGTAGTCCAGCAGGCCGCCATCGCGGAAGGTTCCGGCGCCGGCCCCCGGCAGGTCACGCACACCTTCCATGACCATCGGGATCGAGCCCGAGGCCAGCAAGGCCTGGCGCAGGTTGCCGGCGTTCAGGGCAACGAAGCGCGACGGAAAGTCGTTCAGTGCGTTGACGGGTGGCGCCAGGCGCGGGTCGTGGATGATCAGGCGCTCGAAGTGCCGCGCCAGCCGTGCGCGGCCGCGCAGGTTGTCGGCGATCACCGAGGACAGTCCCAGACCCAATCTGCCGCGATGATCTTCCGCCAGCAGGCCGTGGCTCTTGACCACCATGATGTTGAGCCGGTAATCGCTGTTGCTCAGGATCGAGCCGTCGCGACCGTCGAGCAGGTCATCGAGCATGCGCTGCGAGCTCTGGCTGATCTGCGCCATGGTCACGCCTTTGGCGAAGTTCTGCTCGGTGTACAACTGGCCAAGACGGCGGATGCCCTCGGCGGCATCCGGCAGGCAGGCGCTGGCGAAACGCCAGGAACCCACCGATGCGCCGATCAGCGAGCGCTCCCGTGGTGCCGCCGGCAGCCACTCGTCAAACAGCGCCAGGTCCAGACCCTGAATCCCCAGCGCCTTGGGCCCGCCGGCAGCGCCTGGCAAGATGCCGACATCGGCGGCATCCAGGCCATTGGCGCGAATGTGCGCCATGGCCCGGGGGCCGGCCTTGAGGGTGAGGGCAGGGAACTTGATGTGGATGGCGGTCATACCGGTCTCTATGTCTGGCAAGCGGACGGATTATAAAGGGTTGTAACCGATCCCTGTAGGAGCGAGCCTGCTCGCGATGAACCCGAGAGTATCGCGGGGTCTCAGGCTTCCCGCGTCATCGTTGACGATCATCGCGAGCCTGCTCGCTCCTACAGGGGAGGGCGGCGTTGTCAGTGATGGCAATTCAGTTTCAATTAAGTTCATCCCGCTAAGGTGGCTTCATACGCAACATGCAAAAAGTTTTGGAGACACCCATGAAAACCCTGACTGCCCTGTTCACCGCCTGCCTCATCGGCCTGGGTGCCAGCATCGCCCACGCCCGCGACCTGGGGCCTGACGAAGCGCTGAAACTGCGCGACGCTGGTACCATTGTGTCTTTCGAGCAGCTCAATGCCACTGCTCTGGCCCGGCATCCCGGTTCTACCGTCAGCGAGACCGGCCTGGAAGAGAAGTACGGCAAGTATCTTTATCAGGTGGAGCTGCGTGATCGGCAAGGCGTCGACTGGGATCTGGAATTAGACGCGGTCAGTGGGCAGGTACTCAAGGATCATCAGGATCGGTAATGAAGGTGTTTTTACTCAAACGATGCACCGCCGGCCGGGTGGCGCTGCTGCTTCTGGCGTTCTGCTCTGTGGTGATGGCCCGCGACCTGGATCAGGATGAAGCCCTGCGCCTGCGTCAACAGGGTGTGATCCTGCCCCTGGAGCAATTGCTGCAGCAGGCAATGGGTCGTTACCCCGGGGCGAAGTTGCTGGAAGCCGAGCTCGAAGAAAAACACGACGTCTACATTTATGAAGTCGAGCTGCTGACCCCCGAAGGGGTGGTCCGCGAGCTGGACATTGACGCCACGACCGGCCGTTTACTCAACGACAAGGAAGATTGACCGATGCGCCTGCTTCTGGTGGAAGACCACGTGCCGCTGGCTGATGAACTGATGGCCGGCCTCAATCGCCAGGGCTACGCCGTCGACTGGCTGGCAGACGGTCGCGATGCGGTGCATCAGGGCAGCACCGAACCCTATGACCTGATCATTCTCGACCTCGGCTTGCCGGGATTGCCGGGGCTGGACGTATTGGCCCAATGGCGCTCGGGTGGACTGGCCACGCCGGTGCTGATCCTCACCGCCCGGGATTCGTGGGCTGAACGCATCGAAGGCCTGAAGGCTGGCGCCGACGATTACCTGAGCAAACCCTTTCATCCCGAAGAGCTGCATTTGCGCGTTCAGGCCTTGCTGCGCCGCTCCCATGGTCAGGTCAACCAGCCGACCCTGCAGGCTGCCGGACTGCATCTGGATGAAGGTCGCCAGTGCGTGATCCGTGACGGTGCCGAGATTCAGCTGACCGCCGCGGAATTTCGTCTGCTGCGCTATTTCATGCTGCACCCCGAGCAGATCCTCTCCAAGAGCCACCTGGCCGAGCACCTCTACGACGGTGAAACCGAGCGCGATTCCAATGTGCTGGAAGTCCACGTCAACCACCTGCGACGCAAATTGGGGCGCAGCGTGATCGAAACCCGCCGTGGCCAGGGTTATCTGTTCGGTGGACAAGGCCGGTGAGGTCGATTCAACGCCGCTTGAGCCTGGGCCTGATCAGCGTGATGGTGGTGGTCGGCCTGGTCATGGCGCAAACCAGCCTGTGGCTGTTCGAAATAGGCTTGCAGCGTTACCTCGAAGATGGATTGCGCAACGACAGTGAGAGCCTGCTGCTGGCAATGGTGCGCGGGCCGCAGGGTTTGCAACTGGATGAGCGCCACCTGTCGCCGGCCTATCAGCGGCCGTTTTCCGGGCATTACTTCCGCATCGATTTTGCCGACAACCACTGGCGTTCCCGCTCGTTATGGGACCAGGAGCTGCCGCCACTGGCCCAACCCGGATTAAACAGCAACCTGCAGCTAGGTCCGGATGGCCAGCAGTTGTTGGTGTTGCGTACGGACTATCGGCGCCAAGGCCAATCGATCTCCATCAGCGTCGCCCAGGATTACACCCCGGTGCGCGAGAGTTTTCGGCGCATCCGCCAGATCGGTCTGGGCCTTGGCCTGGCCGGGTTGCTGGTGATTTTGCTGCTGCAACGGATCACCGTACGCCGCGCCTTGCGCCCGCTGGAAACTGCCCGTGAGCAGATCGCCCAGTTGCAGCAGGGACAACGTTCGCAACTCGACGACCGGGTGCCGGTGGAACTGGAGCCGCTGGTGGCGCAGATCAACCATCTGGTGGCCCACACCGAAGACAGTCTCAAGCGTTCGCGCAATGCGTTGGGCAACCTCGGCCATGCCCTGAAAACACCATTGGCGGTCTTGCTGAGCCTGGCATCCAGTGAGCAGCTCGACGCGCATCCGCAACTGCGAAAGACCCTCAAGGCACAGCTGGAACAGGTCCAGACGCGGCTCAATCGCGAACTCAATCGCGCGCGCCTGTCCGGCGACGCGCTGCCTGGTGCGCTGTTTGATTGCGATGGGGAACTGCCAGGTTTGCTGGCGACCCTGAACATGATCCACGGCGAACACCTTGAGCTGAGTTACCGCGCACCGACCGGCCTGCAATTGCCGTGGGATCGTGAAGATCTGCTGGAGTTGCTGGGTAACCTGCTGGACAACGCTTGCAAATGGGCGGACGCCGAGGTTCGCCTGAGTGTGGTCGAGACTGTGCAAGGCTTTGAACTCAGCGTGGAAGACGATGGCCCGGGGATTCCCGAAGATCGCCGCGATCAGGTGTTCAGCCGGGGGACGCGGCTGGATGAGCAGACTGACGGGCATGGCTTGGGGTTGGGAATCGTGCGTGACATCGTCGACGCCTGGGGCGGGACACTGTCGTTGCTCGAGAGCGAGTGGGGCGGCTTGAAGGTGCTCATCGAGTTGCCCGCCCGCAATCTGTAGGAGCGAGCCTGCTCGCGATGGTCGTCAACGCTGACGCGGGGAGTCTGGTTCCCCGCGGTGTTCTTGAGTCCATCGCGAGCATGCTCGCTCCTACGGGGATCTGTGGCAGCTACAGGGCTCGCATTCACTGTAGGAGCGAGCCTGCTCGCGATGGTCGTCAACGCTGACGCGGGAAGCCTGACACCCCCCGGCGTTCTCGGGTTTTTCGCGAGCATGCTCGCTCCTACAGGGGGTCTGTGGCAGCCACAGGCTAAGACCAACGGGCCTATGTATTATTAATCTCCCGATCCTTGGTTTCCGGCAGGAAGAACGTGCCAAGTATCGCCGTCATCACCGCGATGACGATCGGGTACCACAGCCCGTAGTAGATATCCCCCGTGGCCGCCACCATGGCGAATGCTACCGTTGGCAGGAAACCACCGAACCAGCCATTGCCGATGTGGTAGGGCAGGGACATCGAGGTGTAGCGGATGCGCGTCGGGAACAGCTCCACCAGCCAGGCGGCAATCGGGCCGTAAACCATGGTCACGTAGATCACCAGGATGGTCAGCAATAGCAACACCATCGGGTAGTTGGTCTTGGCCGGGTCGGCTTTTTCCGGGTAACCGGCTTCCTTGAGCGCACCGCCGAGGGTGGCGGTGAAGGCGTCGTTGCGGGTCTTGAATTCGGCGGCGGGCAGGCTGCTGCCTTCGAAACTCTGGATCACTTTATCGCCGATGCGCACCTGGGCAACGGTGCCCGGTTCGGCCTTCTCGTTCTTGTAGGGGATAGCCCGCTTGGCCAGCAGGGTCTTGGCCAGGTCGCAGGAACTGGTGAATCTGGCCTTGCCCACCGGGTCGAACTGGAACGAACACTGGTCGGGATCGGCAATGACCGTGACCGGGTTCTTCTCCTGGGCAACAAATACGTCGGGGTTACCGTACTGGGTCAAGGCATGGAAGATCGGGAAGTAGGTCAGTGCCGCGAGGATGCAACCGGCCATGATGATGCCCTTGCGGCCTATACGGTCGGACAGGCTGCCGAAGATCACGAAGAACGGCGTACCGATCAGCAGTGAGCCGGCAATCAGCAGGTTGGCGGTCTGCGGGTCGATCTTCAACGTCTGCAGCAGGAAGAACAGCGCATAGAACTGCCCGGTGTACCAGACCACGGCCTGTCCGGCGGTACCGCCGAGCAGGGACATGATGACGATCTTGAGGTTGTCCCAGCGGGCGAAGGACTCGGTCAGCGGCGCCTTGGAAGCCTTGCCTTCAGCCTTCATCTTCAGGAACACCGGCGACTCGCTGAGTTGCAGGCGGATATACACCGAGATGATCAGCAGCAGGATCGACAGCAGGAACGGAATACGCCAGCCCCAGGCTTCGAAGGCTTCAGTGCCAAGCAAGGTGCGACAGGCGAGGATCACCAGCAGTGACATAAACAGGCCGAGGGTCGCCGTGGTCTGTATCCATGAAGTGAAGAAGCCGCGCCTGCCTTTGGGGGCGTGCTCCGCGACGTAGGTCGCCGCACCGCCGTACTCGCCACCCAGGGCCAGGCCTTGCAACAGGCGCAGGGTAATCAGGATGACCGGTGCTGCAACGCCTATGGTCGCATAACCTGGCAACAGGCCGACCACGGCTGTGGAAATACCCATGATCACGATGGTGATGAGGAAGGTGTGCTTGCGCCCGATCATGTCGCCCAAGCGGCCGAACACAATGGCGCCGAAAGGCCGAACGGCGAAGCCGGCGGCAAAAGCGAGCAGGGCGAAGATGAATGCGGTGGTTTCGTTGACGCCGGCAAAGAAGTGCTTGGCAATGATCGCAGCGAGTGAGCCGTACAGGTAGAAGTCGTACCATTCGAAAACGGTACCCAGTGACGAGGCAAAAATGACTTTGCGCTCCTCCTTGGTGATCCCGTGCCCGGACGCGTTGCCCGAGGTTGCATTGTCGATTGCCGCCATGAGTGTTCTCCGTTTTTTTTGTTGTAGGCCGGAGTACCTTCACTGAATATCTTCGCACCCTGGCCCTGGGGCTGATGTCGTCGGATTACGGGGCTTGCATTCCAGGTTGACGCCAGAAAACGCTGCAAGATTCCATGAAGCATAATCGGCTTGTGGCATATATCCACTTGCCATCATTTTGTTGAGCCGTGCGCAGAAAAAAATGTGGGAGCGGGCTTGCTCGCGAAAGCGCAGTGTCAGGTAGTAGATTTCTCACTGACACTGCGCTTTCGCGAGCAAGCCCGCTCCCACAGGGGCATTTTGCCGGGTTTAAACGCGGAACTGATCCATCAGGCTCTGCTGCTGGTTAGCCAGGCTGTTGAGTGACTGGCTGACCCGCGCGGACTCATTGGCCTGGCCCGACAGTGATTCGGTCACATCGCGGATGGTCGCCACGTTGCTGTTGATTTCCTCGGCCACCGCGCTCTGCTCCTCGGCGGCGCTGGCGATCTGCATGTTCATGTCATTGATCACGGTGACTGCATCGCCGATCTGGCGCAGCGCGGTCACCGCCTGGCTGACCTGCTCGACGCTGCCCTGGGCCTGACGATGGCTGTTGTTCATCGAGCCGACCACATCCTGAGTGCCGCTTTGCAGTTGCTCGATTACCAGGCGGGTTTCTTCCACGGACTCCTGGGTGCGTCGTGCCAGATTGCGTACTTCATCGGCCACCACGGCAAAACCGCGCCCGGCTTCACCGGCCCGGGCGGCTTCGATCGCCGCATTGAGGGCCAGCAGGTTGGTCTGTTCGGCAATGGCGCGGATCACTTCCAGCACCGAGCCGATCTTCTCGCTGTTGGCCGCCAACCCCTCAACCTGGGCCATCGCCGTGCTCATGTCGGCGGCCAGGGTGTCGATGCTGGCGGTGGTGCGGTCGATCACGGTCAGGCCCTGGCGGGTCGCCTGATCGGCGTCCCGTGCGGCATGGGCCGCTTGCGCCGCGCTGCGGGCGACGTCCTGGGCGGTAGCGCTCATTTCGTGGGACGCGGTGGCCACCTGATCGACCTGGCGGTACTGCTGCTCCATGCCGGCGCTGGTCTGGGTAGCGATGGCGGCCGACTGGTCAGCGGTGCTGCGCGCGTCCTGCACCGAGCGTTTGACCTCGGCAATGACCGGTTGCAGCTTGTCGAGGAAACGGTTGAACCAGCCGGCCAGTTGGCCCAGTTCGTCCTGCTTGTCGTAGGCCAGACGACGGGTCAGGTCACCTTCGCCGCTGGCGATGTCTTCGAGCATGTGCGCCACGCCGAGGATCGGCCGGGTGACACTGCGGGCCATTAGCCACACCAGCAGCAGACCGATCAAGGCCGCCAGGGCGCCAAGGCCGAGTTCGACCAGGGTGCCGGCGGTGTTGCTTTCATCCAGTTGCTGTTTCAGGGCTTCGGCGCGGCTGACCAGGACTTTCTCCGGCACGTCGAGCAACACGCCCCACGACTTGCCACCGGGAATCGGCTGGAACGGCGCCAGCACTTTCAACTGCTGCTGACTGTGCAGGCTGGTGGTCGTGCTGCTGGAAGCGAGCAGGCTCAGCAACTGTGCGCCACTGACCTTGTCCACGGCCTCCAGGCGCTGGCTGAGCTTGCTGGTGTCCGGGCTGTAGCCGGCGAGCAAACCGGCGGGGCTGATGATGCTGACGCTGGTCTGGCCGTCATAGAGTTTTTTGCTTGCGCTCTGGCTGAGGCTTTGCAGGCTGTCGAGGTTGATGTCCACCGACAGCGAGGCGATGACCTTGCCATTGACCATCAGCGGAAAAACGATGCTGGTCATCAGCACGTTCTGGCCGTCGATCTGATAGAAGTAGGGTTCAATCACGCAGGGCTTGAGCGTGGTGCGCGGGCAGGTGAACCAGGCATTGGCCGGCTCGCCGCTGGGGCCGGTTCTGGTGTCGGCCAGTTCATTTTCCGGCAACGCCATGGAGGTCACCTTGCCCGGCGTCGGTTGCGACCAGTACAGCGCAAAACGGCCTTTGTCGTTGCTGCCCAGCTCCGCCTGGCCGCTGAACAGTTCATCCTTGCCGTCCAGCGCGTTGGCTTCGAATACAAGGGACAGGCCCAGCAATTCAGGGTTGGCCTGCAGGGCCGCCTTGACTTGGCGGGTCAGGTCTTCGCGCAGGTCGAAGGCGTCGAGAAAGCGCTTCTCGGCCTGCTCGCGCAGAAACAGCACTTGGCGCGAAAAACCGTGACCATATTGATAGGCGTCCATGAACTGTTGGCGAATCCCCAGCGCCTGGTTTTCACTCTGGGATTCGATCCGGGCTTGAGCCGCTTCAGTCAGCATCTCCATGCTCGAGGCTTTAACCAGCTCGGAGCTGTGCTCCATGCGATAGAGTGAAAGACCGACCAGAAGGGTCACGATACCCGCCAGGCACAGGCCGGCGAGCAGGGTGATTTTCCATTGAATGGAAAGGTGTCTGAGTGACATGGCGGCGTCCTTTATTCGATAAATATCTAAGACTTTGCCCTTTAACGGCCTCAAAACAGCTTTCTTGAGCTACAAGCTGCAAACTGCCAGTGAAAAACACAGATGCTTGCACCTTCACACTTGCAGCTTGTCGCTGCTTCATTCAAAGTGCGCGCCCTCTAATAAAACCCATTACTTTTTCCGCTGGCGGCTCATGCAGACTGCCGGACGGACTCTTTCCGTTTGTCTCGAGGTAGTGAAATGAATGCAGTGATTGCCGCGGTCGGCATCATGCTGATCCTCAGCCTGTCCCGCGTGCACGTGGTGATCGCGCTGATCGTGGGCGCATTGGTGGGCGGGCTGACCGGCGGCCTGGGCATCGACGCGACGCTCAAGGCGTTCAACAGCGGCCTGGGTGGCGGTGCGACCGTGGCATTGTCCTATGCGCTGCTCGGCGCCTTCGCCGTGGCCATCGCCAAGTCCGGCCTGGCCCATGCCCTGGCGGACAAGGCCCTGGCGATGGTTGAGCGGCAGCACGCCAGCGGTGGCCGACAGATCAAGTGGCTATTGATCGGGCTGTTAGGTGCGGTGGCCATCGCCTCGCAGAACATTCTGCCGATTCATATCGCCTTTATTCCGTTGCTGGTCCCGCCGCTGTTGTACGTGTTGACCAAGCTGCAACTGGATCGCCGCCTGATCGCCTGTGTGATGACCTTCGGTCTGATCACGCCGTACATGTTCCTGCCAGTGGGCTTCGGCAACATCTTCCTCAATGAGATTCTGCTGGCCAATGTCGCCCGCAGCGGTGTGGACATCAGCGGGATCAACGTGACCCACGCCATGGGAATCCCGGCGTTAGGCATGGTGGCAGGCTTGCTGATCGCGTTTGTCAGCTACCGCAAGAAGCGCGTCTACGACCTGGAAAAGATCGAGCAGGTCGAGCAGGTGGCGGTGCAATACAACCCGCTGAGCCTGATGGTGGCTGGGGTGGCGATTGCCGCCGCGTTCGTCATTCAGTTGCTGCTGGACTCGATGATCATCGGTGCGCTGACCGGCTTCCTGATTTTCTCGGTATCGGGCATCGTCAAATGGCGCGACACCGATGATCTGTTCACCGAAGGCATGAAGATGATGGCGATGATCGGCTTCATCATGATTGCCGCCTCGGGGTTTGCCGAAGTAATGAAGGCTACTGGCGAGGTGCAGACCCTGGTCGAATCGTCCGCCTCGTGGATCGATCACAGCAAAGGCGTCGGCGCCTTGCTGATGTTGCTGGTGGGGCTGCTGGTGACCATGGGCATCGGCTCGTCATTCTCCACCGTGCCGATTCTGGCAGCGATCTTCGTGCCGCTGTGCGTGCAACTGGGCTTCAGCCCGCTGGCGATCGTCTGCATCGTCGGCACTGCCGGTGCGCTGGGTGACGCCGGTTCGCCCGCCTCGGATTCGACCCTCGGCCCGACTTCCGGCCTGAACATCGATGGACAGCACCATCACATCTGGGACACCGTGGTCCCGACCTTCCTGCACTACAACCTGCCGTTGCTGGTGTTTGGCTGGGTAGCGGCGATGGTGCTGTAGCAAGGTTGGTTATTGTGTAGCTCCTACAGGGCTGCGGCCGGTCAGGGTTTCACCTTGCGTCCGGCCATATGCTGCAAATACCCCACCAGCATCTGCAGATCCTGATCCGGCAGGACCTGCACCGTAAATCCGGGCATTTTCGCCTGCGGCCACTGGCGCAGACTCTGTGGATCACGGATATAGCGCTTGAGGAAGTCCGCCCCGAAGTATTCGGTCGGGCTGAACGGAATATTCAGGTCCGGCCCGAACTGCGCGTCCCCGGCACCGTTCAATCGATGGCACGCCAGGCAGTTCTTTTGAAACAACGCGAACCCCTTGTTCACCGGATCGTCGGCCTTCAATGCCGGATCAGGCAGCAGGGCAGGGAAGCGCTCGGCCACAGGCGCCATGCGCTTGATGCTGGCGACCTGATATGGCCACTGTTCCGGGCTGATATTGCCGGCCTCTGGGTCGGTCCAGACCAGATAGAAGGGGCCTGCACCAGGTTTGCCCGCTGACAGGGGTGGCCAGGGTTGGGCCGGGTCTTCAACCGCCAGCCAGGCCCGCGCACCCTGGGAGTTGAGCAATGGCGCTGCGGCCATTTCCGCGGCAAAACCGTCCAGTGCCACGGCCTGCAGATGGTCCTCGGGCGTGACGCCTTGCAAGAGCGCCGAAAGGGGCACGGCGCGATAGCTCATGTCCCGCTTGTAGGAGACGTCGTTGCGGATGTTGATGGTTTGAACCTGGGGATGCTTGAGCAACTGCTCGGTCTGCCAGGTGCGACTGTTCGCGCCCAGCTCCAGATTCAGCTGTGCGGCATACAGGGGCGTGCCGATCAGCAGGGCCCCGAGCAATATGAGCATTTTCAATGGGTCGCCGTCCGTGTCGTGAAAGTGCGAAAAAGATTGGCACAGTCACGCAGGCCCCGATAGCGGGCCAGTCACATTTTCAACGTGGCAATACAAATAACCGTGACGCCGTTTTTTCCAGCGACTAGCCGAGCACCTTGGTCAGGTTCGGCAAGATCAATAACAGCGTGGTGGCGAAAAGGATGAGTCCGGCTTGACGTACTTTTGGTTGTTTGAACATGGCTTGACCGCCTTTTTTGTTATTAGTTGATGCCTGCCCCAATTGCTCCACACGGCAGTGCGTTGCACATCCTGTAACGACGAGCGCCTCGGCAAAACCCGACGACAACTTCGTACAACTTCACCTTAGAGCCCGCGTCACGCTTGGTTTAGATCCTTTTCGTATGTTTTAAGTACCAATAGCTTTAAAAAAAGCATGAGGCATATTGCCAGCAACATGCGCGCCCGTTAGCTAGACAGCTTGGCGTCCTGAAACGGTTCATCCGCGGACCAATGACCGTCCGTCTGAGCGTGCACGTCAACGTCAGTGAGCGTTGCGGTCATTGAATCGATGCGGGCTCGGAATAAGGTGGAAGCCTGTTCTTCATCACCATCAGGTTCGAGGACGTCATGACCCAGGCTTTGATTTTCGACGCATTACGCACGCCCCGTGGCAAAGGTAAGGCCGATGGCGCGCTGCACAGCGTCAAACCGGTGAATCTGGTGGCAGGTTTGCTCACCGCACTGCAACAGCGCACTGCCCTGGACACCAGCCAGGTCGATGATGTGGTGCTCGGTTGCGTGACGCCGATCGGCGATCAAGGCAGCGACATCGCCAAGACTGCGGCTCAGGTGGCTGATTGGGACGTCAGCGTGGCCGGGGTGCAGATCAATCGGTTCTGCGCCTCGGGGCTGGAGGCGGTGAACCTTGGCGCCATGAAAGTGCGTTCCGGTTTTGAGGACCTGGTAGTGGTCGGTGGCGTCGAGTCGATGTCGCGGGTGCCGATGGGCAGCGATGGCGGTGCCTGGGCACTGGATCCGGCAACCAACCTGCACAGTCACTTCACCCCTCAGGGTGTGGGCGCCGACCTGATCGCCACCCTTGAAGGCTTCAGCCGTCAGGACGTCGATGCCTATGCGCTGCATTCCCAGCAGAAAGCGGCGCGGGCCCGGGCGGATGGCTCGTTCAACAAGTCGCTGGTGCCGGTGCAGGACCAGAACGGCATCATCCTGCTCGATCACGATGAATTCATTCGCGCCGATTCGACCCTGGAAGGCCTGGGCAAGCTCAAGCCGAGTTTCGAGATGATGGGGCAGATGGGTTTCGACGCGACCGCGCTGAGGGTCTACAGCCATGTAGAACGGATCAATCATGTCCACACTCCCGGCAACAGTTCCGGGATCGTCGATGGCGCGGCCTTGATGCTGATCGGCTCCGAGGCCAAGGGCCGGGCGCTGGGCTTGCAGCCACGGGCGCGAATCGTCGCCACGGCGGTCACCAGTACCGATCCGACCATCATGCTCACCGGCCCCGCGCCGGCTACCCGCAAGGCGCTGGCCAAGGCCGGGCTGCGGGTCGAAGACATTGACCTGTTCGAGGTCAATGAGGCGTTCGCGTCCGTGGTGTTGAAGTTTATCAAGGACATGGCCGTCGACCCGGACAAGGTCAACGTCAATGGCGGCTCCATCGCCATGGGCCACCCGCTGGGCGCCACCGGCTGCGCGATCCTCGGCACATTGCTCGATGAACTGGAAGCCAGGCACCTGCGCTACGGCCTCGCGACTCTGTGTGTCGGCGGCGGCATGGGCATTGCCACCATCATCGAACGCCTCTGAGCCCGCCATTCAAGGAAAAGTGACATGACCCAAGACATTCGTTACGAAAAGGACCAGGATCGCATTGTTGTCCTGACCATCGACATGCCGGGCCAGAGCGCCAACACCATGAATGCCGTGTACCGCGAGGCCATGGCTGACTGCGTCGCGCGGCTGGTGGCCGACAAGGACGCCATCGCCGGCGTGATCATCACCTCGGCGAAGAAAACCTTTTTTGCCGGCGGTGACCTCAATGAACTGATCAAGGTCGGCAAGCCCGAGGCCAAGGCCTTCTACGACATGGTCCTGACCCTCAAGGGGCAGTTGCGCACCCTGGAGACCCTCGGCAAACCGGTGGTCGCGGCGATCAACGGCGCGGCCCTGGGTGGAGGCTGGGAAATCTGCCTGGCCTGTCATCACCGGGTGGTCGTGGATCATCCGTCGGTGCAGCTTGGCCTGCCGGAAGTGACTCTCGGCCTGCTGCCGGGTGGCGGCGGAGTGGTGCGCATGGTGCGCATGCTCGGTCTGGAGAAGGCCCTGCCTTATCTGCTCGAAGGCAAGAAGGTGCGGCCGCAGCAGGCGTTGCAGGCTGGGCTGGTCGATGAGCTCGCCTCGGACCAGGATGACTTGCTGGCCCGGGCGCGGGCGTGGATTCTCGCCAATCCGACGGCAGCGCAGCGTTGGGATGTGAAGGGCTACCAGATTCCCGGTGGCACGCCATCGAACCCGAAAGTCGCGCAAATGCTTGCCATTGCGCCATCGATCCTGCGCAGCAAGACTCAGGGCACGATGCCTGCCCCGGAGAAAATCCTCTGTGCCGCGGTCGAGGGTGCCCAGGTGGATTTTGACACGGCGCATCTGATCGAAACCCGTTACTTCACCGAACTGACCACCGGGCAAATATCGAAAAACCTGATCGGCACCTTCTGGTTCCAGCTCAACGAAATCAATGCCGGAGGCTCGCGACCCCAGGGATTTGCACCCTATGTCACGCGCAAAGTGGGCGTGCTGGGTGCCGGGATGATGGGCGCCGGTATCGCCTTTGTCAGCGCATCGGCAGGGGTGGAGGTGGTGCTCAAGGACATCAGTCTCGCCGCCGCCGAGAAGGGCAAGGCGCATTCGGCGGCGTTGCTGGACAAGAAAGTCGCGCGCGGCCAGATGAGCGCCCAGCAGCGCGAGGCCGTGCTGGCACGCATCCAGGCGAGCGAAAGCGATGCCGACCTGGCCGGTTGCGATCTGATCATCGAAGCCGTGTTCGAGGACCGTGAGCTCAAGGCCAAGGTCTCCCTGGCCGCGCAGCAAGTGGTCGGTGCCGACGCCGTGATCGCTTCCAACACCTCGACCTTGCCGATCAGCGGCCTGGCCACCGCCGTACCCGACCAGAGCAAGTTCATCGGCCTGCATTTCTTCAGTCCGGTGGAAAAAATGCCATTGGTGGAGATCATCAAGGGCGCCAACACCAGCGATGAAACTCTGGCTCGCGGCTTTGATTTTGTCCTGCAAATCAAGAAAACCCCGATTGTGGTCAACGACAGCCGTGGTTTCTTCACCTCGCGAGTGTTCGGCACCTTTACCAACGAAGGCATCGCCATGCTCGGCGAAGGCATCAGCGCGGCGATGATCGAGACCGAAGCGCGCAAGGCCGGCATGCCCGTGGGGCCACTGGCGATCTCTGATGAAGTGTCCCTGAGCCTGATGGACCACATTCGCCAGCAAACCGCCAAAGACCTGCAGGCGCAAGGCACGCCGCAGCAAGAGCATCCGGCGTTCGCCGTGATTGACTTGCTGCTCAATGAGTACAAACGTCCGGGCAAGGCTGCCGGAGGGGGTTTCTACGAGTACCCGGCCGGTGGCCAGAAGCATCTGTGGCCGGAGCTGAAAACCCGCTTCGAGAAAGCCGACGGGCAGATTTCACCCAAGGATGTGCGTGATCGCCTGTTATTTGTGCAAGCCATCGAAACTGTGCGTTGCCTGGAGGAGGGCGTGCTGACCTCAACGGCGGATGCCAACGTCGGCTCGATCTTCGGCATCGGCTTCGCCGCCTGGACCGGTGGCGCACTGCAATTCATCAATCAGTATGGCGTGCAGGATTTTGTCGCCCGCGCCCAGTATCTGGCCGGGCAGTACGGGGATCGATTCGCACCGCCTGCGCTGTTGCTGGAGAAGGCGGCCAAGGGCACGGTGTTCTAAGGGGAGGGGACACATTGCGGGGCTTGCCTTGTCACCCTGTTTCAAGGCAGGCTCTGGGGTGTGCATTATTCCCATCACGTGTCAGGTATTTTTTATGTCGTTACGCATCTGCATTCTGGAAACCGACATCCTGCGTCCGGAGTTGGTTGACCAATATCAGGGCTACGGGCAGATGTTCAAACACCTGTTTTCGCAGCAACCGATTGCCGCCGAATTCACCGTCTACAACGTGCTGCAAGGTGAATATCCAAGTGATGATCTGACCTTCGACGCCTATCTGGTGACAGGCAGCAAGGCCGACTCCTTCGGCACCGACCCGTGGATCGAAACCCTGCGAGCTTATCTGCTGACCCGCTACGAGCGCGGCGACAAACTGCTGGGTGTGTGTTTCGGCCATCAGTTGCTGGCGCTGCTGCTCGGTGGCAAGAGCGAACGGGCGACCCAGGGCTGGGGCGTCGGCACGCACAACTACAAACTGGCAGCCAAGGCGCCATGGATGAGTCCGGTGCGCGAAGAACTGACTCTGTTGATCAGTCACCAGGATCAGGTCACCTCATTGCCGGAAAATGCCACAGTGATCGCATCCAGCGATTTCTGCCCTTTTGCCGCGTACCACATCAACGATCAGGTGTTGTGCTTCCAGGGCCATCCTGAGTTCATTCACGACTATTCCCGGGCATTGCTGGAGATACGCCAGCAAGTACTGGGCGAGCCGGTCTACTCCAAAGGCATTGCCAGCCTTGAGCAGGAGCACCATGGCACCACGGTGGCCGAGTGGATGATGCGGTTTGTGGCGCATAAACCACAGTCAGAAGCTGTTTAAAGGCAAACGCCGCTCCCACATGGGAATACGGTCAACTGTAGGAGCGGGCAGGCTCGCGATGGACTCAAGAACACCGCGGGGAACCAGACTCCCCGCGTAATCGTTAACAACCATCGCGAGCCTGCTCGCTCCTACAGGGGTATGCGGTCAACTGTAGGAGCGAGCAAGCTCGCGATGGGCTCAAGAACACCGCGGGGAACCAGACTCCCCACGTTATCGTTAACGACCATCGCGAGCCGGCTCGGTCCTACAGGGGGGGATTGCGGCCAGGCACAATGCCTGGCAACGCCATCGAAGCGCTCGCCTGCTTCTAAAGCCAGCCGGACTTCTTGAAACTCGCCCACAACCCCACGCATCCCACCGCAATAAACCCCAGCACCCCGAAGTACCCGTAGTGCCAGGTCAGCTCCGGCATGTTCTGGAAGTTCATCCCGTAAATCCCCGCGACTGCCGTCGGAAACGCCAGAATGGCTGCCCACGCCGCGAACTTGCGTTGCACCACACTCTGACGCGACGCCTCCAGCAGCACCCCGATCTCGATCGTCTGGCTGGCAATATCCGCCAGGGTCGTCAGATCTTCCATCTGCCGGGTCACGTGAATCTGCACATCGCGAAAGTACGGACGCATGTTCTTGTCGATGAACGGGAAGTTGAGTTTTTGCAGTTCCTCACCGATTTCTACCATCGGCGCGGCGTATCGGCGCAGGCGCAGTACATCTCGACGCAGGCCGTGGAGTTTCTGGATATCGCGCTCATTCAACGCACTGCACAGGACGTTGCGCTCCAGTTCGTCGATTTCGGCATGAATCGCTTCGCCCATGGGCTGGTAGTTTTCGATCACGAAGTCGAGCAGGGCGTAGAGTACGAAATCTTCCCCGTGCTCCAGCAGCAGCGGGCGCGCCTCACAGCGCTGCCGGACATAGGCGTAGGATGCTGAGTGACCGTTGCGAGCGGTAATGATGTAGCCGTTGCCGGCAAAGATATGCGTCTCGATGAACTGGAGTTTGCCTTCGTTGCGGATTGGCGAGTACGTAACAATGAACAGCGCATCGCCGAAGGTTTCCAGCTTGGGCCGGCTGTGTTTCTCCAGGGCATCTTCAATGGCCAGTTCGTGCAGGTTGAACTGGCGTTGCAGGTTGGCCAGCTCCTGGGCGTCTGGCTCTTCGAGACCGATCCAGACAAAGTGATCAGGCTTTGCAGCCCAGGCCGCGCCTTCGTCGAGGGTGATATTGGTGACTTTTTTACCAGCGCTATAAACCGCAGCAGCAACAACTCTACCCATGATGGTGGTTCACTTCTTGGTGGCAGCTATGTAAGCAAAGATGACAGTGGCAGGCGGTAGTCAGCTTAGCCGGGTCTGGTGTTTAAGAGTCAGTAAAATCTGTGGAGTTCGCGGGTGGTGGGGGGAATGTTGATTGTGTATATAACCGTTTCTGCGCAAACGGCTACTGGGAGTGAGCCTGCTCGCGATGGCGGTAGGTCAGGCGACATTGATGGTGGAAGTGCCGGCCTTATCGCTGGCAGGCCAGCTCCCACAGCTTTTGTGTGGCCGCTCGATCCCTGTGGGAGCGAGCTTGCTTGCGATGGCGGTGGGCTAAGCCCTTTGGTTACTTTGGGCCCGCTCTATGGGCGGAACCGCCAGTAGCCGTTATCGCAGAAATGGATTTGTACTTTGAACCAGCGGATTTCTTCAGGCGGCCTGCAACTGCCGATCCATCGATTCAATACACTCACGCATCTGCTCACGACACTGGTCAATCAGCAACGGCATGTCATCCAGGCTCAACCCGGCCGTAGGAATCGCCGGCAACGAGCGAATCAGAATTTTCCCGCTATTCCAGCGGTTCAAGCGCATGTGCTTGACGTAACTGCTCACACAAACCGGCACGATCGGCACCCCGGCGGCGATTGCCATCTGAAATGCGCCTTTCTTGAACGGCAACAACTCTTCACCCAGATTGCGCGTACCTTCCGGAAAGACCCAGATCGAGGTGTCCTTGTTCTGCAGGGTATGGGTGGTGGTCAGCATCGATTGGCGCGCCTTCTGCGCATTGCCACGGTCGATCAGCACATTGCCGGCCAGCCAGAACAATTGTCCGAAAAGAGGCACCCATTTCAGGCTCTTTTTGCCGATGCACACGGTGCGGCGCGGCACCACGTTGCCGAACACGAAAAGATCGTAGTTGGACTGATGATTGGCGATGATCACGCAGCTGTCGGGTTTGTCTATCAGGGGCCCGACCTCGGCCTTCACCCGCAGGCGCAAAATGCACATGGCCGGCCACGCGTACAGGCGCGCGCACAGTCGGCTGTTGTCCGGGTTGAACGGCCGGCACAGGCCGAGAATCACCCCGAGCACACCAGCCACGATAAAGTGCAGCCCCATCAACGACATACGCAAAACAAACAGCATTTACAGGCCCCACCGGGACAAAAGGTGGCGCAGTGTACGGATGTGCACTGTTTTCGGCAATTGCCGTTATAGAGCTGGGAGATGGCCGATGTTTGTACGCATGTTTCCGACTTGTTGGTCAGCTGCGAAGTAGAGCGGTTCCAGGCTTATAAGTAGCACCTGCAAGAAAAAAGCCCGACACGACGGTCGTAATGCTGTTCACTTAAGCTGGGGCACACACATGTGGCGAGGGGGCTTGCCCCCGTTCGGCTGCGAAGCAGTCGTAAAACCATTGCACACGGTGTATTTGGTACGCCTCGGTGGCAGGTTTTGGGGCCACTTCGCGGCCCAACGCGGCGGTCCGACAAGCCCCCTCGCCAGAAGGTGTATTGCCCCGCTTAAGTGAACAGCATTACGACACGACGGTCGGGCTTTCACTGTGTCAGCTTTACGGCTTAAACCAGGTGTTCCTGATCCAGACGGATAGCGTTATCCAGGGTTTCCAGCAAGGCTTTGCGCACTTTGAGCTTGGTATTCTTGTGCGCCGTCATGTTGATTTTTTTCAGCTGACGAGCCGCTGCCAGCGCGGCACCCTGCAACTCCTCGGCCGTGACCACGACGTCAAGGAAGCCGGCATCCACTGCGCTCTTGGGAGTGAACATTTCACCGTTGATCACCGAGCGGTGGAACGCCGCCTTGCTCAGTCGATCGCGGGCCAGCTCGATCCCTGCGTGGTGCATGGTCATGCCGATCTGCACTTCATTCAATCCGATGCTGAACGCGCCTTCGACACCAATGCGATAGTCGGCTGACAACAACAAAAAGGCGCCCTTGGCCACTGCATGCCCAGGGCATGCCACGATCACCGGGAATGGATGCGACAACAGACGACGGGCCAGCGTCGAGCCAGCGGTCACCAGGCTCACGGCTTCTTTAGGGCCGGCGGTCATCACCTTCAGGTCGTAGCCGCCGGACAGAATGCCCGGCTGCCCGGTAATGATCACTACCGCACGATCAGTCACCGCCTGATCCAGCGCAGCATTGAACGCGGCAATCACGTCCGGGGAGATGGCATTGACCTTGCCGTTGCTCAGGGTCAGGGTCGCGATACCGTCTTCGAGATGGTAGGAAATCAACTCACTCATGACGCCATTCCTTTCAATAAAGATGGGCAGACGTTACCCACCGCTGCAGGCCAGGTAAAGCGCCGTGACTGACCCGCCAGTCACCCTTTCCCCGCCTATCTGAGGTAGCCCGCCGCGCCGGCCGTGCTTTGCTCTCTATATAGAGGAGGGCGTGAAGACGGAGATTGACCGGTTTGCCATGTCCCTGATTGCCCGCAAATGGCGAATTGCGTTAAGCGCATGAAAATTCTCAAAAAAATGTTTGCCATCGGAAAAGCTTTCGACTACATTAGCGCGCCTCGACAGACAGAACTTGTTTGAAGAGATACGGTGAAGTGTCCGAGTGGCTTAAGGAGCACGCCTGGAAAGTGTGTATACAGGAAACTGTATCGAGAGTTCGAATCTCTCCTTCACCGCCAAATTCTGTACCTGAAGGCCCCATTTAATGGGGCCTTTTTGCATTCTGCGATTCCTCTTTCCCATCTATACCCCTCCTTCCTGTGATTGGCGCTACCGTCTTTCAAAAACTTCAAACGAACGACTTGAACCTGTTGGCGTCCGCCAGTTTTTCGAAAGGGCAGAAGCTTTCAGCGTTTTTCATCCCCAACCCTGAGACGATTCATGCCTTTTCACAGCGGGCTCACGGACTGCATGCGTTAATGCAATCGCCTGGCACAGGCAACAAAACAGCCAGGTGGCCAGCGACTGCAGACGGTTGGGGATGATGTCCGATTACGAAATTTTGAGTGATGCCGAGCGTGAAGCAATCAATGCCGTCATGCACGAAACAGATTTGCTCCATCAAACGGTCCTGATCGTCGAGGATGATCAGTTTACCCGCGAGATGCTGGCTGAAATTCTGCAGCTCAATGGTATTTCATGTCTGGCCGCCGCAAGTGTCGCCGAGGCTTTGAGTTGGCTTGCCACTGACAAGTCCATCGGGCTGGTTATCACTGACCTGCGGATGCATCCGCAAAGTGGCTTGACGCTGATACGCAATATTCGCGAATCAGACCGGGCGCAGATGCCCATTGTGATCATGTCCGGTGATGCGGGTGTTCGGGATGCCATCGATGCCATGCATTTGGATGTCGTCGATTTTTTACTCAAGCCGTTCGACCCGGAGCAATTGGTGCAACTGCTGCATGAGGAGCTTGGCATCCAGGCGTTATAGCGTTGAAGGGCGGGTTTCGCTGCTTTTATCTGCCACAACGTCGCGATTGCGGTTACACAGGACAATCAATTCGGTCCCGTTTTCGATCAGATAATGTGATTCGTCGAGTACCCGTAGGCGATAGCTGAGGCTGGAGCCTGGCTGAAAAATGAAGAGTCCGAGTCTGGGATATTCAAAAGGCAACTGTGTATCTGTCTGGCCTTTGCCTGCTTCCTTGACCTGAACCAGCAAGCGGTCACCCTCACGCTTTGCCGTGAATGTGCTGTAGCGCTGCATGACGTCTGTTATGCGCCCCTGGTCGGTGTCAACGCGTTCAATGGCCATGCGTAGATAGCTGAGTTTGTCTTTATTCAGATCCACACTTAAACGCGCTAGCACCAATTCCGACTGTTTTGCCCCACGCTGTGCGTACACGCTTTCTGCGGTACACATCAGATCGAGTCCGGCCGTGTGTTGACCCCAGCGCGCCCCCGCCCAGGCGCAGGCCGCACTGACCACAACAAAAGCCGCGCACCAGGCCCAACGCTTGTTCAGGCTAATCACGCAGATTTACTCCGATGCATTGGCTGTTGGTAGTTTTCATTTCACCTGCACACAGCAGGAAGTGGCGACCCAGATAATCGGGCAGCAGGTACAGATGCCTACTGTCGTTGGCCATACCCATCCAGTTGGCTACCTGTTTGCCCGTGTGCAGCACTCTCTGCAACCGTTCCGGCGGGATGGTGACGCCGCTGGGCAAGTGCACCCGGGTGTTGTCCATGGCTTGCGGGGCGGCAAAGTCGAATGGCTGGGCACGCAATGGTTGCGCATACCAGGATGCAGTCAGCTGAAATACCAGGGCCCCCCAAAGCGTGACGGCGCCCAGAATCAAGGCTATGCCGACTCTGCTTCTTCGGGGCGCCGATGGCGCTGCGGCAGGGGCATGAGTCGGGAAGGCCGCGGGTGCCATTGTTTCGGTCAAGGGCTCGTCGCCGGGCAAGGGATTGTCGCTGTCGTTCGCTGGTGGTGCCGCAGCCAGTTCGACAATCTGAACGCCCTCGGCAAGTTTGTAACCGATACGAGGATGGGTCTGGATCAGGTCAAGGCCTGGCTGGAACCTGTCGATGGCCACCCGCAGTTGCCGCACGGCCTGCGCCAGGCTGTTATCGGTCACCTCGAGTCCATATTGCCCCCAGGCACCGGCGATAAGTTCGCGTTTGCGTACTACGGACCCATTCGACCTGAGTAACTGGGCCAGGCAACGACTGGAAATCGCGTTGAGCCGATAAGGCTCAACGGAAGCGTCGTCGGCAAGAAAAAGTAGAAAGTTGTCTTCGTCGAAGACCAGTCGGCTGTCGATCAACATCCTGCTCATGCGAGCTCCGAATTGAACATGGCGAGAGCTCTTCGCGGCGGACAGTGAGTTATTTCGGGCGTGGATTTTTGGGAACTGTACACAGTGCTTGGGATATTTGTGGTCATTATTGTTCCCGTATTCTAACTGGTGAGTATAACACGAGCGAAATTTTTCAAGAGGCTGTCGCCTTTGCGAAGCTTATGAACGTGCGCAGGCGCGTCTCGGCCCAGCGCTGAGAAGCATGCGCAAAGTACTGGCTGCAAATGTTCGGGAAGCAGGCGGGGTATGGCTCTGCAGGGTGCGGATCAGAATTTTTCAGCGCTTTTCAGCGTTGCGCCGGATGCGGCTCAGTCCAATTCAGAGCAGCTTGGTACGGGGCGTGAGTTACTGACGGCAATGACAAATTCGACTTTGCGTCGCTTGTCTCTTGTTCGTGCATTTGCGGCACCAGCGTTTGCACTGGCTGTTTGAGCCGGGCATTCGTGAGCCCCCGTAAGGAAGTTCTGTTGAGTCTCCCACCCCACAAACCCACCGTGCTGGTCGTCGACGATGTGCCGGCCAACCTGCGCCTGATAAGTGAGTTGCTGCAGGAGCATTACCAGGTGCGTGTCGCTACCAGCGGTGCGCAGGCATTGCGCATTGTCGATCGAACCATACCCGATCTGATTTTGCTGGATGTGATGATGCCAGAAATGGATGGTCATGAAGTCTGTCGTCGACTCAAGGCAGATCCCAAAACGTGTGACGTGCCGGTGTTGTTTCTCAGCGCCAGGAGCCAGGACGAGGATGAATGCCTGGGGTTTGCACTGGGTGCGAGCGACTATCTGAACAAGCCGATCAGTCCGCCGATACTGCTGGCGCGGGTGCAGACGCAGATTCGCCTGAAGGTCGCGACCGATCAGTTGCGCCTGCAAAATACTTTTCTCGATCAGCAAGTGATGGCGCGTACCCGCGAGCTGCAAGCCACCCATGACGTGACCATCCTGGCGCTCGCGTCATTGGCCGAGACCCGTGACAACGAGACGGGCAACCACCTGCGGCGAACACAGCATTATGTGCGGGCGCTGGCCGAGGAACTGCGCCATCACCCGCGCTTCAGTGCGGATCTGGACGAGCAGAGCATTGAGTTGATGTTCAAATCGGCTCCCCTGCACGACATTGGCAAGGTCGGTATTTCTGACCATATCTTGCTCAAGCCGGGGCGCTTCGAGCCGGCCGAATTCGAAATCATGAAGACTCACGCGCAGTTGGGTTATCAGGCGCTGGTCCATGCCGAAGAGTTGTTGGGCGCGCAGGTTCCCTTCCTGCGCATCGCCAAGGAAATCGCCCTGTGCCACCACGAAAAATGGGATGGCAGCGGCTATCCCCGTGGCCTGGTCGGCGACGCTATTCCCGTGAGTGCCCGCCTGATGGCGCTCGCCGACGTCTACGACGCGGTTATCAGCCGGCGCGTGTACAAATCGGAAATGAGCCACCAGACCGCGGCGGCAATCATTTATGACGGGGCCGGTCGGCATTTTGATCCGGACGTGGTTGCGGCGTTCAAGGTCCTGGAAGAAAAGTTCGAACAGATTGCCCGGTGCTTCGCCGACACCGATAGCGAAGAGCCAAAGTAGGGGCCGGAGCGACTCCAGGCTTTCCCCTAAAATCACGATTGGTATGTACTGGCGTCAGGAACACAAAAAAAATGAAATCAACCAAAAGTTCGAAAGTCATCCAGTACGTACTTGTTGCAATCGCGATTACGTTCGCAGGTCTGCTCTATACCTTCATCAGCATCAAACAAGCGGCATACGATGCCCATGCAGCCAGCGAGAAGCGTTACCGGTCTTATTTACTGGCCGAAGAACTGCGCCGCAGCTCCGATGAATTGACCCGCCTGGCACGTACTTATGTGGTGACGGTGAACCCGGAGTTTGAACGCCAATACCTGAAGATCATTGATATCCGCAAAGGCGATGCGCCACGCCCCAAGGACTATCACCGCATCTACTGGGACTTTGTCGCGGCGGGCGATTGGCAGCCGCGCCCCGATGAGGCGCCGGTTGCCTTACTGACGCTGCTCAGGCGCGAAGGGTTCACCGATGAGGAGTTCGCCAAGCTCACGGACGCCCAGGCCCATTCCGATAATCTGGTGCGCCTTGAGGTTCAGGCGATGAACGCGGTCAAGGGCCGGTTTGCCAATGTCCGGGGCAGTTACACGGTGGAAGGCGAGCCTGACCTGCCGCTGGCCCGGGAACTTCTGTATAGCCCCCAGTACCATGCCTTCAAGGCACAGATCATGAAGCCGGTGGATGAGTTCTTCGGGTTGATGGACGCTCGGACTTCGCGGGAAGTGGCTCAGTCCAACAGTGCCCTTGATTTTGCGCAGAACCTGTTCGTGGCAATTTTGCTGCTACTGATTGCCGAGTTTTGCCTCCTGATCTATTTCGGGCGCAGACAGATCCTCGAATTGCTGGGGGGCGCTCCTGGCGAACTTAATCGGGTGTTGAACGAGCTGGCTACCGGCAATTTGGGCGTATCGATTGCGCAAGCGCCTGCCAACAGTGCGTTGGGTCGTGTGCGGATAATGGCCGACAAGTTGAGGGATCTGATCGATTCAACGAACAAAGCCAGTGAGCAGTTGCGGCACTTTTTCATCGAGATTCAGGAAAAAAACCGCCAGCTTGAAATCGCCGACCAACACAAAAGCGACTTCGTGGCCAATATGAGCCATGAAATCCGCACGCCAATGAACGCCATCATCGGCATGAGCTACCTGGCGCTGAAAACCGACCTGAATCCTCGTCAGCGCGACTACATCGAGAAGATCCAGCAGTCCGGCAGGCATTTGCTGGGCATCATCAACGACGTGCTCGATTTTTCCAAGATTGAAGCCGGCATGCTTAACGTCGACCAGGGCGAGTTCACTCTTGAGGAACTGCTGGACAATGTGGTGAATCTGGTCGGGACCCGCGCCGCGCAACGCAATCTGGAGTTGATCCTCGATGTAGGCCGCGATGTCCCGCCGGTGATGCTGGGCGACGCGCTGCGCATGGGGCAAATCCTGGTCAACTATGCCAGCAACGCCGTCAAGTTCACTGAGCGCGGCCAGATCACCATCGAGGTCAATCTGCAGGAGCGCGGCGAGTCCGATGCGCTGTTGTACTTTGCGGTCAAGGACACCGGCATCGGTCTGTCTGAAGAGCAGATGCAGCGTCTGTTTCAAAGCTTTCAGCAGGCAGACACCTCGACTACCCGCAAGTACGGCGGCACCGGCCTGGGCCTGGTGATTGCGAAAAAACTCGCTCAGTTGATGGGCGGTGCGGTCGGCATGGACAGCATTGTCGGTCAGGGTTCGACCTTCTGGTTCACGGCCCGTGTCGGCATTGTGGCCACCGCGCGCAGAAAGCTTCAACGCCCGGACCTGCATGGTCGCCGGGTACTGGTAGTGGACGACAATGCCAGCGCCCGACACACCCTCTCGGAAATGTTGACCGAGATGGGCTTCAGGGTGCTCAGCACGGAGTCGGGGGTGATGGCCATCGGCGCACTGCGCGACGCCAATGTTGCAGGCACGCCATTTGATGTCGTGTTGCTGGATTGGCAGATGCCAGGCATGGACGGCATCGAGACGGCGAAACTGATCAAGCGTGGGCATGCTGGCAAGGTGCCGCGCATGGCGCTGGTGACGGCTTACGGCCACGACAACTTGCTGGCAGATGCGAGCGACACCGGGCTGGAGGCCGTGTTGGTCAAGCCGGTCAGCCCCTCCACGCTGTTTGACGCCATGGGCAAACTGCTCAGCAACACGCAGGGTGAAGTCGAGTCAATGCCTGACGATGGGGCAGTGGAGGACGCCATGGCAACGATCCGTGGTGCGAGAATCCTGCTGGCCGAAGACAACGAACTGAACCAGCAGGTGGCGACAGAATTGCTGACCGACGCCGGCTTGCTGGTGGATATCGCCGACAATGGACAAATTGCTGTCGCCAGGGTGCAAACGGCTGACTACGACCTGGTGCTCATGGATATGCAGATGCCAGTACTCGACGGCGTGAGCGCGGCGCGGGCCATCAGGGATCTGCCAGGCAAGCGTGATCTGCCGATCGTGGCCATGACCGCCAACGCCATGCAGGTTGATCGGGAGCGTTGTCTGAGCGCGGGCATGGTGGATTTTGTCGCCAAGCCGATCGATCCAGAGGTGCTGTTTCGCACGCTGTTGCGCTGGATCAAACCGACCGGCGTGGCGCTTTGTGCGCTGAGAGCTGGAGCGGTCGATACGGGGTCCCTGGTTGATGTGCTGCCGGCGGCTATTCCCGGTCTCGATATCCAGGTGGGCCTGCGCACGGTGCAGGGCAAACCCGATCGCTACATCAGCCTGTTGCGCGGATTTTCCACGAGCCAGTCATCCACGATGCAGGACATACGCGACGCGCTGGCGCGAGACGATCGTTCCACCGCCGAGCGCCTGGCGCATACGCTGAAGGGCCTGGCCGGGATGATCGGCGCGTACGAGTTGCAGCGCCACGCCAACAACCTTGAACAGCAGTTGCGCCAAGATGTCGATGGCCGCCATGGCGCGGCCTCCATCGACACTCTGCAGTCGCTGCAGGGCTTGTTGGAGCGACAGATAACCAGCATTGCCCGGGCCTTGCCCGAGCCGGTGGCAACGGTATGCGGTCCGGTTGACTTGTCGCTGGGCGATACGGTGATTGCTCAATTGGATGCCTTGTTGCGTGACGACAATCCGAAAGCGGAACAACTGCTGCAGGAGCACAAAGCACTGTTGGCCACGGTTTTTCCCGAGCATTTCCGTGAGCTGAATCACGCCATCGAACAGTACGACTTTGAAAACGCGCTGCTGGTCCTGGCGCAAGCCACCACGGGCGCGAGGTCGTCCGCGGGGTAGTCGGGTGCTGTCATCAATAGCCAAGCGCCTGTCGTCGAATGAAAAGCCCTCTCGATTCGGGGGCTCTTTAATGTCAGCCATAAAAAAACATCTGGCGATTGAGCCAGTCTGGTCGCTCACAAGGCGACCTAAACCGGGCGAGCAACTGCAAGCCGGCGCAACGCGAAGAGTTTGCCAGTCCTGTTTGAATGCACTGCCAGCCTTGGAAGGCCGATATCTGAGGCAGGGTGTACAGCGAACTGCCGCTTGAGCCGACGGATGCGACTGCTGCGCCTGAGTACAAAGTGCCTGGTCCGCCAGGCCGGAGAATAACAATATGAAATTCGTGAAAAGTCTTCTGGCTGCTTCACTCCTGCTGAGTGTGGCGATTGATGCTCAGGCATTGGTATCGAGTCAGGAAGCGGCCCGGCTGGGCACCAGCCTGACTCTGGTAGGCGCTGAAAAAACCGGTAATGCCGATGGCTCAATCCCACCTTACAGCGGTGGCCTGAAAACGGCCCCGGCCGGCTTCAAGAGCGGCGACAGCATGCGCCCGGACCCCTTTGCGGACGAAAAACCGTTGCTGGTGATCAATGGCAAGAACATTGACCAGTACAAGGGCATGCTCACGGCCACCACCGTCGAGCTGGCCAGGCGCTATCCCGGCTACCGCATTGACGTGTATCCGACCCATCGCACCGCAGCGCTGCCCCAGGCGGTACAGGAAAACAGCCGCAAGAACGCCACCGGTGCCAGGTCCCTCAACGGCGGCATCGCCTTCGAAAATGTATTGCCTGGTGTGCCGTTCCCGATCCCGCAATCGGGCGCCGAGGCGATGTGGAATTTCCTGCTGCGTTACCAGGGCGTCAACATCCATTCCAAGTACGACTCCTGGAGCGTCGACACGTCGGGAGTGCCTAGTCTGGCTGTCACCGGCGAGGCGTTCGTCTCCTTTCCGATTTATGAAAATATGTCGAAGCCCATCGACAACTCCGACATCTACTACCAGTTAAAACTGTCCTATAGCGCACCTGCGCGGCGAGCTGGCGAGTCGATCATGCTCAAGAACGCCACCAACCCGCTGCAGCGCCCTGGCCGTGCCTGGCAGTACATGCCGGCCCAGCGCCGGGTCAAACAGATTTCGATCCTCGCCTACGACACGCCGAACCCCGGCACAGCCCGTGCCCTGGAACTGTACGACTGGACGCTGGTGGGCAAGCAAGAAATGATTGTGCCCTACAACACTTACAAACTGACCTACGCACGGGAAGCCAAGTCGCTGACCACTCCCAATTTCATTTCCCCGGACTTCGTACGCTGGGAAAAGCACCGGGTCTACGTCGTCGAGGGTAACCTCAAGCCCGGTGCAAAGCACATCTACCAGAAGCGCCGCTTTTACCTGGATGAAGATACCTGGGCCGCTGTGGCTTCCGATCAGTACGACACCGGTGGCCAGCTATACCGTGGCTCCTTTGCTTTCCTCAGTCAGAGCTATGACCAGCAGGTTCCGGATGCCACTCCTTTCATGACTTACGATCTGTCCCGTGGCACCTACAACATCAATGGCGTGGTAGGCCCCCATGGTGGTATCCGCTACACCGATCCGCTTTCAACGGCGCAGTGGATTCCTGAGTCCATGGCCGGTGCCGGCATTCGCTAGGCTCGGGGCGTTACGACACCGCAACCTGCAAGGCTGATAAACCGCCAGTTCGACCAGACAAAACCCCCGACTTTGCCAGGAAGTCGGGGGTTTTTCGGTTTCTACCCAGTGATATTTTCCACGCGTTGTACTGCTCTCGCGTGCGAGTCGGCCTTGCCGGGCAGAGTCGGTCTTCAGGCTGTTTGGTTACACCTGTAGACTGGCCGCCACTTTCGAACACAATCGTCTTCGTGCGATTGGCTGAGGCTGCCGGTTTTTGCTGCGCTGGCTCACTACCCGGACAACAAGGAAATCCGATGATCACAACCACGACCCATGCCGTTGAAGGCCGCTCCATCACCGCCTACCTGGACATCGTCAGCGCCGAGTCGGTGCAAGGCATCAACGTTGTCCGAGACATGTTTGCCGGGATGCGCGACATTTTTGGCGGGCGCTCCCAGACCCTGGAGCGGGCATTGCAGGAAGCGCGCATTCAGGCGACTGAAGAGATCAAGGACCGGGCGCGGGCACTGCAGGCGGATGCAGTGGTAGGGCTCGATTATGAAATCAGCATGCCCGCCGGCAAGGGGGGGATGGTGGTGGTTTTTGTAACAGGAACGGCGGTCAAATTGAGATGAGCCACGGTATCGGCCATTCGTCGGGGATCGAGGATTGTGAACTACAAGTCCAGTAGTGACCGGCTAGTCTGAAAAACTTGGTGGTCGATATTTTTCAGGCAAAGGGCTTGCCGGTGTCGATCCCGTTTTTGAGAGGGGTGAAGTGATGGCTGATCCATATATCGAAGACGATGGCGCAGAGTTTCCGATCAACAACCATGTACAGTGTGGCCAGACCCACTATGTATCCGGCTTTGGAGAGGACAAGACCGAGGTCGACAAGATCAGGAGTCGAGCCTGCCGGGTGCTCAAGGGCAAGTTTCTACCCAAGGTCGCGGCGCCGATCAGGAAGTGATTGAGCCACCAACAAACCCCGTCATTGAGCGACATTGAGCGTAGCGGGTTACACACATGTGGCGAGGGGACTTGCCCCCTCGCCACATATGTGTGTGCCCCAGCTTAAGTGAACAGCGTTACGTCATTGAGCGGGGTTTTTCATAGGTGAAGAATTATTTATCGGATGACCAGCGGTACTTTTTTTCACAAACTTTTCACAAGCCCCTAAGTAGTCTGAGCTCATCCGTTAGAAAGCAATACCTGCCCGTTCCCCAGCGGGCTTTTTTTTGCCTGTGATAAAACCTTTCCCGATAATGCTGTCCAACTGTCGCCCGGCGAAGTTGAACCGGCATGCTGGACTTTGTCTGCGCGAAAGCATTCAATCTCGCCCCCTTATGCTTAATCCTATTGTTTGAGGTTTGTCATGCGTTTAACACTGCCCGCTCTGGTTCTGGGGCTTTTGGTTGCTCAAGGTGCAATGGCCAGCGACACCACTGCTGCGCTGGGTGGCGGCCTGGGTGGCGCGTTGGGTAACGTTGTTGGCCACCAAATGGGTGGCAGCACGGGCGCAGCGATTGGTGCGGGTGTCGCGGGTGCAGCAGGCAGTGCCGTTGCCGCCAAAAAAGGCCACCGCACCAGCGCTGCCATAGGCGGCGGCGTGGGCGCGGCCGGTGGTTCGGTCATCGGCAACAGCCTCGGCGGCAAGACCGGTTCGACCATCGGCGCAGGCCTTGGTGGTGCACTGGGCGGCGGCGTGGGCAACAACATGGCCAAAGGTCACAAGCATCACTGATCCCGATGGATCCTGCGAAAGAGCCCGGTTTGATGCCGGGCTTTTTCGTTGATGAACGAAATTCAGTTTAACGGCTCAAATCTACATTCCCCGTAAGAAAGTGAGGCACACCATGAAGCCCGTACCCAACAACAATAAATGCGCAAATGGCAGTCTGAATGCACGACGCTTGACGTTGCCCGCCCTGGTTTTCGCCATGTTGGTTGCACCGGTGGCCCTGGCGTCGGGTGATACCGACGCGGCGGTAGGGGGTGGGCTTGGCGGCGTATTGGGTAACGTTGTGGGTGGACAAGTGGGCGGCAGTACCGGTGCCGCGGTCGGCGCCGGCCTTGGCGGCGCGGCAGGTAGCGCGGTCGCGGCACCCAAAGGCAGTCGCACTGAGGCGGCCGTGGGTGGTGGCCTGGGTTCGGCGGGTGGCTCGATAATCGGCAACAGTCTGGGCGGCTCGACCGGCTCGGCCATCGGTGCCGGTCTGGGTGGTGCAGCTGGTGGTGCCATCGGCAACAACCTGGGCAGCGACAACGACAACTCCCACTCCGGCGGCGGTCATAAGCACAAAAACAAAAACAAGCACCATAACAAGCATCACTGATACGACAGTAACCACGAGCCCTGTCTCTGGCGGGTGTGAGGCATGCCATGACCCCTGAAACCGAAGGCGAGGAAGAAAAAGGCCCAAGCGGACTACCGTTCATCAATGATCCCGGCAACGAAGATCCGGGTTCATTGATGGACGATGCGACCGTACCGCTCAACGATGCGGATGAAGCGGGTGACGTGGGCAATATCGAGCACGAAGAAAATGAAGCCCAGGAAGACGATGACCACTGATCGTCTTCATGTTTGATTGACCGATTGTCTCCCCGGGCGAACGTGCCCATCGCACCGTCCTCGAAGTATCAAGGCCTGCCTTTCAGGCCCCTTGAGAGGTGCGAGATGAACGCCGATCCAAAAGACAGCAACGTTGACGAAACCCCCGAGTACCCGCTGCCTTCCCCGACCGATTCCCTGAGTCGCGATCAACGTCCGCCCGACGATGAGGCAGGCGTCGAACAAGTCCCTGACGATAATGTGGAGCGCGGTGATGTCGAGGCCATTCCCTCTGACCCGGACGATGCGGGCGAGGACGGCTCGGCTGAACCGCGCTGATGGATTGGCTGTCCTGCATTGCGCTCCTCGATTGAGCGGTACCCTTGAAAAGTGACAGCTGCCAGAAGTGAGGTAAGCAACCTTTAAAGGAGGTGCACCATGAACCAATCTAAATGGACAGGCATGGCGCTGGCCGGATTGTTATCGGTCAGTTCATGGGCGGTGTTTGCCGGAGACGGCGCCCCCGTCGACAAGGGCGGAATGCCACCGTCCACGGAAATGAATGCCGGCCCGGGGCCTGAGAATGCGTTGCCGCCGGGTTCTATCGGTGGCGGTAATGGTGCCGATGCCAATGGCAGCAGCACCAATCCAGGAGCGGCCAGTGAACCGATGCGTGGGGGAAATACGATGGGCAGTGGTTCCGGAAGCGGGGCTGGCGGCTCAGGCAGTTCCGGGGGCAGTGGTGGCGGCACGGGAAGTGCCGGCGGTGGCACCGGCAGTGGAGGAGGGGGGACGGGAGGTTAGTGCGGCGTGACTTTGCAATGCACAAGCCCGGCTGATGCCGGGCTTCTTGCTATCTGGCTGGCGAACTGCAGGATTTCGCATTGCCCTGGGCCATCTTGGCTCGCTATGCTGCTGAAACCTTTAATCCACCTGGAAGCGCCCCTGTCTGGGCCATCCGGGATGCCTTTGGAAACGGATCAGACGTGATGAATGCACCGCTCAAAGAGTTCGGCCCGATCAAAGCTGTGATCTTCGATATGGACGGCTTGCTGCTGGACACCGAGGGCATTTACACCGAAGTCACGTCCATCATTGCCGCGCGTTATGGCCGGACTTTCGATTGGAGCATCAAACAGAACATCATCGGACGCGGTGCAGGTGATCTGGCGCGTTATGTCGTCGAGGCGCTGGAGCTGCCGATCACCGCTGAAGAATTCCTGGTGATTCGCGAACCCCTGATGCGGGAGCGTTTTCCCGGGGCGCAGGCGATGCCTGGTGCACAGCAGTTGGTCCGGCATCTGAAGGCCAACAACATCCCCATTGCGGTGGGTACCAGTTCCTCGAGTCAGTCGTTCAGCCAGAAAACCACCTTGCATCGCGACTGGTTTGCCATGTTCGACTTCATCGTCACCGCCGATGACCCGGAGGTTGGCGCGGCCAAACCGGCGCCGGATATCTTCCTGACGGCGGCGCGTCGCCTGGGTGTTGCGCCGCAGGACTGCCTGGTGTTCGAAGATTCGCCATTTGGCGTCACGGCGGCGAAAGCGGCGGGGATGACGGCGATCGCGATTCCCGATGCGGCGATGGCCGATGAAAAGTACGCCCATGCCGATGGCATCCTGCGTAGCTTGAAGGCGTTCGAGCCGGGTGTTTGTGGCTTGCCGGCGCTTGAATGGACCTGACGATTATTGGTTATGCAGCAAAATACTGTGGGAGCGGGCTTGCTCGCGAAGGCGGAGTGTCAGTGAACATGGATGTTTCTGACACTCCGCCTTCGCGAGCAAGCCCGCTCCCACAATTGGTTTGGCGTCAGCAGGCCTGAGTCAGGCGCCGAAACCGCCGTCTATGGTCAGGCTGGCCCCGGTGATGTAACCGGCCTCTGGACCGACCAGGTAAGCCACGAAACTGGCAATCTCCTCAGCTTTGCCGTAACGACCCACGGCCATCAGCGGAATCAGGCTTTCAGCGAAATCGCCATGGGCCGGGTTCATGTCGGTGTCGACCGGGCCAGGCTGCACGTTATTGATGGTGATGCCTTGGGGCCCAAGGTCGCGGGCCAAGCCTTTGGTCAGGCCGACCAGCGCCGATTTGCTCATGGCATAGGGGCCGCCACCGGCAAAGGGCATGCGATCGGCGTTGGTGCTGCCGATATTGATGATGCGGCCGCCTTCAGTCATGTATTTTGCCGCCGCCTGAGAGGCAATGAATACGCTGCGCACGTTGATGGCCAGGGTCTGGTCGAAGTCTTCGAGTTTGAAATCGGCCAGCGGCGCGACGGCCAGTACGCCTGCGTTATTGACCAGGATATCCAGGCGGCCGAAGGCTTCTACCGTGGCGGTCACGGCGTTGCGGATAGCCTCGGCGTCTGCACTGTCAGCCTTGATTGCCAGCGCTTTGCCGCCATTGGCGGTGATGCTGTCTTGAAGTTCCCGGGCCTTGGCCGTGGAGCTCACATAAGTGAAGGCAACGGTTGCGCCTTCAGCGGCCAGGCGGTTGACGATGGCCGCGCCGATGCCGCGAGAGCCGCCTTGAATCAAGGCCACTTTGCCGCTGAGATTCTGAGTAGTCATATCGATCTCCAACTTCCCGAGGCGAGATGTCCCGGTTGATGGAGCCTAGTATCGATAAAGGATTACAGGCTGTGTAGACGGTAATTGCTATAGTCTGAGTAAACCAGAAGTTTATAGTGGCTTGTATGGAAACCTTCAGCAGTATCGAATGCTTCGTGCGCAGTGCCGAGGTCGGCAGCTTTGCCGAAGCGGCGCGGCGCTTGAGCCTGACCCCGGCGGCGGTGGGCAAGAGCGTTGCCAAGCTTGAGGCGCGCCTGGGGGTCAGGTTGTTCCAGCGCAGTACCCGCAGCCTGACGCTGACCGAGGCCGGTCAGCTGTTTCTCGGCGAAGTCAGCGCCAGCCTGCAAACCATCCAGAATGCCGTGGCCAACCTGGCCAGCGCCGAAGGGCGTCCGGCGGGAACGTTGAAAGTCAGCATGGGCACGGTGTTCGGGTGCCTGTACGTGGTGCCGCTGCTGGGTGAATTTCTGCGGCGCTATCCGGCGATCAATCCGGACTGGCATTTCGATAACCGCCAGGTGGACCTTATCGCCCAGGGTTTCGACGCGGCCATCGGCGGCGGGTTCGAACTGCCCCAGGGGGTGGTGGCACGCAAGCTGACCCCGGCGCATCGGGTGTTGGTGGCGTCTGCCGATTACCTGGCGAGCCATGCCGCGATTGTCGAGCCTGATGATCTCAAGCTTCACGATGGCATCCTGATCCGCTCGCCGCAGACCGGAAGGGTGCGTTCCTGGCAGTTGACCAGCCGAAGCCAGCAGCATTGTCCGTTGAGTCTCAGAGCGCGGATGACCCTGAGTGATTCGCAAGCCGCTTGTGCCACGGCAGCTCAAGGGTTGGGCATTGCGCTGGTGAGCATGCCGTTCGCGGTGGGGTACCTGGAGGCAGGTGCTTTACAGCGAGTGCTGCCGGACTGGTATGTCGATGACGGCAACATTTCCATCTATTACGCCGAGCACAAGTTGATGCCGGGCAAGACCCGGGCGTTTGTCGATTTCATTATTGAACAGTTTGCCGAGCAGGGGTTGGGGCGGCGATTTAGTGCGGTTTGAGTCAGGCAACAGACCGAGGCGCTGCCATCGTCGGAACGCCGCCCGGACCAAGCCACGCTTGTATGTTTAGACTTGAAGGGGTGGGGTGGGACTAAATTATCGAACGTCCGCGGTCCTGTGGGAGCGTGGCTTGCCCGCGATGGCAGCGCCTCGGTCTATCTGCCAATCGCTAATTTCTCGCGTCCACACTCGTCCGCAGAACGCGTGGAATCAGGATTTGCCGATGATGTTCCCGGCATGCAGCCCGCATTCTTTCTGGGTGGCTTCTTCCCACCACCAGCGGCCTTCGCGTTCGTGCTGGTTCGGCAGCACCGGGCGGGTGCATGGCTCGCAGCCGATGCTGATGAAGCCGCGCTCATGCAGGCTGTTGTAAGGCAGTTCCAGCATGCGGATGTAGCCCCAGATCTCTTCGCTGGTCATCTGCGCCAGCGGGTTGAACTTGTACAGGGTGCGCTGCGGGGTGGAGAACGCGGAGTCGATTTCCATCACGGCGACGGCGCTGCGGGTGCCCGGGCTCTGGTCCCGACGCTGGCCGGTGGCCCAGGCCTTCACGCCGGACAGCTTGCGCCGCAGCGGCTCGATCTTGCGGATGCCGCAGCATTCGCCGTGACCGTCCTTGTAGAAACTGAACAGGCCTTTTTCCTTCACGAACGGTTCGAGCCTGGTGTAATCCGGGGACACCAGTTCGATTTCGATCTTGTAGTGCTCGCGCACCTGATCGATGAAGCGGTAGGTCTCGGGGTGCAAGCGGCCGGTGTCGAGGCTGAACACTTTGACGTTCTTGTTCAGCTTCCATGCCATGTCCACCAGTACCACGTCCTCGGCACCGCTGAAGGATATCCACAGGTCATCACCGAACTCGGCAAATGCCAGTTTCAGGATGTCCTGGGCGGATTTGTTGGCATAGGTCGTGGCGAGTTCCACGACGTCGAACGTTGGGCTCATCAGGGCGGCTTCCTACAGGTCGGTGGCGCTGGGCGCTCTATATAGGGCCGATGGTAACAAAAAGCCGGGCGGATCGGGGGCCCACTGCGTTGCGCAGGCAGGCCCGAGTCGCTAGAGTTCGGCAGTCTTTTTACACGCTCGACTCAATAATCAATACAAATGGGGTGTCTTGTGGAAATTGCCTGTCTGGATCTTGAAGGTGTGCTGGTCCCGGAAATCTGGATCGCCTTCGCCGAAAAAACCGGGATCGAATCCCTCAGGGCCACCACCCGGGACATTCCCGACTACGACGTGCTGATGAAACAGCGCCTGCGGATTCTCGACGAGCATGGCCTGAAGCTGGCCGACATCCAGGAAGTGATCGCCACGCTCAAGCCGCTGGACGGTGCCATCGAGTTTGTCGACTGGCTGCGCGAGCGCTTCCAGGTGGTGATTCTGTCGGACACCTTTTACGAGTTCTCCCAGCCGCTGATGCGTCAGCTGGGTTTCCCGACCTTGCTTTGCCATCGTCTGATTACTGACGACAGTGGGCGCGTGACGGGTTACCAGTTGCGCCAAAAAGACCCCAAGCGCCAGTCGGTGTTGGCGTTCAAGAGCCTTTACTACCGGGTGATTGCGGCGGGTGATTCCTATAACGACACCACCATGCTGGGCGAGGCGGATGCCGGGATCCTGTTCCATGCGCCGGACAACGTGATTGCCGAGTTCCCGCAGTTCCCGGCAGTGCACACGTTCGAGGAGCTCAAGCAGGAGTTTATCAAGGCTTCGAATCGGACTTTGAGCCTGTAGTCGTCTGAACTGACGCCTTTGCGGGCAAGCCCGCTCCCACAGTGGTTTTGCGTTGATCACAAAATCTGTGAACAACATGTAACCTGTGGGAGCGGGCTTGCCCGCGAAGCTCTTAAAGATTCTGCAGGGTATCGAGCAGCACCTTCACTTTGGTGATCGACTCCTGATATTCGGCCTGCCACTCGGAATCGGCGACGATCCCGCCACCGCCCCAGCAACACACCTGGCCATCCTTGACCAGCAAACTGCGAATGGCGATGGAGCTGTCCATCTCGCCGCGTACGTCCAGGTACAGCAATGAACCGCAGTACAGGCCGCGCCGGGTCGGTTCCAGTTCGTCGATGATCTGCATGGCGCGAATCTTCGGCGCTCCGGTGATCGAGCCGCCCGGGAAACTGCCGGCGATCAGGTCCAGGGCATCGCGGCCCTGCGCCAGTTCCCCGGTGACGCTGCTCACCAGGTGATGCACATTCGGATAGCTTTCCAGGCTGAACAATTCAGGCACCCGTACCGAGCCGATACGACAGGTGCGCCCGAGGTCGTTGCGCAGCAGGTCGACAATCATCAGGTTCTCTGCGCGATCTTTTGGGCTTGCCAGTAATTCGGCGGCGTTCGCCGCATCTTCGTCGGCGTTCCGCCCGCGGGGGCGGGTACCCTTGATCGGTCGGGTTTCGACCTGGCGCTCACTGACCTTGACGAAACGCTCGGGCGACAGGCTCAACACTGCGCCGCCGTCGGGCAGGCTCTGGAAACCGGAAAACGGTGTCGGGCACGCCGCCCGCAGCGCGTTGTACGCGGTCCACGGATCACCCTGGCAGGGCGCGCGGAAACGCTGGGCGAAGTTGACCTGATAGCAGTCGCCAGCCTGGATGTATTGCTGGATGCGCTCGATGGCCTGGCGATATTCATCAACGCTCAAGTCGGCGTGCATCGGCGCCTGCAGGTGGAATGGCTCGAGCGTTTGCGGGGCAGGCTGGCTGAACAGGTCGATCAGGCGCTGGCGCTCGCTGTCCGCCAGCGTCGGGTGGAATACCAGTTGGCTGCTCATGCGCAGGTGATCGCTGATCAGCGCCCAGTCGTAGAGGCCGAAACGCGCATCGGGTAGTTGCAGGTCATCCAGCGCCTGACTCGGCAGGTTTTCCAGATGCCGGCCGAAGTCGTAGCTCAGGTAGCCGATCAAGCCGCCCGCGAAGGGCAGTTCAAATGGCTCGGGGATAGTGGCTTCGCCCAGGCGTGCCAGGTTATCGCGCAGGCGTTGCAGGAAATCGCCGCCATTTTCGTCGGGCGCTATGGCCAGTTGTTCCAGCGGCCAGGCACTGAGCAGGTCATAACGGCCGCGTTCGGCGCTTGGCCGGCCGCTGTCGAGCAGTACGGCGCCAGGGGCATGACGAATTGCCGCGAAAAATCCGGCGGGGTTGGCGTGATAGGGGAGTGGGTGTACGGAGCAGGTCAGCATGGGTGAAGGAGATCGGCCATTGAGGCGGGGTGGGGATTGTAGTCCTCTGGGGGAGTTGCTCCTAGAGGGTTGAATCAAGAGCTACCCTCACCCCAGCCCTCTCCCGGGGGGAGAGGGGGCCGACCGAGGTGTCTGGCGCTATACATCGACCTGAAAAATCGAGTCGATTATGGATTTGGTTCAGCGTTTTCAAGTCGCTGTGTGTCTATTGTGGGTACAGCTTTTTCCAGCCGCAGTATTTCGATTATGGATTCGGTATAGCACTTTCAGGTCGCCGTATTTCTAGAGAAACCCACGGTCAGTCCCCTCTCCCCTTGGGAGAGGGTTAGGGTGAGGGGCTTTTCAGCCTTCCACCGCAGGAATATGCCCAAACATCTCCTGCACAAACGCCACACGCTCTTCGACGGTTTCACTCACCCCACGAGCCTTCAACTCTTCCAGCCGCGCCTCGACCGCATGGCAACGCAGCGTCAACCCACAGTCATTGGCGATCTGAATGTTCAACCCCGGCCGGGCGTTGAGTTCGAGAATCAGCGGCCCCTTGTCCTGGTCCAGCACCATGTCGACACCGATGTAACCCAGGCCGCACAGCTCATAACAGCCGGCGGCGAGTTTCATGAAGCCGTCCCAGTAGGGCAATTGCACGCCGTCCACCGCATTGGTGGTATCCGGGTGCTTGGTGATGATGTTGTTCAACCAGGTGCCGCGCAGAGTCAGGCCTGTGGCCAGGTCCACGCCGACGCCGATGGCGCCCTGGTGCAGGTTGGCCTTGCCGCTGGACTGGCGGGTCGGCAGGCGCAGCATGGCCATTACCGGATAGCCCATCAGCACGATGATGCGGATGTCCGGCACGCCTTCGTAGCTGATGCTCTTGAAGATCTGGTCGGGGGTGACACGGTACTCGATCAGCGCCCGGTCGCGGTGACCGCCCAGGGAATACAGGCCGGTGAGGATGCTGGAGATGTGGTGCTCGAGCTCTTCGTGGGCAATGATCTTGCCCGACACCGTGCGGTAGCGGCCTTCGAAGCGGTCTGCGACAACAATGATGCCGTCGCCGCCTGCGCCTTGGGCCGGCTTGATCACGAAGTCGTTGCGCCCGCCGATGATCTCGCCGAGCTTGTCGATTTCCTTCTCGGTAGAGATCACGCCATACAGTTCCGGCACATGAATGCCGGCAGCGATGGCGCGCTCCTTGGTGATGATCTTGTCATCGACAATCGGGTACAGGCTGCGCTTGTTGTACTTGAGCACATAGTCTGCGTTGCGCCGATTGATGCCCATGATGCCCCGGGCTTCCAGGGCCTTCCAGGTCTTCCAGAAGCCGAACATCAGGCGTCAGCCTTCTTCAGGAAAGCCTTGAACCGGACCAGTTCGGTCAGGCGGTAGCCGCGATAGCGACCCATCGCCAGCATGAAACCGACCAGAATCAGCAGGATCGCCGGGAAGGTGAACACGAAGTACACCAGTTCCGGGACGGTCATGATCAGGTGCGCCAGGGAGGCGGCGAACAAGGTGCCGATAGCCACTTTCATGGCATGGCTGGCGCCGCGCTCTTCCCAGGTGATCGACAGGCGTTCGATGGTCATGGTCAGAATCACCATCGGGAACAGTGCCACTGACAAACCGCGTTCCAGGCCCAGTTTGTGGCTGAACAGGCTGATGGCCGCGATCAACACCACCACGAACGTCAACACCACCGACAGCCTCGGCAACATCTGCAGCTTCAGGTGTTCGAGGTAGGAGCGCAGTGACAGCCCCAGCGCGGTGATAACGGTAAACAGCACAATGCCGAAGCCGAGCTGGGTTTCGCGGAAGGCCAGGGCGATCAGCACCGGGGTGAACGTGCCCAGGGTCTGGATGCCGATCAGGTTGCGCAGGATCAGGATCACCAGCACGCCGATCGGGATCATCACCATGATCATGAAGGTCTGCTGGGTTTGCAGCGGCAGGCCGTACAACGAGTATTCGAGGAACTTGGCGTCGGTGTTTTCGTCGGTCAGCTTGGCCAGGCGAATGGCGTTCATTTCGCTGTTGTTCAGGCTGAAGGTCACGGTTGCTTTCTTGCCGCCGTCGACGGTAATCAGGTTTTCATCGCCGCTCCACCACAGCAGGCGGTCGGTCGGCAGCCCCTGTTCGCCGGTTTCCGGGTTGAAGTACAGCCAGTCGGTACCGTTGAAACTGCGCAGCCACAGTTCCGGGACTTGCGGCTGGTCGGCCACCAGGCGAATGGTGTGGACCTTTTCTATTGGCACGTGGGCAATGGACAGCAGCAGTTCGACGATTTTCGCCTTGTGCGCCGTGGTCGGATCGCCGGCCAGCAGCAGTTTCACATTGTCATCGTTGACGTTGTTGACCCGCTTGATGGCTTCGCCGATGAAGGTTTCGACGTCCGCCGAATGCTGGCGAATGGGTGCAAGCAGGGCCTCGGCGGCGACTTTCTCAGGGCCTTCGATGGGCATGCTGTCGCGGAACGTCGCACCTTTGATCTTGGGTTTTTCGCCGGAGTAGCGTTTGGTCAGTACCAGGCGGTAATAGAGCGTCTGGTTGCCCTTGGCGCGGCGCGCCGACCAGGTAACCTTGCGGTTGCCGTCAACGCGGTTCACGGCCACGCCGTAGTTATTGGAGATGAAGCTCTCGTTGAGGCTGACGAAGTCGCGGCTCAAGGGCGGCACGAACATCTGGATCTTGACCGGATCCTTGGCACTGGCGACGAACTCGACCTTGGCGTCGATGTTCCATAAGTCGTCGGTGGCATCTTCGGTCACCGGAATGCCCAGCACGAAGATCTGATAGGCCGTGACTGAAATGCCCAGCACCACCAGGATGGCGATCAGCAGTTTCAGATGAAGGGTAAGAGCGCGCATTTAAATTACTCTGCGATATGAGCGTCGGTGGTGCAGGCGGGTTTGCCTGCAGCATATTTAAGGCTGGGGTCGACCAGCGCATCGAAACGTTTGAGCGCTTCGGAGCCAATCAGCAGCGGATATTGGAATGCGCTGCGGTCAGTCAGGTTCACTTCGATGCTGCGTAAGGCCGAGCCCATGCAGATATCCAGTTCGATCACCGGGCGGGCCGTGTACTTCTTGCCTTCTTCCGGGTCGTAGTCGCCGGCCCGGCGCTTGATCTTGCTGACGCGGGCCAGGGGGCGTTCGATCGGATGCGAATGAGCGGTGTCGATGGCCAGGTAGAAGCGCACCCACGACTCGCCATTGCGTTTAAAGCGCTTGATGTCCCGGGCACTGAGTGAAGCGGTTTTCGCTCCGGTGTCGAGTTTGGCCGCAACTTCCAGGTCGATGCCGCCCAGCGATGCGTACTCATTGAGGCCGTACACGGTCTTTTCACCCGCCGCTGCAAAATTGGGCAGGTAAAGGAGAAAAAGAAGTGCAGGGAAGGGCTTGAGTCTCATAAATCCTGGTGCGCAGCAGTCCGTGTTTCGATTCAAGGCCCTGGCATCGCTGCGCAAGCTCCCTCGTATGCCTGCCAGGGTTTCGTGACAGGCAGTGCAGATGTGACACACAAATGCGGGCGGCATTCTAGCACGGTGGTTTTATGGCGCCAGCGTGGCCCTGTGCTCCAGTTGTAGACATCTATACGTGATGGAACTGCCGGTTATCAGAAGATTGTCGACAATATCCAATTATCCTTTGACTCCCATGGCGCTTTTCGCTAATTTTTGCGGCATTGGATTTCAAGGTGTCGACAATATGCTGGATCAACTCGATCCCCCGGTGATTGCGCAGGACGATTCGGAGACTCTCTCCGAGAACGTCTTCCGGCGTATTCAGGCGGCTATCGTCAAAGGCGATATCGCCCCGGGCAGCAAAATCTCCGAGCCGGAACTGGCGCGCACCTACGGTATCAGTCGTGGCCCGCTGCGCGAGGCCATCCATCGCCTGGAAGGCCAGCGTCTGCTGGTGCGTGTGCCGCACGTCGGCGCCCGGGTGGTATCACTGGACCACGCCGAGTTGATCGAGCTCTACGAAATCCGCGAGTCCCTCGAAGGCATGGCCTGCCGTCTGGCCGCCGAACGCATGAGCGTCGAGGAGATCGATGAGCTGCGTCAGGTGCTGGTCACCCACGAGCGCGACGAGGCGTTTCAGGCCGGTCGTGGCTATTACCAGCAGGAAGGCGATTTCGACTTCCATTACCGAATTATCCAGGGCAGCGGCAATCGCACGCTGACCCAAATGCTCTGCGGCGAGCTGTACCAGCTGGTGCGCATGTACCGGATGAAGTTTTCCAGCACGCCCAATCGCCCACACCAGGCGTTCGCCGAGCACCACCGCATTCTCGATGCCATCGCCGACCGTGACGGTGAACTGGCCGAGTTGTTGATGCGCCGCCACATCGGCGCTTCCAAACGCAATATCGCCCGTCATTACCAGGACGGCGCCAACCCGACAGCCAAACGAGGTGAGTCATGAGTTTGAACAAGAGCACTCCAGGTCAGCGTTTCCGCGATGCGGTCGCCAGCGAGCATCCATTGCAAGTGGTCGGTGCAATCAACGCCAACCACGCGTTGCTGGCCAAGCGCGCCGGTTTCAAGGCGATCTACCTGTCGGGTGGCGGGGTAGCTGCCGGCTCCCTCGGCCTGCCGGACCTGGGCATCACCGGCCTGGATGACGTGCTGACCGACGTGCGTCGTATCACCGACGTTTGCGACTTGCCGCTGCTGGTTGACGTGGACACCGGTTTCGGTTCGTCGGCCTTCAACGTTGCCCGTACCGTGAAGTCGATGATCAAGTTCGGCGCCGCGGCGATCCACATCGAAGACCAGGTCGGTGCCAAGCGTTGCGGCCACCGTCCTAACAAAGAAATCGTTACCCAGCAGGAAATGGTCGACCGCATCAAGGCTGCTGTTGATGCGCGTACCGATGATAGCTTCGTGATCATGGCCCGTACCGACGCCCTGGCGGTGGAAGGTCTGGAATCCGCTCTGGATCGCGCTGCTGCCTGCATCGAGGCTGGCGCCGACATGATCTTCCCGGAAGCCATCACCGAGCTGGACATGTACAAGCTGTTCGCCAGCCGCGTGAAAGCGCCGATCCTGGCCAATATCACCGAATTCGGCGCGACGCCGCTGTACACCACCGAGCAGTTGGCTGCGGTCGACGTGTCCCTGGTGCTGTACCCGCTGTCGGCCTTCCGCGCCATGAACAAGGCAGCGGAAAACGTCTACAACGCACTGCGCCGCGATGGCACCCAGGCGAATGTCATCGACACCATGCAGACTCGCATGGAGCTTTACGATCGCATCGACTACCACACCTTCGAGCAGAAGCTCGATGCGTTGTTCGCCGCGAAGAAATAATCAACGCCCTGTCACTGTAGGAGCGAGCAAGCTCGCGATGGACGTCAACGAAAACGCGGGAAGCCGCGGCGTAGCGTCCACCATCGTCGGAGCGCCGCCCGGAGCATGCTCGCTCCTACAGGAAGACGGACGAAGTTTCCCTGACAAATTCAAGAATGCTGGAGACAAAAAATGGCCGAAGCAAAAGTACTCAGTGGCGCCGGGCTCCGTGGCCAGGTAGCCGGGCAAACCGCACTGTCCACCGTGGGCCAGGCGGGTGCCGGTCTGACCTATCGTGGTTATGACGTCCGTGAACTGGCGGCTGACGCACAGTTCGAAGAAGTCGCCTACCTGCTGTTGTACGGCGACCTGCCGAGCAAAGCACAACTGGCTGCCTACGTCGCCAAGCTGAGCAAGCTGCGTGACCTGCCGCAAGCGTTGAAAGAAGTGCTGGAGCGCATCCCTGCCGATGCCCACCCGATGGACGTGATGCGCACTGGCTGCTCGTTCCTGGGTAACCTGGAAGCGGAGAACAACTTCTCCGAGCAGCACGACAAGACCGACCGTCTGCTGGCCGCCTTCCCGGCGATCATGACCTACTGGTATCGCTTCAGCCACGAAGGCAAGCGCATTGACTGCGTGAGCGACGAGCAAAGCATCGGTGGTCACTTCCTGCACCTGCTGCACGGCAAGAAGCCGAGCGAGCTGCACGTCAAGGTGATGAACGTTTCGCTGATCCTCTACGCAGAGCACGAGTTCAACGCATCGACCTTCACTGCACGTGTTTGCGCGTCGACCCTGTCCGACCTGTTCTCCTGCATCACTGCGGCCATCGGTTCGCTGCGCGGCCCGCTGCACGGCGGCGCCAACGAAGCGGCGATGGAAATGATCGAGCGCTTCAGCTCGCCTGAAGAGGCGATCAGCGGCACCCTCGGCATGCTCGAGCGCAAGGACAAGATCATGGGCTTCGGTCACGCGATCTACAAAGACAGCGATCCACGTAACGAAGTGATCAAGGGCTGGTCGAAAAAACTCGCTGAAGAAGTGGGCGACAAGGTGTTGTTCCCGGTTTCCGAAGCCATCGACAAGACCATGTGGGAGCAGAAGAAACTGTTCCCGAATGCGGACTTCTACCATGCCTCGGCGTACCACTTCATGGGTATCCCGACCAAGCTGTTCACGCCGATCTTTGTCTGCTCGCGCCTGACCGGCTGGGCTGCTCACGTATTTGAGCAACGCGCCAACAACCGCATCATCCGCCCGAGCGCCGAATACACCGGCGTTGAACAGCGCAAGTTCGTGCCAATCGAACAACGCTGAACGGTGGAGGCTTCCACGCGGGTTGCTGATTGAACCGGTGATCATTGTGGGAGCGGGCTTGCTCGCGAAGACGGGCTGACATCCAACATCGATGTTGACTGATACACCGCTTTCGCGAGCAAGCCCGCTCCCACAGTTGACCGAGTTCAATTCGGCAGCTGCGCCAGGGCCCCCCCTTTGTATTTACCGTGACCGAGTCCCGACTGATGAACACAGAATTCCGTAAAACGCTTCCCGGCAGCCATCTGGATTATTTCGACGTCCGCGCGGCGGTCGAGGCCATCCAGCCCGGCGCCTATGACACCCTGCCGTACACCTCCCGCGTGCTGGCGGAAAACCTTGTGCGTCGCTGCGACCCGGCCACGCTCAACGAATCCCTGAAGCAATTCATCGAGCGCAAACGCGACCTCGACTTCCCTTGGTTCCCGGCCCGTGTGGTGTGCCACGACATTCTCGGCCAGACCGCCCTGGTCGACCTCGCCGGTCTGCGTGATGCGATCGCCCTGCAAGGTGGCGATCCTGCGCAAGTCAACCCGGTGGTGCCGACCCAACTGATCGTCGACCACTCCCTGGCCGTCGAGCGTGGTGGTTTCGATCCGGAGGCGTTCGAGAAGAACCGCGCCATCGAAGACCGCCGCAACGAAGACCGTTTCCACTTCATCAACTGGACCAAGAAGGCGTTCAAGAACGTCGACGTGATCCCGCCAGGCAACGGCATCATGCACCAGATCAACCTGGAGAAAATGTCTCCGGTGATCCAGGTGCGTGACGGCGTGGCCTTCCCTGATACCTGCGTCGGTACCGACAGCCACACCCCGCACGTCGATGCGCTGGGCGTGATCGCCATTGGTGTTGGCGGCCTGGAAGCCGAGAGCGTGATGCTCGGCCGCGCCTCCTGGATGCGTCTGCCTGAGAGCGTCGGCGTAGAACTGACCGGCAAGCTGCAACCGGGCATCACCGCCACCGACATGGTGCTGGCGCTGACCGAGTTCCTGCGCAAGCAAAAAGTCGTTGGCGCATGGCTGGAGTTCTTCGGTGAAGGCGCAGCGGCCCTGACCCTGGGCGACCGCGCGACCATCTCCAACATGGCCCCGGAATACGGCGCCACCGCTGCGATGTTCTATATCGACCAGCAGACCATCGACTACCTCAAACTCACCGGCCGTGAAGACGACCAGGTGCAGTTGGTGGAAAACTACGCCAAGACCACCGGTCTGTGGGCTGACAGCCTCAAGGGCGCGCAATACGAGCGCGGCCTGACGTTCGATCTGTCCTCGGTAGTGCGCAACATGGCCGGCCCGAGCAACCCGCACGCCCGTGTAGCGGTTTCCGATCTGGCTGCCAAAGGCATCTCCGGCCAGTGGGACGATGTCCCGGGTCAAATGCCGGACGGCGCGGTGATCATCGCCGCCATTACCAGTTGCACCAACACCAGCAACCCGCGCAACGTGATCGCCGCCGGCCTGCTGGCGCGTAATGCCAACAAGCTCGGCCTGGCCCGCAAGCCATGGGTCAAGTCGTCCCTGGCCCCGGGTTCGAAAACCGTGGCGCTGTACCTCGATGAAGCCGGCCTGACCGATGAGCTGGAACAGCTCGGTTTCGGCGTCGTCGCGTTCGCCTGCACCACTTGCAATGGCATGTCCGGTGCACTGGATCCGGTGATCCAGCAAGAGATCATCGACCGCGACCTGTACGCCACTGCCGTATTGTCCGGCAACCGTAACTTCGACGGCCGGATTCACCCGTACGCCAAACAGGCATTCCTCGCTTCGCCGCCTCTGGTAGTTGCTTACGCGATCGCCGGCACCATCCGTTTCGACATCGAGAAGGACGTGCTGGGCGTAGTAGACGGCAAGGAAATTCGCCTGAAAGACATCTGGCCGAGCGATGAAGAAATCGACGCAGTGGTCAAGGCGTCGGTCAAGCCGGAACAGTTCCGTCAGGTCTACATCCCGATGTTCGCCATCCACGAAGACACCGGCCCGAAAGTCGCGCCGCTGTACGACTGGCGCGAAATGAGCACCTACATCCGTCGTCCGCCGTACTGGGAAGGCGCACTGGCCGGCGCGCGTCCACTCAAGGGCATGCGTCCTCTGGCAGTGCTGCCGGACAACATCACCACTGACCACCTGTCGCCGTCGAACGCAATCATGCTCGACAGCGCCGCCGGCGAATACCTGGCGAAAATGGGCTTGCCGGAAGAGGACTTCAACTCTTACGCAACTCACCGTGGTGACCACCTGACCGCGCAGCGCGCGACCTTCGCCAACCCGAAACTGTTCAACGAAATGGTTCAGGAAGACGGCAAGGTCAAGCAGGGTTCGCTGGCTCGCGTGGAGCCGGAAGGCAAGGTCATGCGCATGTGGGAAGCGATCGAAACCTACATGGATCGCAAGCAGCCGCTGATCATCATCGCCGGTGCCGACTACGGTCAGGGTTCGTCCCGTGACTGGGCCGCCAAGGGCGTGCGCCTGGCCGGCGTGGAAGCGATTGCCGCCGAAGGTTTCGAGCGCATCCACCGCACCAACCTGGTGGGCATGGGCGTGTTGCCGCTGGAGTTCAAGCCGGGCACCAACCGCCACACCCTGGCCATCGACGGTAGTGAAACCTACGACGTCGTCGGTGCTCGCACACCGCGCGCTGATCTGACGCTGGTGATCAATCGCAAGAACGGCGAAGTCGTCGAGGTCCCGGTGACCTGCCGTCTCGACACTGCCGAAGAAGTGTCGATCTACGAAGCCGGCGGCGTGCTGCAACGCTTCGCCCAGGACTTCCTCGAAGAGTCGGCAGTGGCCGTATAACACAGGCTGTACAGACATGGGACCTTGGGTCCCATGTCTGTTTCTGGATTAGGAGAGACGAGCATCATGGCTCATGCACCACAGATCAAAGTCCCTGCCACCTACATGCGTGGCGGCACCAGCAAAGGCGTATTTTTCAGCCTGCAAGACCTGCCTGAAGCAGCTCAGGTTCCCGGCCCGGCCCGCGATGCCCTGTTGCTGCGCGTGATCGGCAGCCCCGATCCTTACGACAAGCAAATCGACGGCATGGGCTGCGCAACTTCCAGCACCAGCAAAACCGTGATCCTGTCCAAAAGCATCAAGGCCGATCACGACGTCGACTACCTGTTCGGTCAGGTTTCCATCGACAAGCCATTCGTGGACTGGAGCGGCAACTGCGGCAACCTGACGGCTGCAGTCGGCTCGTTCGCCGTCAGCAATGGCCTGATCGATGCCAGCCGCGTTCCGCACAACGGCGTGGCCGTGGTTCGCGTGTGGCAGGCCAACATCGGCAAGACCATCATCGCTCACGTGCCGATCACCAACGGTGAAGTGCAGGAAACCGGCGATTTCGAACTCGACGGCGTGACCTTCCCTGCTGCCGAAGTGCAGATCGAATTCCTCGATCCGGCTGCGGAAGAAGAGGGCGGTGGCGGTTCGATGTTCCCTACCGGCAACCTGGTGGATGACCTGGAAGTACCCGGCGTGGGCACCTTCAAGGCCACCATGATCAACGCCGGCATCCCGACGATTTTCGTCAATGCCGAAGATATCGGCTACACCGGTACCGAGCTGCAGGGCGCGATCAACGGCGACCCGAAAGCGTTGCTGATGTTCGAAACCATCCGTGCTTATGGCGCGTTGCGCATGGGGCTGATTGGCAATATCGACGAAGCGGCCAAGCGCCAACATACGCCGAAGGTGGCTTTCGTGGCCAAGCCTGCGGACTACGTGGCATCGAGCGGCAAGGCGATTGCGGCCGGTGATGTCGACCTGCTGGTGCGTGCACTGTCCATGGGCAAGCTGCACCACGCAATGATGGGCACCGCTGCGGTGGCCATCGGTACGGCGGCGGCTATTTCCGGCACCTTGGTCAATCTCGCTGCCGGTGGTATCGAACGCAATGCGGTGCGTTTCGGTCATCCGTCGGGCACCCTGCGTGTCGGCGCCGAGGCCAGCCTGGTGAACGGCGAGTGGACCGTGAACAAAGCCATCATGAGCCGCAGTGCGCGGGTGTTGATGGAAGGTTATGTTCGCGTTCCTGGCGACTCGTTCTAACTGACGCCTATCCCTGCAGGAGCGAGCCTGCTCGCTCCTGCAGGGTGTGCAGTGAAGCTATTTCACTTGAACCGCCGCTCTACACCTTTCTCCACCAGAATTTTCGCCGAAATCTCTTCCACCGAAAAATGTGTGGAGTTGATGTGCGGGATGTTCTCGCGACGGAACAGGTTCTCCACTTCGCGCACTTCGAATTCACACTGGGCGTAGCTCGAATAGCGGCTGTTGGGTTTGCGCTCGTTGCGGATCGCGGTGAGGCGGTCCGGGTCGATGGTCAGGCCGAACAGCTTGTGCTGGTGGGCGCGCAGGGCACTTGGCAGGGTCAGGCGTTCCATGTCGTCTTCGGTCAGCGGGTAGTTGGCGGCGCGGATGCCGAACTGCATGGCCATGTACAGGCAGGTCGGGGTCTTGCCGCATCGGGAAACGCCCACCAGGATCAAGTCGGCCTTGTCGTAATAGTGCGTGCGGGCCCCGTCGTCGTTGTCGAGGGCGAAGTTCACCGCTTCGATGCGCTCCATGTAATTGGAGTTGGTGCCGATGGAGTGGGACTTGCCGACGGTGTAGGAAGAGTGCTCGGTGAGTTCCTGTTCCAGTGGTGCCAGGAAGGTCGAGAAAATGTCGATCATGAAACCATTCGAGGTTGCGAGAATCTCACGAATGTCCTGATTGACGATGGTGTCGAAGATGATCGGGCGAAAGCCATCGTTTTCGGCGGCTTTATTGATTTGCTGGACCATTGCCCGCGCCTTGTCGACGTTGTCGATGTACGGTCGGGTGAATTTGCTGAAGGTGATGTTTTCGAACTGCGCCAGAAGGCTTTGGCCCAGCGTTTCGGCGGTAATGCCGGTGCCATCGGAAATAAAGAAAGCAGATCGTTTCATTTGCACCTTGGGCCTTAAGCTCATGACGATTTTTCGATATGATAGGCGCGATTTGCAGGCCGCCAATGGCCTGCATTCTCACTTATTTTCCAGGTCCAGGCCATACAGCTGGCAAACGCTCCCTTGAGCAGCCGGTTCCTGAGCTTTTCCAACACAGTTAGTGGAGAGATCACCTTGGTAGAGTACGTAGTTTCCCTCGACAAGCTCGGCAAAGACGACGTTGAGCACGTGGGGGGCAAGAACGCATCCCTGGGCGAGATGATCAGCAACCTTGCAGGTGCCGGTGTATCGGTACCCGGTGGCTTCGCCACGACCGCTCAGGCTTATCGTGATTTCCTGGAACTGAGCGGCCTGAACGATCAGATCCATGCCGCCCTCGACGCCCTGGACGTCGACGATGTCAATGCCTTGGCTAAAACCGGTGCCCAGATCCGTCAATGGATCATGGAAGCCGAGTTCCCTGAAAAACTGAATGCCGAAATCCGCACCGCGTTCGCCGCGCTGTCGGCCGGCAACCCTGACATGGCCGTGGCCGTGCGCTCTTCGGCTACCGCCGAAGACTTGCCGGACGCTTCCTTCGCCGGTCAGCAGGAAACCTTCCTGAATATCCGTGGTGTCGAAAACGTCATTCGCGCCGCCAAAGAGGTGTTCGCGTCCCTTTTCAACGACCGCGCGATTTCCTACCGCGTGCACCAGGGTTTCGACCACAAGCTGGTTGCCCTGTCGGCCGGCGTTCAGCGCATGGTCCGTTCCGAAACCGGCACCGCCGGCGTGATGTTCACCCTCGACACCGAGTCGGGCTTCCGTGACGTGGTGTTCATCACCGGCGCCTACGGCCTGGGTGAAACTGTCGTACAAGGCGCGGTGAACCCGGATGAGTTCTATGTCCACAAGGGCACGCTGGAAGCCGGTCGTCCGGCCATCCTGCGCCGCAATCTGGGCAGCAAGGCCATCAAGATGATCTACGGCGACGAAGCCAAGGCCGGTCGTTCGGTCAAGACCGTCGACGTGGACAAGGCCGAGCGCGCACGTTTCTGCCTGTCCGACGCTGAAGTCAGCGAACTGGCCAAACAGGCGATGATCATCGAGAAGCACTACAAGTGCCCGATGGACATCGAATGGGCCAAGGACGGTGACGACGGCAAGCTGTACATCGTGCAGGCCCGTCCGGAAACCGTGAAGAGCCGTACCCAGGCCAACGTCATGGAACGTTACCTGCTGAAAGAAACCGGCACTGTGCTGGTTGAAGGTCGCGCCATCGGCCAGCGCATCGGCGCCGGCAAGGTTCGCATCATCAAGGACGTGTCCGAGATGGACAAAGTCCAGCCTGGCGACGTACTGGTTTCCGACATGACCGACCCGGACTGGGAACCGGTCATGAAGCGCGCCAGCGCCATCGTTACCAACCGTGGCGGTCGTACTTGCCACGCGGCGATCATCGCCCGTGAGCTGGGCATTCCAGCGGTTGTCGGTTGCGGCAACGCCACCCAGCTGTTGAAAGACGGCCAGGGCGTGACCGTTTCCTGCGCTGAAGGCGACACCGGTTTCATCTTCGAAGGCGAACTGGGCTTCGATATCAAGAAGAACTCCGTGGACGCCATGCCTGATCTGCCGTTCAAGATCATGATGAACGTCGGTAACCCGGACCGCGCCTTTGACTTCGCACAGCTGCCGAACGCCGGTGTGGGCCTGGCCCGCCTGGAATTCATCATCAATCGCATGATCGGCGTGCACCCCAAGGCACTGTTGAACTACGACGGTCTGCCGCAAGAAATCAAGGAAAGCGTCGACAAGCGCATTGCCGGTTACAGCGATCCGGTCGACTTCTACGTCGACAAACTGGTCGAAGGCATCAGCACCCTGGCTGCAGCGTTCACGCCGAAAAAGGTCATCGTGCGTCTGTCGGACTTCAAGTCCAACGAATACGCGAACCTGATCGGCGGCAAGCTTTACGAGCCGGAAGAAGAAAACCCGATGCTGGGCTTCCGCGGCGCTTCGCGTTACATCAGCGAATCGTTCCGTGACTGCTTCGAACTCGAGTGCCGCGCCCTCAAGCGCGTGCGCAACGAGATGGGCCTGACCAACGTCGAAATCATGGTGCCGTTCGTCCGTACCCTGGGCGAAGCCAGCCAAGTGATCGATCTGCTGGCCGAAAACGGTCTGGCTCGCGGTGAAAACGGTCTGCGTATCATCATGATGTGCGAACTGCCATCCAACGCGATCCTGGCAGAAGAGTTCCTCGAGTTCTTCGACGGCTTCTCGATTGGTTCCAACGACCTGACCCAGCTGACTCTGGGCCTGGACCGTGACTCCGGGATCATTGCGCACCTGTTCGACGAGCGTAACCCTGCGGTCAAGAAGCTGCTGGCCAATGCCATCGCTGCGTGCAACAAGGCCGGCAAATACATCGGTATCTGCGGTCAGGGTCCTTCGGACCACCCGGACCTGGCCAAGTGGCTGATGGAGCAGGGCATCGAAAGCGTTTCGTTGAACCCTGACTCCGTGCTGGAAACCTGGTTCTTCCTGGCTGAAGGTCAAGCGCAGGCTTGATGTAGTGTGAACGGGCCGCTCCCTCTGTAGGGGCGAGCCTGTGGCGAGGGGGCTTGCCCCCGTTTGGGTGCGCAGCACTCACAAGATCTTTGACGCAATAGAGATTTTGTGAGTGCTACGCACTCAAGCGGGGGCAAGCCCCCTCGCCACAAGTTCTCTCTCACATTGAGCGGCCCATTAGAAGTTCAAGCAGGGCGGGCTCCTCCGGATGCCGCCCTTTTTTGTGCAAGAGATTATGCAAAGCAGCAGCAACCTGTTTCCTGTCGCCCTGATCAGCGCCGAACGACGCGGTGATCTGAGCGAAGATGTCTATCGTTTGAAACCCGGTAACAGCCCTGACGGTACCGTCGAACTGGCTGTGACCCGCCTCGGCATGGCTGATGAACCCGCCTGCCGTGGCGTGCCGGTGATCCTGTTGCACGGCAGCTTTTCCAATCGCCGGTTCTGGTTTTCACCCAAGGGGCTTGGGCTCGGCGCTTATCTGGCTCGCCTGGGATTTGACGTGTGGATCGCCGAAATGCGCGGTCACGGCTTGTCTCGGCGTAATCAGGACTACCGCAACAATCGTGTCGCCGACTACGCGCGCTATGATCTGCCCGCCATTGGCGCGTTCGTGCGCGAGCAGAGTGGGCAGGCCCCGCACTGGATCGGTCATTCGCTGGGGGGTACTACCCTGGCAGCTGCATTGGGCGGCGAGTATATCGGTGAGCCAGTGGTGGCCTCGGCGGCGTTTTTTGGTACGCAAGTCAGCCGCAACTACTGGCCGTTGAAGATTCCACCCGTGGAGTGGGGCGGTCGCTTCATTCTCAAGCGTTTTGCCCAACTGTCAGGTTCGCGGCTCAAGCGCGGTCCGGAGGATGAGCCGATCGGCCTGGCCCTGGAAAGCATGCGCTGGTTTGGCCTGTTCGGGCGCTTTGGCGATGCGGACAAGGATTGGTGGGCCGGTCTGGCCAGCGTCCAGGTGCCGGTGCTGGCCATGAGTGCGGCCGGTGACCATCAGGACCCAGCGTGGGCCTGTCGCAAGTTGTTCGATCAGGTCGGTTCTGAGCACAAGCAATTTATCAATCTGGGTCATGAACAGGGTTTTGCTGACAATTTCGGTCACGTCGAAATGCTGGTGAGCAAGGCCGCCCAGAATGAAGTCTGGCCGTTGGTAGCGCGTTGGCTTGCGGATCCCCAGGCACCCTTGATGGCTGAAAAAGCGGATTTTTCCAAGGTGATTTGAGTCTGCCGCTCTAACAAGGGCATTTCGCTCTGTTCGGCTTGCGGCTAAGATATGACGGATTGAGCTGTTCTGGTCACTTTCAGTGACTGAGTCATCACTGATGTTCGTGCTGTCTTCCTCTTTACAGGAGTTTCTCGATGAACCATTACCTCACGCCTGACCTGTGCGACGCTTATCCGGAGCTGGTGCAGGTGCTGGAGCCGATGTTCAGCAATTTTGGCGGCCGTGATTCCTTCGGCGGCGAAATCGTGACCATCAAGTGTTTCGAAGACAACTCGCTGGTCAAGGAGCAGGTCGAACTCAAGGGTAATGGCAAAGTCCTGGTGGTTGATGGTGGCGGCTCTCTGCGTCGCGCGCTGCTGGGCGACATGCTTGCCGAGAAGGCGGCCAAAAATGGCTGGGAAGGCATGGTGATCTACGGCTGCATCCGTGATGTGGACGTGATCGCGCAAACCGACCTGGGGGTTCAGGCGCTGGCCAGCCACCCAATGAAAACCGACAAGCGCGGCATTGGCGATCTCAACGTTGCCGTGACTTTCGCGGGCGTAACCTTCCACCCTGGCCAGTATGTTTATGCGGACAACAACGGCGTGATCATCTCGCCAAGCCCGCTCAAGATGCCTGAATAAAGTCCGATCAACAAAGGAATGCGGATGTTCGAGGAAGACAACGCGCAATGGGGCCTGGTGCATGCCTTGGTGCTGGACGGTAAAGGCGGCGCGCGTTCGATAGCCCGGACTGAACTCGACGACTTGCAGTTGCAGGCCCATGAAAGCCTGTGGCTGCACTGGGATCGCAGTCATCCGCAAACCCATACCTGGTTGCGTAAATCCAGTGGCCTGAGCGAGTTCAATTGCGATCTGTTGCTGGAAGAGAACACTCGACCGCGACTATTGCAACTGTCCGACAGCGAACTGCTGCTGTTCTTGCGCGGGGTTAATCTGAACCCTGGCGCCGAGCCGGAAGACATGGTCTCGGTTCGGATCTTCGGCTCGGCCCGGCGCGTCATTTCCCTGCGTTTGCGCCCATTGCGCGCCACCGAAGAGTTGCTGGTGCAACTGGAGGCTGGCAAGGGGCCGAAAACAGCCTCCGAACTCATTCTTTACCTGGCGCAGTACCTCACCAACAAGGTGCAGGATCTGGTCAGCGATCTCTCCGAAGTGGTCGACGGGGAAGAAGAAAAACTCGATGCCGACGAACGGTATACCCCGGAGCACGGAGCGATTTTGCAGATCCGTCGTCGAGCCGCCGCGTTAAAACGCTTTCTCGCGCCGCAAAGGGATATTTTTGGCCAGCTGACACGGATAAAATTGCCCTGGTTTGTCGAAGACGATGGCGATTACTGGAACGAATTGAACAACAGCCTGACCCGTTATCTCGAGGAGCTGGAATTGACCCGGGAGCGGGTGGGGCTGGTCCTGGAGGCTGAAGACCGACGATTGAGCGTGCGCATGAACCGCACGATGTATCGCTTTGGTGTCATCACCGGGATTTTTTTGCCGATGAGTTTTCTTACCGGTCTTCTGGGGATCAACGTCGGCGGAATTCCATTCTCCGAGAGCCCCTATGGCTTCATGGTTGCGTGCCTGATGATGATCTCGGTAGCGCTGGGACAGTGGTGGTTATTTCGGCGTTTGCGGTGGGTCTGAAGGTGAGTCATGTGACCCGGGCAAATCTGGCCGCGTCTTTCACAGACATCACGAGAGGTGCGTATGCACGATCCGTTTGAACAGTCTTTACGCGACATGCTCAATGCATCACCCTCCACCCGGGACGACGATGCGTGCCTTGGTCGCGTGCTGAAAACCGCCAACCGCCAGGTCGGCGCCGGTGATTTGTTCAGTCTGCTGGGCCGCTGGTTGCCCGCCCTGATGATCGCCTTGAATAATGGATCGGCCCATGTCGCGCCGGTATCCCGTTTACGTAAACCTGCCGCCCGCACCGCTGATAAGGCTGATTGAATATGGAACTTGATCTCTGGACTCAGAGCCTCGTCACTGCAATGACTGCGTTGTGGACCAAGGTTGCGAACTTCATCCCGAACCTGTTTGGCGCCCTGGTTGTGCTGCTGTTGGGCTTCGTCGTGGCGAAACTACTGGACGCGTTGCTGTCCAAGTTGCTCGCCAAGCTTGGCCTTGATCGCCTGATGGGCGGTACTGGCCTGACCAAGTTGCTGTCCCGTGCGGGACTTCAGGTACCGATCTCGACGTTGATCGGAAAAATCGTCTATTGGTTCGTTCTGCTTATTTTTCTGGTTTCTGCCGCAGAATCCCTTGGACTTGAGCGAGTTTCAGCTACGCTGGATATGCTAGCGTTGTATTTGCCGAAGGTATTCGGTGCGGCGCTGGTGCTGCTGGTGGGTGTCTTGCTGGCGCAACTGGCCAATGGGCTGGTACGCGGTGCGGCAGAAGGCGTAGGACTGGACTACGCTTCCGGGTTAGGGCGAATTGCTCAGGGCCTGGTGATTATCATCAGCATCTCGGTCGCGATCAGCCAGTTGGAGGTCAAGACTGACCTGCTCAACCATGTGATTGTGATTGTTTTGATCACCGTTGGTCTGGCAGTAGCGCTGGCAATGGGGCTGGGAAGCCGGGAAATAGCTGGACAGATTCTTGCGGGAATCTATGTGCGTGAGTTGTATCAGGTTGGGCAACAAGTACGTGTTGGCGAGGTCGAAGGCCAGATCGAAGAGATCGGCACGGTTAAAACCACATTGCTGACCGATGAGGGTGAGCTAGTCTCTCTTTCCAATCGGATCCTCCTTGAGCAGCATGTGAGTAGCCGCTAACCCGGCAAACCCTGCTAATGTATGCCGCCGCATATTGCCTGCTGACGCTGGCGCTGCGGCGGACATTGACCTGAACTGTCGGCCCGACTTGTTTTGAATAAAGCCCAATCGTTATCCACGCGCTACGACCCCCGCGAGCTCTCTGATGAGGAGTTGGTCGCGCGCTCGCATACCGAGCTGTTTCACGTGACGCGCGCCTACGAAGAACTGATGCGGCGTTACCAGCGAACATTATTTAACGTGTGTGCACGATATCTTGGGAACGATCGCGATGCTGACGATGTCTGTCAGGAGGTCATGTTGAAGGTGCTGTATGGCCTGAAGAACTTCGAAGGTAAATCGAAGTTCAAGACATGGCTCTATAGCATCACGTACAACGAGTGCATCACGCAGTATCGGAAAGAACGGCGAAAGCGTCGCTTGATGGACGCATTAAGTCTTGACCCCCTTGAGGAAGCGTCCGAAGAAAAGGCGCCGAAACCCGAGGAAAAGGGTGGACTTGATCGCTGGTTGGTGTATGTGAATCCGATTGACCGTGAAATTCTGGTGCTACGATTTGTCGCAGAACTGGAATTTCAAGAGATCGCGGATATCATGCATATGGGATTGAGTGCGACAAAAATGCGGTACAAACGTGCTCTAGATAAATTGCGTGAGAAATTTGCAGGCATTGCTGAAACTTAGTTCAGCGCAAATATCTCTTACGTGTAGGCAAGTTCTGTTAGACTTGCCGCCGAGTTGTCCCCCGGTTTGCGGGACTGCTTCACAATCACCAGATGGGGATTTAACGGATGAAACTGAAAAACACCTTGGGCTTGGCCATTGGTTCTCTTATTGCCGCCACTTCCTTCGGCGCTCTGGCACAAGGCCAAGGCGCAGTTGAAATCGAAGGCTACGCGAAGAAGCAATATTTCGATACCGACCGTAACTTCCGGAACGACGGCATCCTGCCGGGTGGTTCCATCGGTTACTTCCTGACTGACGACGTTGAACTGCGTCTGTCCTACGACGAAGTCCACAACGCTGTGACCGACGACGGCCAGGACGTTAAGGGCTCGAACGCAGCTCTGGACGGCCTGTACCACTTCAACAACCCAGGCGACATGCTGCGTCCTTACCTGTCGGGCGGTTTCTCCCACCAGAGCATCGACCAGAACGGCTCGGGCGGTCGTAACCACTCCACCTTCGCCAACGTTGGCGGCGGTGCCAAGCTGTACTTCACCGACAACTTCTACGCCCGTGCCGGCGTTGAAGCTCAGTACAACATCGACCAGGGCAACACCGAGTGGGCTCCTAGCGTCGGTATCGGTGTGAACTTCGGTGGCGGCAACAAGCCTGCTGCTCCGGTTCCAGCTCCAGAAGTTTGCTCCGACAGCGACAACGACGGCGTTTGCGACAACGTTGACAAGTGCCCGGACACCCCAGCCAACGTAACTGTTGACGCTGACGGCTGCCCAGCAGTTGCTGAAGTTGTTCGTGTTGAGCTGGACGTCAAATTTGACTTCGACAAGTCGGTAGTCAAAGAAAACAGCTACGGCGACATCAAGAACCTGGCTGACTTCATGAAGCAGTACCCAGCCACCACCACTACTGTTGAAGGTCACACTGACTCCGTCGGTCCTGACGCTTACAACCAGAAACTGTCTGAGCGTCGTGCAAACGCCGTTAAACAAGTTCTGACCAACCAGTACGGTGTTGAATCGTCCCGCGTTCAGTCTGTTGGCTACGGCGAATCCCGCCCAGTTGCTGACAACAAAACTGACGCTGGCCGCGCTGTAAACCGTCGCGTAGAAGCGCAGGTTGAAGCTCAAGCTAAGTAATTAGCTCGCAGCTCTGAGAAAAGCCCGGCTTAGGCCGGGCTTTTCTTTGCCTGCGATTTGATCAACCGAAGCTGAGTCGGACAGGTTCAGGCTGGCTGGCAGGCCTTCATCGCGGGCACGTCACGCTCCCACAGAGAGGACTCTGCATGGGCCGCCACAGCACCGATCACTAGGATAGCCGGGCTCTTGAGTTGGAAGATGTAGGAATCTTCTTCCATTGCTGTAAGGCTGCTCCGGCATTCCCTTTGATGGGGCAGGGAGGCGTTCTCAATCATCGCCACTGGCGTATCCGCCGCCATTCCACCTGCCAGCAACTGCTCGCGAATCTCGCTCAATTTCGCCACGCCCATGTAAACCACCAGGGTCGTACCGCCCTGGGCCAATGCCTGCCAGTTGAGGCTGCTGTCGTCCTGGGTGTGAGCGGTCACCAGCGTTACCCCGCGGGCAACGCCGCGCAAGGTCAAAGGGATGTCGCATTGCGTCGCGCCAGCAAGCCCGGCGGTGATGCCGTTGACCAGCTCGACTTCCACTCCCTGCTCGCGCAGCCATTGCGCTTCTTCACCACCACGACCAAAGATGCACGGGTCACCCCCCTTGAGCCGCACCACGCATTTGCCTTGGCGGGCATAACGCAGCATCAATCGATGAATGAATGCCTGCGGCGTGGAGCGACAGCCACCGCGCTTGCCCACCGCAATGATCCGCGCCTGAGGGCAATGCTCCAGGATCGCGTTGTTGACCAGGTCGTCGATCAGCACCACTTGCGCTTCTCTCAATGCGCGTACCGCCTTGAGGGTCAGTAATTCCGGATCGCCAGGGCCCGCACCCACCAGCCAGACTTTTGCGCTCATAGTGTTGCTCCTCACGAGTTGACGGCGATCGGCTGGGCAGAGACTGCCAGCAATCGCTTGATTTCCGGAATGCAGGACCCGCACTGCGTACCGCAGCCCAGTTCCTGTTTGAGCCCCTGCAGGTCCAGGCCACGACTGATGCTGGCGCAAATCGCGTTTTGGCTGACGTTCTTGCAGTTGCAAAGGGTTTTGTTGCCGTTTGATGCCAAGGCATTGCCCGGTGGTACGCTCAGCGGCGCGAGCAACCAGCGACGCAGCTGTTCGTCGGCGCTTCCTTCGAGCCAAAGGCCTTGCAGCCAGTGCTGGGCGAGGGTTTCACCGGCCAGGCGAATCGCGGTGATGCGGCCATTCTCGATGCGCACCCGTTTGCCAATGGAGCGTCGCGGGTCGTCGTACGCCAGCACCGGCCCGCTGTTCAATTCCAGGCACTGATCAATGTCTGCCAATAGCTGTGGCGGCGGCGCTGACGTGCTGGCAGCGCGTATGAGCAGTGCTGGGCGTTCACGGCCGGCGAGGCTGAGGCTGGCATAGGAAAACGCCTCACAGAGTGGGCGCAGTGCCTCGAAATGCCGTTGAACGTCACCTTCGATGAGGGCGAACAATTGCCATGGCAGTTGCACAGGCTCCAGGCGTACGCCGCTGTGCTTGAGTTCGGGCTGTTTTGACAACGGATCGAAAGCGGCAAGGGTCAGACTGTTCACGCCGCCCTTGAGAAAACGGTCACCAAAGTGCATCGGCAGAAAAGCCTGGCCGGGGCGTACGCTGTCGTCGCTGCCGACCGGCACGATCACCGCACCGCGACGGCTTTTCAGGCTGACCAGATCTCCGGATTGCAGGCGATGCCGACGCAACTCATCCGGGTGCAGGCTCAAAACGGCTTCGCTGACATGGCCAAATAGTTGTGCAGCTGTGCCAGTGCGGCTCATTCCGTGCCATTGATCGCGCAGGCGGCCGGTGATCAGGGTCAGCGGAAAACGCGCATCGCGCTGTTCTTTGGCGGCGCGATAGGGATCGGCAACAAACTGCGCCCGCCCGCTGGGGGTCGGAAAAATTCCGTCGATATACAGCCGGGCCGTGCCCTCGCTGGCACCCACAGGGAAGGGCCATTGTTGCGGACCAAGACGGTCGATCAGGTCGTGACTGATACCGGACAGGTCCAGGTCGCGGCCATGGGTCAGTTGCTTGAATTCATCGAACACCTGAGTCGGGGTTTCAAACGCGAACAGACCGGGTTGGCCGGGACGCAGATGTTTTTCCAGACGTTGTGCGAAATCTACGGTGATCGCCCAGTCTGGCCGTGCTGCACCCGGTGCGGCGATGGCCCGGCGGACGTGGGAAATGCGCCGTTCGGAGTTGGTCACCATGCCGTCTTTTTCACCCCAGCTGGCGGCGGGCAGCAGCAGATCGGCGAACGCTGCGGTTTCGGTGGTGCGAAAGGCTTCCTGCAACACCACGAATGGGCACGCTTGCAAGGCTTCGCGCACGGCGCTCTGGTCCGGCATCGATTGCGCCGGGTTGGTGCAGGCGATCCACAGGGCTTTGATTTTGCCGTTGCCGACCTGCTCGAACAGTTCGATGGCGCTGAGCCCCGGGTTCTCCGGGAGTTGCTCGACACCCCAGTAAGACGCTACCTGAGCACGGTGTTCAGGATTGGCAACTTCGCGATGACCAGGCAGCAAGTTGGACAAGCTGCCGGTTTCCCTCCCGCCCATGGCGTTTGGCTGACCGGTCAACGAGAAAGGACCTGCACCAGGCCGTCCGATTTGCCCGGTGGCCAGATGCAGGTTGATCAGCGCACTGTTTTTCGCGCTGCCGGCGGTGGATTGATTCAGGCCCATGCACCACAGCGACAGGAAGCTTTTCGAGGTCCCGACCCATTGGGCACATTCCTGCAGTTGTTCGATGCCGATGCCGCACAGTTGCGAAACCATTTGCGGCGTGTAGTCGCGCACCAGGCTTTTGAGTTCGGCCAGACCTTCGGTATGGGCATTGATGAAATCGCGGTCGATCCAGTCTTCCCACAGCAGCAGGTGCAAGATCCCATGGAACAAGGCGACGTCGGTGCCCGGCAGAATCGCCAGATGCAGGTCAGCCAGATCGCAGGTGTCGGTACGCCGTGGGTCGATGACGATGACTTTCATCTGTGGACGGCGGGATTTGGCTTCTTCCAGGCGACGAAACAGTACCGGATGGGCGTAGGCCATATTACTGCCGACGATCATCACGCAGTCGCTCAGTTCGAGGTCTTCGTAGCTGCAAGGTGGTGCGTCTGCGCCCAGGCTGCGCTTGTAGCCGACCACCGCCGAAGACATGCACAGGCGTGAGTTGCTGTCGATATTGTTGGTCCCCACCAACGCTCGCGCCAGCTTGTTGAAGGCGTAGTAATCCTCGGTCAGCAACTGCCCGGAGATATAGAACGCCACGCTATCCGGACCATGTTCGGCGATGGTTTGGGCAAACACGCTGGCGGCATGATCGAGGGCGCTGTCCCAATCGGTGCGAGCGCGGGCCAGGCCTTTGCCCAGACGCAATTCGGGGTACAAGGCCCGGGCCGTGAGGTCGCCCGTCAGGTGCAGGGTCGAGCCCTTGCTGCACAGTTTGCCGAAATTGGCCGGGTGGGCCGGATCGCCGCTGACGCCGAGGATGCGCTCGCCGTCATGCTCGATCAGCACCCCACAACCGACCCCGCAGTAACAGCAGGTGGAAGCGGTGATCTGGCGGTTCATCAGCTTGCGTCCAGGGCCAGCATCACCCGGCCATTTTCGACCCGTGCCGGATGATGGTGGGCGCAGCCGATATCCGGCGCCTGGGCTTCGCCGCTTGCCAGGTCGATCTGCCAGTTGTGCAGCGGGCAGGCGACCCGCTTGCCGTAGATCAACCCTTGGGACAATGGCCCGCCTTTGTGCGGGCAGCGGTCATCGAGGGCGAAAACTTCGTCGTCGCTGGTACGGAAAATGGCGATGTCACCTTTCGGGCCGGCGACGATTCGCGAACCCAGGGCGTTGATTTCTTCCAGTGCGCAGATATCCAGCCAGTTCATGCCAGCACCTCCAGGTTCTTCACAGGGATGACGTCGAACTCCTTCTTCAGCAATGGCTGTTGCAGGCGTTCTTTCCACGGGTCTTGCTCGAACGACAGGGAGAACTGCAGACGCTCGTTGAGCGCTTTGCGGCGTTGTGGATCTTCCAGCACGGCTTTCTTGATGTGCTCCATGCCGACCCGTTGCAGGTAGTGCACGGTGCGTTCGAGATAGAAGGCCTCTTCGCGATAGAGCTGCAGGAATGCGCCGTTGTACTCGCGTACTTCTTCGGCGGTTTTGAGCTTGACGAAGAACTCGGCGACCTCGGTCTTGATCCCGCCGTTGCCGCCGATGTACATCTCCCAACCGGAATCCACACCGATAATTCCCACATCCTTGATACCCGCTTCCGAGCAGTTGCGCGGGCAACCGGAGACGGCCAGTTTCACTTTGTGCGGCGACCACATGTTGAACAGGTCATGTTCAAGCTCGATGCCCAGTTGGGTGGAGTTCTGCGTGCCAAAGCGGCAGAACTCGCTGCCGACGCAGGTCTTCACCGTGCGGATGGATTTGCCGTAGGCGTGGCCGGACGGCATGTCGAGATCCTTCCAGACCCCTGGCAGGTCCTGTTTTTTAATACCCAGCAAGTCGATGCGTTGCCCACCGGTAACCTTGACCATGGGCACGTTGTATTTGTCTGCCACGTCGGCAATGCGGCGCAATTCGGAAGGATTGGTCACTCCGCCCCACATCCTTGGCACTACAGAGTAGGTACCGTCTTTCTGAATGTTGGCGTGAGCCCGTTCGTTGATCAGGCGTGATTGCGGATCGTCCTTGGCCTCGCCCGGCCAGGTGGAAATCAGGTAGTAGTTGAGCGCCGGGCGACAGGTTGCACAGCCATTCGGCGTGCGCCAGTTCAAGTAGCCCATGGTGCCGGCAATGGTCAACAGGTGCTGCTCACGGATGGCCTGGCGGATCTGTCCGTGATTGAGGTCGCTGCAGCCGCAAATGGCTTTTTCGCTTTTCGGCTTGACGTCGGCGGCGCCGCCCACGGTATTGATCAGGATCTGTTCCACCAGGCCCGCGCAGGAGCCGCAGGAGCTGGCGGCCTTGGTGTGTTTCTTGACCTCATCGACACTGAACAGCCCGTGCTCCTGAATCGCCTTGACGATGGTGCCCTTGCATACGCCGTTGCAGCCGCAGACCTCGGCACTGTCAGCCATGCTCATGGCCTTGTCCTGGCCCTGATGTCCGACGTCGCCTATAGCGTTTTCACCAAACATCAAGTGATCGCGGATTTCACCGATGCCGTGGTTCTCGCGGATTTGCCGGAAGTACCAGCCGCCATCGGCGGTATCGCCGTACAGGCAGGCCCCGACCAGCACGTCATCCTTGATCACCAGTTTTTTGTAGACCCCGCCGATCGGGTCGGAAAGGGTGATGGTCTCCGTGCCTTCACCGCCCATGAAGTCACCGGCGGAGAACAGGTCGATGCCGGTGACTTTCAGTTTGGTCGAGGTCACCGAGCCCTGATAACGGGCGAAACCCAGTTGTGCAAGGTGGTTGGCGCAGACCTTGGCCTGCTCGAACAGCGGTGCTACCAGGCCATAGGCGATGCCGCGGTGGCTGGCGCATTCGCCGATCGCATAGATCCGTGGGTCATAGGTTTGCAGGGTGTCGTTGACCAGAATCCCGCGGTTGCAGGGGATCCCGGATTTTTCCGCGAGTTCGGTGTTGGGGCGAATGCCGGCCGCCATGACCACCAGGTCGGCGGGGATGATCTCGCCGTTCTTGAACTCCACCGAGCCGACCCGGCCATTGCCGGCATCGTGCAGGGCCTTGGTTTGCTCGCACAGGCGAAAATGCAGGCCGCGCGCTTCAAGGGCCGATTGCAGCAGCTGGCCGCTGGTCTTGTCCAGTTGCCGTTCCAGCAGCCATTCACCGAGGTGCACTACGGTGACATGCATGCCCCGCAGCATCAGGCCGTTGGCGGCTTCCAGGCCGAGCAGGCCACCACCGATCACTACTGCGTGCTTGTGGGTTTTTGCGGTGTTGATCATGGCCTGGGTGTCGGCAATATCGCGGTAGCCGATCACACCCTCAAGGGTGTTGCCTGGAATCGGTAGGATGAAAGGGGTCGAACCGGTGGCGATCAGCAGGCGGTCGTACTCGGCCTCGCTGCCGTCTTCAGCGATGACCCGGCGTTTGACCCGGTCTATTTCCACCACTTTGCGGTTGAGCAGCAGCTTGATGTTGTTTTCCAGGTACCAGTCCAGGTCATTGAGCACGATCTCTTCGAAAGTCTGCTCGCCGGCCAGCACCGGTGACAGCAGGATGCGGTTGTAGTTTGTGTGCGGTTCGGCGCCGAAGACCGTGATGTCGTACAGCTCATTGCTCAGCTTGAGCAGTTCTTCCAGGGTGCGAACCCCGGCCATGCCGTTGCCGATCATCACCAGTTTTAGTTTTTTCATCAGGTTCTCCGGGAGCTCAGACTCGCCTCATCAGGGCTGTTCAGGTCTTGCTCGACAAATTTTTGCGCAAACAAAAAAAGGCGTCCCGCTAGTTGCCTAGCGAGGACGCCTTTGTCCTGGTCCCGTTCTCTCGGGAAGCGCAGCATTCGTCGTTGAAGGCTGGGCTTTATGTGTGGTGTAAAAGGTAATGCAGCGGCTGTGCCAAGTGCTGCTGGACCGCGGATTTATTGAGTTAGGGGGGCATTCGTCGAAATGATTGCAGTGTTTTGTGCACTGATTCGAAGCGTGTTGCTCGTTCGTGGAGCGTCAGGTTGATGGTTCAGCGCTATCAGCCGTGAAACAGCAAAACCAGCAGCACCAGATTCACCACCAGCGACACCAACGCCAACGTCCGCCACACCTTCAGCGGCTCGCGCTCCAGCAGTGGCCTTGGCCGCACGTTCAAGCTGCGCCGCTCGCCCTGTTCCATCAACAGCAGCCATTCTTCCGCCGTTTCAAAGCGCTGATCAGGATCCGCAGCCACGGCCCGCTCCAGGCTTTGGGCAATCCACTCCGGCAGGTCTGGTCTATAGCGCCCGGCGCTGACCGGCTGGCCGAAACGAGGGTGCTGGAATGCCTCGATTTCGCCGTAGGGAAAATGCCCGGTAAGCAGGAAGTAAAGGGTAACGCCGACGGAGTACAGGTCCTGCTGCGCTGTCGCAAGGTTGCCAAGAAACGCTTCCGGGGCGATGTAGCTCGGCGTCCCGGGCAGTTCGGTGGGGCGGTCTTCGCAGAGCCCTGGACAGTAGGCGAGACCGAAATCCAGCAGGCGCAATTCGCCGTCGTCTGCCAACAGCAGGTTTTCCGGTTTGATATCGCGATGCAGAATCTGCCGGCGATGCAGCAAACCGACCGCTCGCAGCAAGCGCTCGGCCAGTTCCTGCCACTGGGCCAGCGGCAGCGGCCCGCCCTGATCGTACAATTGTGCCAGCGTCGACCCGGCATATTCGCGCATCACGTAGTACAAATGCTGACGCTGGCTGGCGGCATGGACTTCAGGGAAATGCCGTCCGGCCACGCGCTTGAGAAACCATTCCTCCGAGAGTAATGCTTGCCCGGCCTGGTGATCGTCGTGCATTCGCCCCGGCAGGGTTTTCAGCAGCCACGGTTGTTGCTGGGCGTCGCGTACCCGATAGAGCAGCGATTGCTGACTTTGCCCGAGTATTGTTTCGACTTGCCAGCCTTCGAAGAGCTGCCCGGGTTTCAGTGCCGGCGGCAGCGGCCATTGCTGCAAATGCATCAACGCGTCGCCGATGCTCGCCTCACCGAGCGCATCGACACGCACCAGCAAGGCGCTGGCGTTATCCTCGCTGCCGGCCAGATGCGCGGCCTTCACCAGGGTTTGCGCGGCGCTGTGCAAATCCGGTTGGTCGCGCAGAATCGCGGCAATTGCGGTGTCGCCAAGCACGGCCCAGACACCGTCGCTGAGCAGCACGAAACTCTCATCCAGGCGCAGTTCGCCATCGAGGAAATCCAGCACCAGATGCTGATCGAGCCCCAGTGCGCGTTTGAGCACGTGCTGCATGCCCGGCTGGTCCCAGACGTGATCCTCGCTGATGCGTTGCAACTGGTCGGCATGCCAGCGATATACCCGGCAATCTCCGACGTGGGCCAGGGTGAAACGCCTGCCACGCATGACCAGCGCACTGACCGTGGTCAACAGCGGTTGGCCGTTGCCATTGGCCTGCAGCCAGCGGTTCTGCGCCAGCAGCAGGCGATCCAGCGCCTGGGCAATGCCCCAGGTTTCCGGCGTGGCGTAGTAGTCCAGTGCCAAAGCCTGCAAGGTCGAACGGGCGGCGAGGCCGCCATCGGCACACTGGCTGACACCGTCGGCGATGGCGAACAGGTAACCTTTGCTCGCCGCCAGTGCCGGAGCGGGCGTGACCAGGCGCAGGGCGTCCTGGTTTTCATCGCGAGGGCCGATGGCACTGGCTTCGGCGAAACTCAGTTGCAGGCCCATGGCAGCGTCAGACCCGCGCCGCGGTTACGGCGGCCGAGCCCCAAGTGGTTCTCCAGCGCCGTTTTACGCCATGCAGGCCGAACCAGGCGAGGATGCCGAGGCTGGCGAACAACCACAGCGCCAGTTGATAGCTGCCGGTGCTCTGCTTGATCGCGCCCATGCCTGCGGCGAGAGCAAACCCGCCGATGCCGCCGGCCATGCCGATCAGGCCGGTCATTACCCCGATTTCCCGACGAAAGCGTTGCGGTACCAACTGGAACACCGCGCCGTTGCCTGCGCCCAAACCGAGCATGGTGCAGACGAAAAGCGCCAGAGCGGCGTAGGAACTTGGCAGATTGAAACCGACCAAGGCAATGCAAGTCGCCGCCACGGTGTACATCGCCAGCAGCGTGCGGATGCCGCCGAAACGGTCAGCCAGGGCACCGCCCAATGGGCGCATCAGGCTGCCACCGAATACGCAGGCAGCGGTATAGTAGCCAGCGGTCACCGGGCTCAGGCCATACTGGTCGTTGAAGTAGCCGGGCAGGGCGCTGGCCAGGCCGATGAAACCGCCGAACGTCACGCTGTAGAAAAACATGAACCACCAGCTGTCGCGGTCACCCAGTGCCTTGAAGTAGTCGGCCATGGATTTGGCTTTGGGCCGCTCGGGCGCATTTTTCGCCAGCCAGGCGAAAACGATCAGGGTCAGGATCAGCGGAATCAGGGCAAAGCCGAACACATTGCTCCAACCGAATGCCGCCGCCAGCACCGGGGCGATCAAGGCTGCCAATACGGTGCCCGAATTGCCGGCACCGGCGATACCCAGGGCCTTGCCTTGATGCTGCGGTGGATACCATTGCGACGCCAGGGGCAGGGCGACAGCGAACGACGCACCGGCCATGCCCAGGAACAGGCCCAGCAACAGGGCTTGCTCGTAACTGTGGATGCCGAGTTTCCATGCGACGAACAGGGCGCAGATGACGATCACCTGGCCGATCAGCCCGGCAGTCTTTGGCGACAGGCGATCGGCCAGCATCCCCATGATAAAGCGCAATATGGCACCGGCCAGGATCGGCGTGGCCACCACCAGGCCTCGTTGTTGCGTGGTCAGGTGCAAGTCAGCGGCAATCTGCACCGCCAGTGGGCCGAGCAGATACCAGACCATGAAGCTCAGGTCGAAATAGAGAAAGGCCGCGAACAATGTCGGGGTATGGCCGGATTTCCAGAAGCTTGAATTCATCGCGCACCTCAGCTGTGAAGAGTCTCGAGAAGGAGTCAGGAGCTTGCAGGTGGGGCGCCTGTGGGCTGCACCACCGACCCCGAGCTGTGGGGCCAGAACGAAAAAACGCCGCCACCCGATTCGCCTTGGGCAAACGGGGTGAGCGACGTCTTTGTCGTAGGTGGGGCAACCGCCGTTGGTTACCTGTGGTTATTGCTTAGCCAGATTTGTGCCAACAGGTGGGGCTGAGGTGCGTCCTTCGCGAGCAAGCCCGCTCCCACTGGGAAAAATGTGGGAGTGGGCTTGCTCGCGAGGGGCAGGACATCCACCACAAGGCTTCAGCCCAACAACTCACTCATGGCAATGATCTGCTCCGCGACCTGAATCAGCTTCTGCTGGCGGCTCATGGCCTGGCGGCGCATCAGGGTGTAGGCCTCTTCCTCGTTGCAGTCCTTCATCTTCATCAGCAGGCCCTTGGCCAGTTCGATGCGCTTGCGCTCGGCCAGTTGCTGGTCGCGGGCATGCAATTGAGCGCGCAGGGCCTGATCGCTTTCAAAACGCGCCATGGCTACGTCGAGAATGGGCTGCAAACGCTGTGCGTGAATGCCTTCGACGATGTAGGCACTGACCCCGGACTTGATGGCCTGGCGCATCACGCCGGGGTCGTGCTCGTCGGTGAACATCACAATTGGCCGGGGCTGGTCGCGGGTCACCAGCACCACTTGCTCCATGACATCGCGCCCCGGTGACTCGGTATCGATCAGGATCACGTCCGGACGCACCGTTTCGACGCGTTCGGGCAGGTCGATGGTCAGGCCTGATTCGTCGATCACCTCGAACCCGGCTTCCGTCAGTGCCGCTTTCAGCCGCCCGACTTTCTTCGCCGTGTCGTTGATCAGCAGGATTCGCAACATATTTGCAGTCTCCTGTCAGTGGCTGGCGAGCAGCGGCGTGCTGTCGCTCATCGCGTGCAGCTTGAAACCACGGGCATAACCGGCCGGGTCTGTGCCGTCCCATATTTTGCCGTCAATCAACTGGCTGCGGCGCATTTCCTTGTCCGTGGCGGCAACGCCGACGGCATCGGCGGCCTGCCGATACAGGTCCAGTTGCTGCACCTGTCGGGCTACGGCAAGGTAGTCCGGATCGTCGCGCAATAACCCCCAGCGGCGGAATTGGGTCATGAACCACATGCCATCGGACAGGTACGGCAGATTGACCTCGCCATTGGCGTGGAACCGCAGGGCGTGCGGGTCCTGCCAGCGGTTGCCGAGACCATCGGCATAGTCGCCGAGCAGGCGCGGCTCGATAAACTCCAGTGGCGTGTCGAGGTATTGCGCGGCGCTGAGCAACTGCGCCGTGCTGCGACGGTTTTCCTGGCTTTGCTCGATAAACCGACTGGCTTGCAGAATCGCCATCACCAGCGCCCGCGCGGTATTGGGGTATTGCTCGACGAAAGTACGGGTGCAAGCAAGGACTTTTTCCGGGTGATCGGGCCAGATCGCCTGGCTGGTGGTCAGGGTAAAACCGAGATCCTGTTGCACCGCGCTGGCGGACCAGGGCTCGCCGACGCAGAAACCGTCGATACGCCCTGCTTGCAGGTGCGCGATCATTTGCGGTGGCGGCACTACCACGCTATCGACATCCTGCAATGGGTGAATGCCCTGGCTGGCGAGCCAGTAATACAGCCACATGGCGTGAGTGCCGGTGGGGAAGGTCTGGGCGAAGGTGAGTTTTGAGCGAGTTTGGTGCACGTGCCGCTCGAGTGCTTCAGGACTGCTCACACCCTGCGTCTGCAATCCGTGGGAGAGATTGATGCTCTGGCCATTCTGGTTGAGGCCCATCAGCACCGCCATGTCCGTCGCCGCCACGCCGCCGATACCCAGGTGCACGGCATACACCAGGCCGTACAGGCTGTGGGCGGCATCCAGTTCGCCGCTGACCAGCTTGTCCCGCAGGCCGGCCCAGGAGGATTGGCGCTTGAGGTTAAGGGTCAGCCCATAGGGTTGGGCAAAGCCCTGGGTGGCGGCGACCACAACCGATGCGCAATCGCTGAGGGCCATGAAACCGAGATTGATTTCGGTCTTTTCCGGGGCGTCGCTGCCGTTGACCCAGGCCAAGGGGGTGGTTGAGGGTTCGTTCATTGCTATGGCACCTTCAAAAAAAAGGCATCGCCCCAGGCCACTGCGTCCGCCAGGCCGGGTGACGACGCCATCGTCCTTGCACCTATCCCGCCATTGGCAAGGGTGCTGATTCCGGTAGAGGTGCAAGGCATATGCCATCGCGGGCTGATTTTCTCGTGCGCCTCGCTTGCAACCCTGATGCGCGGCTATAATCTGCCCCACTTTTCGTAGCCCTGAGTCCGACCTGCCCATGTACACCCTGGCCCGTCAGCTGTTGTTCAAACTTTCCCCGGAAACTTCCCACGATCTGTCCCTGGACCTGATCGGCGCAGGAGGACGCCTGGGGCTCAACAGCTTGTTGTGCAAGGCGCCGGCGAAGGTCCCGGTGAACGTCATGGGCCTGGACTTCCCCAACCCGGTGGGTCTGGCGGCCGGCCTGGACAAGAACGGCGCGGCCATCGACGGCTTCGCGCAACTGGGTTTCGGTTTTGTCGAAATCGGCACCATCACCCCGCGTCCACAGCCAGGCAATCCGAAACCGCGGTTGTTCCGCTTGCCGGAAGCCGAGGCGATCATCAATCGCATGGGCTTCAACAACCTTGGTGTCGATCACCTGCTGGCCCGAGTGGCGGCAGCCAAGTACAAGGGCGTGCTGGGCATCAACATCGGCAAGAACTTCGATACCCCGGTCGAGCGTGCGGTCGACGACTACCTGATCTGCCTGGACAAGGTCTACGCCCACGCCAGCTATGTGACGGTAAACGTCAGCTCGCCGAACACCCCGGGCCTGCGCAGCCTGCAATTTGGCGACTCTCTCAAGCAATTGCTCGCCGACCTGGCCGAGCGCCGCGCGGAGCTGGCGCTGCGCCATGGCAAACATGTACCGCTGGCGATCAAGATTGCGCCGGACATGACCGATGAAGAAACCGCGCAAGTTGCCCAGGCACTGATCGAAACCGGCATGGACGCGGTCATCGCCACCAACACTACCCTGAGCCGCGTAGGCGTCGAAGGCATGGAGTTTGGTGATGAGGCGGGTGGTTTGTCTGGCGCCCCGGTTCGCGACAAGAGCACCCACACGGTGAAAGTGCTGGCGGCGCAATTGGGTGGGCAGTTGCCGATCATCGCGGCGGGCGGCATTACCGAAGGCCGACACGCGGCGGAGAAAATCAGCGCGGGTGCGAGCCTGGTGCAGATCTACTCGGGTTTCATCTACAAAGGCCCGGCGTTGATTCGCGAATCCGTGGACGCCATCGCCGCCTTGCGCTGATCGCTTGGAGGAGCGTAATGCTGTTCACTCAAGCCCCCTCGCCACAATAGTTTGCCGCTGAGTTTTTGGCAGGCACAAAAAAGGGCTCCTTTAAGGAGCCCCTGGGCCGAAGCCCGCCGTCCGGATGGGACGTGCGTGGTTAATTCGATACTGATTCAGATTGTCGTGTCGGAGTGTTGTGCCCTGTGTTTAGCCGACGGCGTGAAGTTCGTTGAGTCTATGGATTCCCGCAGTGCCGGTCATACCGTCCCAGTTGTCGCCGCGTCCTTCTCGCCAGCCGTTAATCCAGGCTTGACGTACCGACGGTAGAGTAAATGGGCAAAGCTCACGGGATTTGCCACCAACGCCATATTGATATCCGCGCAAAAATGCTCTTTCCAACGGATCACGCTTAAGTCTTCTCATAGGGTGTAGCCCTCACTTGTTGACTGTTTTCATCGCGTTGACCTCGATCGAGGTCTGGCAGAAATACTCTGCCGTTGGGGCTCGTTGCCGGCGTGACGAGCCAAGGGTGTTGGCGTCGTTGCGGCGCCAACCTGAGATGAGTTCTAACCAATGCGTCACATCGAGGGAATGATCGTTTTGTCATAAGGAAGTAACGATTAATGTGCTATGGCACTAAGCAACTCGATGTTTAACCCGTCGTTGTGAGCCAAACCCCGGTATGATCGGCCCCCTGCAAAAATGATGGGCTTAATCCTTAGTGAGAATGTCTCCCGTTGCCGAGGGCGATTATTCGACGAAGGGTCGAATTATGTCTTTTTGTGGCATCAACTTTTTTATCTGTCTTTGCATCTAAGCTCATTTAACCCGGGCAGCAAGGGTGGAACGGCACACCTTCGTGCCACGCGGGCGTTCTTCTAGAAAAGCGCCTGATACAAAACCGGACCGGCAATGCGTTGCCCGGTCACTCGCTAAAGGTTCTGGAATTCCCATGTCCGATCGTTTCGAACTCTTCCTCACTTGCCCCAAGGGCCTCGAAGGCCTGCTGATCGAGGAAGCCATCGGGCTTGGCCTTGAGGAAGCGCGTGAGCACACTTCTGCCGTGCGCGGCATGGCCACCATGGAAACCGCTTACCGCCTGTGCCTGTGGTCGCGCCTGGCGAACCGGGTGCTGCTGGTGCTCAAGCGTTTCCCGATGAAGGATGCAGAAGACCTCTATCACGGTGTGCTGGATATCGAGTGGCAAGACCACATGCTCAATGACGGCACCCTGGCCGTCGAATTCAGCGGCCATGGCTCGGGCATCGACAACACCCACTTCGGCGCATTGAAGGTCAAGGATGCGATCGTCGACAAACTGCGCACCCCGCAGGGCGATCGGCCGTCCATTGACAAGCTCAACCCGGACCTGCGCATTCACCTGCGCCTGGATCGCGGCGAGGCGATCCTTTCCCTCGATCTGTCCGGCCACAGCCTTCACCAGCGCGGTTATCGCCTGCAGCAGGGCGCGGCACCGCTGAAGGAAAACCTTGCGGCGGCGATCCTGATCCGTTCCGGCTGGCCACGCATCGCGGCCGAAGGCGGCGCCCTGGCCGACCCGATGTGTGGTGTCGGTACGTTCCTGGTGGAGGCGGCGATGATTGCCGCCGATATCGCGCCGAACCTGCGCCGCGAGCAATGGGGCTTCACCGCCTGGCTGGGCCACGTTCCAGCGCTGTGGAAAAAACTCCATGAAGAAGCCTCCGAGCGTGCCGCTGCCGGCCTGGCCAAGCCACCGCTGTGGATTCGTGGCTACGAAGCCGACCCGCGCCTGATTCAGCCAGGACGTAACAACGTCGAACGCGCCGGCCTGAGCGAGTGGATCAAGATCTACCAGGGCGAAGTGGCGACGTTCGAGCCGCGCCCGGACCAGAACCAGAAAGGCCTGGTGATCTGCAACCCTCCGTATGGCGAGCGCCTGGGCGACGAGGCGAGCCTGCTCTACCTCTACCAGAACCTTGGCGAACGCCTGCGTCAGGCCTGCCTGAACTGGGAGGCGGCGGTGTTTACCGGCGCACCGGATCTGGGCAAGCGCATGGGCATCCGCAGCCACAAACAGTATTCGTTCTGGAACGGCGCGTTGCCGTGCAAGCTGTTGCTGATCAAGGTGCTGCCGGATCAGTTCGTCACCGGCGAACGTCGTACACCGGAGCAGCGCCAGGTCGAGCGCGAGCAGGCGGCCTACGATCAGGCCCCAAGCGAGCCGCAAGAGCGCAAGTACAACAAAAACGGCAACCCGATCAAACCGACGCCAGCACCGGCACCGGTGATCGAGCAGCCACGCCTGAGCGAAGGCGGGCAGATGTTTGCCAATCGCCTGCAGAAGAACCTCAAGGCCATGGGCAAGTGGGTCAAGCGTGAAGGCATCGACTGCTATCGCGTCTACGATGCCGACATGCCGGAATACTCCATGGCCATCGACCTGTATCACGACTGGGTCCACGTTCAGGAATACGCCGCACCGAAATCCATCGATCCGGAAAAGGCCTCGGCGCGCATGTTCGATGCCCTGGCTGCAATTCCCCAGGCCTTGAACATCGACAAGAGCCGCGTGGTGGTCAAGCGCCGCGAGCGTCAGAGCGGCACCAAACAGTACGAGCGTCAGGCGGCACAGGGCAAATTCGTCGAGGTCAACGAAGGTGGCATCAAGCTGCTGGTCAACCTCACCGATTACCTCGACACCGGCTTGTTCCTCGACCACAGGCCGATGCGCATGCGCATCCAGAAAGAAGCCGCGGGCAAACGCTTCCTCAACCTGTTCTGCTACACCGCGACCGCCAGCGTGCATGCCGCCAAGGGTGGCGCGCGCAGCACCACCAGTGTCGACCTGTCGAAAACCTATCTGGACTGGGCGCGGCGCAACCTGTCGCTGAACGGTTTCTCCGACAAGAACCGCCTGGAGCAGGGCGATGTGATGGCCTGGCTCGAAGCCAGCCGTGACGAGTACGAGCTGATCTTCATCGACCCGCCGACGTTTTCCAACTCCAAGCGTATGGAAGGTGTGTTTGACGTGCAACGCGACCAGGTGCAACTGATCGACCTGGCCATGGCCCGTCTGGCGCCCGGTGGAGTGCTGTATTTCTCCAACAACTTCCGCAAGTTCGAGCTGGAGCCGAACCTCAGCGAGCGCTATGCGGTGGAAGAAATCACTGCCAAGACCATCGACCCGGATTTTGCTCGTAACGCCAAGATCCATCGTGCCTGGAAAATCATGGCGCGTTAATCAGCCGAGCGCGGCCCTCTGACCCACTGTGGGAGCGAGCCTGCTCGCGATGAACTCAAGAACACCGCGGGGAACCAGATTCCCCGCGTTATCGTTAATGACCATCGCGAGCAGGCTCGCTCCTACAGTGGTTCGGGGGTGCTTACAGAGTCGAGGCGGTCTGTGCCAGCTTTGGCTGGCGATACAGGTCCAGCAGCACCTGATCGAGTACTGACGAAGCGCCAAACGGTGCCTTGTCGTTGAGGATCGCTACCACCGCCCAGGTATTGCCGTTGACGTCGCGGCTGAAGCCGGCGATCGCCCGCACGGTATTCAGGGTGCCGGTCTTGACGTGGGCTTCACCGCGCATCGCGGTGGTCTTCAGGCGTTTGCGCATGGTGCCGTCGGTGCCGGCAATCGGCATCGAGCTGATGTACTCGGCGGCATACGGGCTGTGCCAGGCGGCTTCGAGCATCGAGGCCATTTCGCGGGCGCTGACCCGTTCGGCACGGGACAGGCCGGAGCCGTTCTCCATCACCAGGTGCGGCGCGGTGATGCCTTTCTTTGCCAGCCACTGGCGCACGACACGCTGGGCCGCCTTGGCGTCATCGCCGTCGGCGTCGGTGCGGTAGCGTTGGCCAAGGCTCAGGAACAGCTGCTGGGCCATGGTGTTGTTACTGTATTTGTTGATGTCACGGATGATTTCCGCCAGGTCCGGGGAAAACGCACGGGCCAGCAACTTGGCGCTTTTAGGTGTTGGCGCCAGCACATCCTTGCCCTGGATGCTGCCACCCAGTTCCTTCCAGATCGCGCGCACGGCACCGGCGGTGTAAGTCGCGTGGTCGAGCAGCGACAGGTAGGTCTGCGAGCTGCAGCCTTCAGCGAGTTGGCCGCCGACCGTCACGGTCATGGTGCCATCGGCCTGGGGGACCGGGTTGTAACGCACGCCACCGGTGCATTGCTTGCCGTTGATGGCTTTGACCTGGTTGTCGATGCGGATGCTGGCAATCGGTGGTTCCACCGAGATCAGCACCTTGCCCGAGTCATTGCGTGCAACAAAGCGCAGGGCCTTGAGGTTGACCAGCAAGGAGTCGGGTTTGACCAGGAACGGTTTGTTGTCGTCATTGCCGTCGTCGTTGAACTCCGGCAGTTGCGGCTGGACGAAGAAGGTTTTATCCAGCACCAGGTCACCGGTGATCTGCGTGACGCCATTGGCGCGCAGATCGCGCATCAGCAGCCAGAGCTTTTCCATGTTCAGCTTCGGGTCACCGCCACCCTTGAGGTAGAGGTTGCCGTTGAGAATGCCGCCGCTGAGGGTGCCGTCGGTGTAGAACTCGGTTTTCCACTGATGATTCGGGCCGAGCATTTCCAGGGCCGCGTAGGTGGTGACCAGTTTCATGGTCGATGCCGGGTTGACCGACACGTCGGCGTTGTACACGGTCGGGGTACCGGGGCCGGTGAGCGGGATCATCACCAGCGACAGGGCGTTGTCCTGCAGCTTGCTGGCCTTGAGGGCCTTTTCGACATTGGGTGTGAGGGCGGTGTTGATACTGGCGGCGCAAACGGGAAGGGCCAGGGGAAGAAGAAGGCTGGCCAGGAACAAGGGACGCAAAGATTTGATCATCTGTAATAAAACCCTACAGCCAGGGGGAAAAAGACGAGGGCATGAAGATAAATTCCCTCAATGGTCATGAAAGTGTCGGCATTATGCCCCAAGGTGTCCTGACTTGTGCCGTGCCTTGGCCCTCTAATCCGCTATTTTTTTACCGGCGGTAGCAGTCCCGGTCCAGAGAGTCGGGCAATCGGCCGCTTAAACTGCTAAAGTGCCGCCCGTTATTACTTAAGAGGATTGTTCCAATGGCGACTAACCGTTCCCAGCGTCTGCGCAAAAAATTGTGCGTCGATGAATTTCAAGAGCTGGGTTTCGAACTGAACCTGGATTTCAAAGAAGATTTGGCTGATGAAGCCATTGATGCTTTCCTCGACGCGTTCCTCAAAGAAGCCATGGAAGCCAACGGTCTGGGTTATGTTGGCGGCGACGACTACGGTCTGGTTTGCCTGCAGAAGCGTGGCTCGGTCAGCGCTGAACAGCGCGCTGCCGTTGAAGCCTGGCTCAAAGGCCGCACCGAGCTGACCAGCGTTGAAGTCAGCCCGCTGCTGGACGTCTGGTACCCGGAAAAGCCGATCAATCCGGTAGCTTGATGTTCTAAAAAAACGGCGACCCGAGGGTCGCCGTTTTTTTGCTTTTTTTCTGTAGGAGCGAGCACGCTCACGATGGTCGTCAACGATAACGCTGGAAACCTGACACCCCCGCGGCGCTCTCAGGTTCATCGTCGGAACGCCGCCCGGAGCACGCTCGTTCCTACAGGGCCTTGCGCCAATTCAGAATCAACAACGTCAAAACCCCCGCCACAATCCCCCAGAATGCCGAACCGATGGAAAACAGCGTCAACCCCGATGCCGTGACCATGAAGGTAATCAGCGCTGCTTCGCGCTCCTTCACTTCGCTCATCGCAATGCTCAAACCGTTGATGATCGATCCGAACAGTGCCAGCGCGGCGATCGACAGCACCAGTTCCTTGGGCAATGCGGCAAACAACGCCGCCAGCGTTGCGCCAAACACCCCGGCGATCCCGTAGAAAATCCCGCACCAGACCGCAGCCGTGTAGCGTTTGTTGCGATCCTCGTGAGCGTGCGGCCCGGTGCAGATGGCCGCACTGATCGCCGCCAGGTTGATCCCGTGGGAGCCGAATGGCGCCAGTAACAATGAGGCGATACCGGTGCTGGTAATCAGTGGCGAGGCCGGCACGTTGTAGCCGTCGGCGCGCAGTACGGCGATGCCGGGCATGTTCTGCGAGGTCATGGCCACCACGAACAGCGGGATGCCGATGCTGATCGTTGCGGCCAGGGAGAAGTGTGGCGTGGTCCAGACAGGTGTGGCCACTTCCAGATGGAAACCGCTGAAATCCAGCAGCCCCATGAACCCTGACAATGCCGTGCCGATCAGCAGGGCGGCCAGTACGGCGTAGCGAGGCGACAGGCGTTTCACGACCAGGTAAGTGAAGAACATGGCCAACACCAGCGCGGTGCGATGCTGGGCAGCGACGAAAATCTCGCTGCCGATCTTGAACAGAATCCCCGCCAGCAGGGCCGCGGCCAACGAGGCCGGGATCTTCTTGACCAAGCGTTCGAAACTGCCGGTCAGCCCACAAATGATCACTAGCAGCGCACAGGTAATGTAGGCGCCGATGGCTTCGCCGTAGGTCACGCCGCCCAGGCTGGTGATCAGCAGGGCCGCACCAGGCGTCGACCAGGCGATGGTGATGGGGGTGCGATAGCGCAGGGACAGGCCGATGGAGCACACCGCCATGCCGATGGAAATCGCCCAGATCCACGAGGAAATCTGCCCGCTGGTCAGGCCAGCTGCTTGCCCGGCCTGGAACATCAGCACCAGCGAACTGGTGTAACCGGTCATCATGGCGATGAAACCGGCGACGATGGCCGAGGGCGATGTGTCGGCCAGGGGGCGCAATTGCGTGTGGGTGGCGTCGTTCATGACGGGGGTGTTCCTATGCAGGTGAAGATTTCCGCAGCAACACTGAACCTTGTGGGAGCGGATTGTGCGATAAAGCCTAAACTCAAAAGTAACCCGACGTTGCAATACAGCCGAGGTGACATTCAGCCGTACAGTCGTGTTGCCACCATTCATTGTGTACAATCGCGGTGTTATTTACGCGATACTTGCCAGCGACCCACTGTGCCGTATTACAGTCACCGTCAATTCGCCGCAGTTCTCCCGACTCGAGTGCCCATGAACGAACAGTTGCAGCCCCTAAAGAAACAACCGCGAGCAGGCAAAGCCGGTCGCAGCGGTACCCAGGACGATATTGTCTACGCACATATCTTCGAGGCCATCCTCGAACAGCGCCTGGCGCCCGGCACCAAGTTGAGCGAAGAAGCGCTGGGGGAAATTTTCGGGGTCAGTCGCACCATCATTCGCCGCGCGCTGTCGCGCCTGGCCCATGAAAGCGTGGTACTGCTGCGACCCAATCGCGGCGCCGTCGTCGCAAGCCCGAGTGTTGAAGAGGCGCGCCAGGTGTTTTTCTCCCGGCGTCTGGTGGAGCGAGCAATCACCGAGCTGGCTGTTTTGCACGCCACCGCCGAGCAGATCGCCGAGTTGCGGCAGATGGTCAACGACGAGCGCGACAGCTTCTCCCGTGGCGATCGTGGTGCCGGTATCCGTCTGTCGGGCGAGTTCCACCTGAAACTGGCCGAAGCGGCGAAAAACGCGCCGTTGATCAGCTTCCAGCGCAGCCTGGTGTCCCAGACTTCGTTGATCATCGCCCAATACGAAAGCGGTAACCGTTCCCACTGCTCTTATGACGAACACACCCAACTGATCGATGCGATTGAGGCCCGGGACGCTGAGCTGGCAGTGAGCCTGATGATGCATCACATGGATCACATCGACAGCAAACTCAACCTCGACGAAGAAAGCGCGTCGGATGATTTGCATGCGGTGTTTTCGCATTTGCTGCAGACCAAGAAGCCAGGGCGGTCGACCGCCAAGTTATAGGTGGGACCGAGTCGCGCCTTTCGCGAGCAAGCCCGCTCCCACATTGGTTCTATGTCGTGCACAAGTATTGTGTTCGGTGCAGCTCAATTGTGGGAGCGGGCTTGCTCGCGAAGACGGTCTGACAGGCAATAAAAATCCCCCGGGCTGAAAAGCGGCGGGGGATTTTTTATGCCCGAAAAACCTTAACGCTGATGCACCAGATTCCCCGCTGCATAGGTCTGCAGTACCGTCCGGTCATCCCCCAGGGTCATCAACACAAACAACGTCTCGGCAATGTTTTTGGCTTGCTGCAAGCGATACCCAAGCAGTGGCGTGGCGTTGTAGTCGAGCACCAGGAAATCTGCGTCGGTGCCCGGCAACAGGGTACCGATCTTGTCTTCCAGGCGCAGTGCCCGCGCACCGCCGAGGGTCGCCAGGTACAGGGATTTGAACGGGCTCAGGCGCGCACCTTGCAGCTGCATGACCTTGTAGGCTTCGTTCAACGTCTGCAGCAACGAGAAGCTGGTGCCGCCACCCACGTCGGTGCCCAGGCCGACATTGACTTTGTGCTTCTCGGCCATCGGCAGGTTGAACAGGCCGCTGCCGAGGAAAAAGTTCGAAGTCGGGCAGAACGAGATCGCCGAACCGGTTTCGGCCAGTCGCGCGCATTCGGCGTCGCACAGGTGCACGCCATGGGCGAACACCGAGCGTTCACCGAGCAACTGGTAGTGATCGTAGACGTCCAGGTAGCCCTTGCGCTCCGGAAACAGCTCCTTGACCCACTCGATTTCCTTGAGGTTTTCGCTGATGTGGGTCTGCATGTACAGATCCGGGTATTCAGTCAGCAACTGGCCAGCCAGGGTCAACTGTTCCGGCGTGCTGGTGGGCGCGAAGCGCGGGGTGACCGCGTAGTGCAGGCGGCCCTTGCCGTGCCAGCGCTCAATCAGCGTTTTGCTTTCGAGGTAGCTGGATTCGGCGGTGTCGGTCAGGTAGTCCGGGGCGTTGCGGTCCATCATCACCTTGCCGGCGATCATCCGCAGGTCGAGCTGCTCGGCGGCTTCGAAGAACGAGTTCACCGATTGCGGATGCACGCTGCCGAAGACTAGCGCGGTGGTGGTGCCGTTGCGCAACAGTTCCTTGATGAAAATATCCGCGACCTGGTCGGCATGGGCCTTGTCGGCGAACTGGCTTTCGCAGGGGAAGGTGTAGGTGTTCAGCCAGTCCAGCAGTTGCTCGCCGTAGGCGCCGACCATGCCGGTTTGCGGCAGGTGAATGTGGGTGTCGATGAAGCCCGGAGTGATCAGCGCATCCTGGTAATGGGTGATCTCGATGTCCGCCGGCAGGGTCGGCAGCAGTTCGCTGGCGTGGCCCAGGGCGCTGATCTGGCCGTTGTCGACCACCAGCAAGCCGTCTTCAAAGTATTCGTAGGAGGCTTCGATGCCGACTTCGGCAGGGTCGGCGATGCTGTGCAGGATGGCGGCACGGTAGGCTTTGCGAGTCAGAGGCATGGTCATTCTCTAATATGAGGCAGTCAGTTCGACGCTTTCAGGTTGGCGGCCTGGCTGCGGCGTGACACGGGCAACAGTTTGGCAATCGGTTCGGCGCTGGCGCTGTGCTGGCCGAAACTGGCGTTATAGGTGGCGATGATTTCGCCGGCGATGGAGATGGCAATTTCCACGGGCAACTTGCCTTTGACTTCACCGATGCCCATCGGGCAGCGCATGCGTTGCACGACACTGCTGTCGAAACCGCGGTCGCGCAGGCGATGTTCGAACTTCACCCGCTTGGTCTTCGAGCCGATAAGGCCGAAGTAGGCGAAATCGTTGCGCTTGAGGATGGCGGCAGTGAGTTCAAGGTCCAGCTGGTGGTTGTGGGTCATGACGATGCAGTAGCTGCCGACGGGCAGGTCGTCGATTTCGTCTACCGGTTCTTCGCTGACGATCTTGCGCACGCCATGGGGAATCTGCTCGGGGAATTGGTCTTCACGCGAGTCGATCCAGCGCACCCGGCAGGGCAGGCTGGCCAGCAATGGCACCAATGCGCGACCGACATGGCCGGCGCCGAACACGGCAATTTGCGCCTGGACCTGGCCCATCGGTTCGAACAGCAGCACGGTGGCGCCGCCGCAGCACTGGCCCAGGCTGGCACCGAGGCTGAAGCGCTCCAGGTGGGTGTCCTGTTTGCCGCTGGCGAGCATGTCGCGGGCGATCTGCATGGCCTTGTATTCCAGGTGCCCGCCACCGATGGTGTCGAAGGCCTGGCGGGCGCTGATGACCATCTTCGAACCGGCATTGCGCGGCGTCGAGCCGAGCTCTTCGATGATGGTCACCAACACGCAGGGTTCACCGCGATTTTGCAGGTCGGCGAGGGCGTCGATCCAGTTGTACATGTTTCACCTCAACATCTCTGTTGTTTGTACCGGCCTCTTCGCGAGCAAGCCCGCTCCCACATTTTGATCTCTGTCGTTCACAAAATTTGTGCCCACTGGAGATCCATTGTGGGAGCGGGCTTGCTCGCGAAGGCCGCACTTCGGTCTCAGAGTGAAGCCAACTCCGGCTCAGCTTCCGCCGCCTTCGCCACCTTCAACTGGCGCATCTGCTCGCATCCCCACAACACCCGCTCCGGCGTCGCCGGCGCGTCGATCTTCGGTTGATGCTTGTAGTCACCCAAACTCGCCACGGCATCCTTGATCGCACACCAGGCGGCGATGCCAAGCATGAACGGCGGCTCACCCACAGCCTTGGAATGAAACACCGTGTCTTCCGGATTCTTGCGGTTTTCCACCAGCTTGACCCGCATGTCCAGCGGCATGTCCGCGACCGCTGGGATCTTGTAGCTGGCCGGGCCGTTGGTCATCAGCTTGCCCTTATTGTTCCAGACCAGCTCTTCCATGGTCAGCCAGCCCATGCCCTGGATGAAACCACCCTCGACCTGGCCGATGTCGATGGCCGGGTTCAGCGAGGCGCCGACGTCGTGGAGGATGTCGGTGCGCAGCATCTTGTATTCGCCGGTCAGGGTGTCGACCAGCACTTCGCAGCACGCCGCGCCAAAGGCGAAGTAGTAGAACGGACGACCACGGGCCTGGCTGCGGTCGTAGTGGATTTTCGGGGTCTTGTAGAACCCTGTGCTCGACAGCGACACCTGGGCGAAATACGCCTGCTGGATCAGTGCCTCGAAGGTCAGGATGTGATCGCGGACCCGCACGTGACCGTTGTGGAATTCCACGTCTTCTTCGCTGACCTTGTATTGCCGCGCTGCGAATTCGACCAGACGTTTCTTGATGGTTTCAGCAGCGTTCTGCGCCGCCTTGCCGTTCAGGTCGGCACCGCTGGAAGCGGCAGTCGGCGAGGTGTTTGGCACCTTGTCGGTGTTGGTGGCGGTGATCTGCACCCGATCCATTTCCACCTGGAACACTTGCGCCACGACTTGCGCGACCTTGGTGTTCAGGCCCTGGCCCATTTCGGTACCACCGTGGTTCAGGTGGATGCTGCCGTCGGTGTAGACGTGCACCAGGGCGCCGGCCTGGTTGAGGAAGCTGGCAGTGAACGAGATGCCGAATTTCACCGGGGTCAGTGCCAGGCCTTTTTTCAGGATCGGGCTGTTGGCGTTGTAGCGACGGATCGCTTCGCGACGCTCGGCGTACTGGCTGCTTTCTTCCAGTTCAGCGGTCATCTCTTCGAGCATGTTGTGCTCGACGGTCTGATAGTAATGGGTGACGTTGCGCTCGGTCTTGCCGTAGTAGTTGGCCTTGCGCACCGCCAGCGGATCGAGGGCCAGGTGACGGGCGATGGCGTCCATCACTTCTTCGATGGCAACCATGCCTTGCGGGCCACCGAAACCACGGTAGGCGGTGTTGGACGCGGTATTGGTCTTGCAGCGGTGACCGTTGATGGTCGCGTCACCGAGGTAGTAGGAGTTGTCGGAATGGAACATCGCCCGGTCGACAATCGACGCCGACAGGTCCGGCGAACAGCCGCAGTTGCCCGCCAGCTCCAGGTTGATGCCATGCAGGCGCCCGGTGCTGTCGAAGCCCACGTCGTACTCGACATAGAACGGATGGCGCTTGCCGGTCATCAGCATGTCTTCGACCCGTGGCAAACGCATCTTGGTCGGTTGGCCGGTCAGGTGTGCAATCACGGCGCACAGGCAGGCCGGGCTCGCCGCCTGGGTTTCTTTGCCGCCGAAACCACCGCCCATGCGGCGCATGTCGACGACGATCTTGTTCATCGACACGTCCAGCACTTCGGCCACCAGTTTCTGCACTTCGGTGGGGTTCTGGGTCGAGCAGTAGACGATCATGCCGCCGTCTTCGGTGGGCATCACCGAAGAGATCTGGGTTTCCAGGTAGAAGTGTTCCTGACCACCAATGTGCAGGGTGCCCTGGATGCGGTGCGCTGCGGTAGAAAGCGCGGTGGCCGAATCGCCACGCTGATGGGTATGGCTGTCGAGCACGAAGTGGCGTTTGCGCAGGGCCTCGACCACGTCCAGCACCGGCTCCAGGTCTTCGTACTCAATGATCGCGGCCATCGCCGCCTTGCGTGCGGTTTCCAGGTCCCTGGCGGCGACGGCAAGTACCGGCTGACCGACAAATTGCACGGTGTCGATCGCCAGCAACGGATCGCCCGGCAGCAATGGGCCGATGTCTTTCAGGCCGGGTACGTCTTCGTGGGTGATGGCAATGCGCACGCCTTCGAAGGCGTAGCACGGCTGGGTATCGATGCTGATGATCCGGGCGTGGGCGCGATCGGACATGCGCGCGTAAACGTGCAGCTGATTGGGAAATTCCAGCCGGTCGTCGATGTACTGCGCTTCACCGGACACGTGCTTGGCGGCGCTGTCGTGCTTGACGCTGCGGCCGACACCAGTGGTCAGGTCCTTGGCGAACAGCTCGGCCAGTTCGGCCTGGGTCTTCTCTACGGCGTGATGATTAGACATAAGCGGTCACCCGGGTCTCGATGTGCGGTGTTTGCAGTTCGATGAAGTATTTGCGCAACAGGTTTTGCGCGCTGAGCAGGCGATATTCCTTGCTGGCGCGGAAGTCCGAGAGTGGTGTGAAGTCTTCGGCAAGGGCTGCGCAGGCGCGTTCCACCGTTGCGTTATTGAATGGTGAACCGAGCAACGCGGTTTCGCAGGCGGCGGCGCGTTTAGGGATGGCTGCCATACCGCCGAACGCTACGCGGGCTTCGGCGACCACACCGTTTTCCAGGCGGATGTTGAAGGCTGCACAGACCGCCGAGATGTCATCGTCCAGACGCTTGGAGACTTTGTAGGCTCGGAACAGTTTTTCAGCACTGGCACGCGGCACGATGATCTTCTCGATGAACTCGCTTTCCTGACGCGCAGTGACGCGGTAATCGATGAAGTAGTCTTCCAGCGCCAGGGTGCGGCGGGTGTCGCCTTTGCACAGCACAATCTGCGCGCCCAGCGCGATCAGCAGCGGTGGCGAGTCACCAATAGGTGAGGCGTTGCCGATGTTGCCGCCCAGGGTGCCCTGATTGCGGATCTGCAGGGACGCGAAGCGTTGCAGCAGTTCACCGAAATCCGGGTACTCGGCCTTCAAGGCCTCGTAGCAATCGGAGAGGGCGGTGGCGGCGCCGATTTCCAGGCGGTCGTCGAAGCGGTCGATGCGCTTCATCTCGGCGACGTTGCCGACGTAGATCATCACCGGCAGGGTGCGGTGGAACTGGGTGACTTCCAGTGCCAGATCGGTCCCGCCGGCCAGCAGGCGGGCTTGTGGATAGGCGTCGTAGAGGTCGGCCAGATCGGCCACGGTCAGCGGCACCAGGCAGCGCTTGTCACCACTGTTGAGCTCACCGATATCGGTCGGGGCGATGGCTTTGAGGCGGGCAATGGTTTCGGTTTCGCGGGCGTCGAACTGGTCCGGCTGTTTGCCGCAGCAGGACTGCTCGGCGGCCTCCAGGATCGGCCGGTAGCCGGTGCAGCGGCAGAGGTTGCCGGCCAGGGCTTCGTGGGCTTTGTGCTGATCCGGTGCATCGCTGTTCTTTTGCAGGGCAAACAGCGACATCACGAAGCCGGGGGTGCAGAAGCCGCATTGCGAACCATGGCATTCCACCATGGCCTTCTGCACGCTGTGCAATTGGCCTTGGTGCTTGAGGTCTTCGACGCTGATCAGTTGTTTGCCGTGCAGGGAGGAGACAAACGTCAGGCACGAGTTGAGGCTGCGATAGTGGATGTGCTCACGGCCTTCGTCATCCGTCTGCAACTCACCGACTACCACTGTGCAGGCACCGCAGTCACCGCTGGCGCAGCCTTCTTTGGTACCGGGTTTGCCCACATGGTCGCGCAGATAATTGAGCACGGTCAGGTTCGGGTCCAGGGCGTGCTCGCTACGGAGTTCCTGGTTTAGTAAAAACTGGATCACGGATGGCCTCGCAGACTCATTATTGTTGTTAACCGATTGAACCGAATTTAGCAGGTCTGACTTTCCGGTCAATGATTTTCTGACTGTGAGGTCAGGAAAGATCGTTTTAGCGGTTAACAACCTGTTTGTTCAGTATTGACCCTGGTTCATCTGCCTGCTTTTTTGCTTGAATCGTGCCAAAAACCACCCGACGGGCACTCCGCCATGGCCTGGCAATTGCGCTACACTGCGCCGCTTGTGCAGATCGAAGAGTTTGAAGGGACAACCATGACGTTCAAGGCGCCGGACAGCCTCGCCGAGCAAATTGCTCACCACCTCGCCGAGCGCATCATTCGTGGCGAAATGAAGCCCGGGGAGCGCATCCAGGAACAGAAGGTCACGCTGGCGCTCAATGTCAGTCGCGGTTCGGTCCGCGAGGCGTTGCTGATCCTCGAGCGACGCCACCTGATCGCCATCCTGCCGCGGCGCGGCGCCCATGTGACCGAGCTCAGTGCGCACAAGGTACAGAGCCTGTGCACGCTGATGAGCGAGATGTACATTCTGCTCGCCAACGCCGTGGCCAGTGGCTGGAAAGCCCAGGCGGACCTGGCGCCCTTCGTGCAGATTCAGCAGCACCTCACGGCCAGCTACGAACGCCAGGACATCCATGCCTTCGTCGATGACAGTTTCAGTGTGATGCGCGCCACGTACTCCTTCGCCAATAACCCGTATCTGCAGGAAACAGTGGAAAATCTGCAACCGGCCATGAGCCGCGCGTATTTTCTCGCCCTGGACCAGCGCAAGGCTTCGATGAGCGAATTCCTCGATCTGTTCGATCGCTTGCTCGCCGCCGTGATCGCCCGTGACGTTGCGCAGATTCGCGAAGTGTTGACGGCTTACACCCAGCGCAGCTGCGATTTGGTGATCTGCGCGCTGACGGACGCCTGAGCGTGCGGCTAAAGTGCATCAAGCTGGCGGGGTTCAAGTCCTTCGTCGACCCGACCACGGTGAACTTCCCCAGTAACATGGCGGCGGTGGTCGGACCCAATGGTTGCGGCAAGTCGAACATCATCGACGCCGTGCGCTGGGTGATGGGCGAAAGCTCGGCCAAAAACCTGCGCGGCGAGTCGATGACAGACGTCATCTTCAACGGCTCGACCAGCCGCAAGCCAGTGAGCCAGGCGAGCATCGAACTGGTGTTCGACAACTCCGACGGCACCTTGCTCGGTGAGTACGCCGCCTACGCGGAAATTTCCATCCGCCGCAAAGTGACCCGCGACAGCCAGACCACCTATTACCTCAACGGCACCAAATGCCGGCGTCGCGACATCACCGACATTTTCCTCGGCACTGGCCTGGGCCCGCGCAGCTACTCGATCATCGAGCAGGGGATGATCTCCAAGCTGATCGAGTCCAAGCCTGAAGACCTGCGCAACTTTATCGAAGAAGCCGCAGGCATTTCCAAGTACAAGGAGCGCCGGCGCGAGACGGAAAACCGCATCCGCCGCACCCACGAAAACCTTGAGCGCCTGACCGATTTGCGCGAAGAGCTTGCGCGTCAGCTCGAACGCTTGCACCGCCAGGCGGAGGCCGCCAAGAAGTATCAGGAATTCAAGGGCGAGGAGCGACAGCTCAAAGCCCAGCTGTCAGCCCTGCGCTGGCAGGCGCTGAACGATCAGGTCGGCCAGCGCGAAGCGATCATCGGCAACCAGGAGGTTTCCTTCGAAGCCCTGGTGGCCGAACAGCGCAATGCCGATGCGAGCATCGAACGCTTGCGCGACGGCCACCACGACCTCTCCGAACGCTTCAATCTGGTGCAGGGGCGCTTCTATTCGGTTGGCGGCGACATCGCCCGGGTCGAGCAGAGTATCCAGCATGGTCAGCAACGCCTGCGCCAGTTGCAGGATGATCTGAAAGAGGCCGAGCGTGCCCGCCTGGAAACCGAATCCCACCTGGGCCACGACCGCACGCTGTTGCTGACCCTGGGCGAAGAGCTGGACATGCTCACGCCCGAGCAGGAAGTCACCAGTGCCGCCGCCGAAGAGGCCGCCGCCGCGCTGGAAGAATCCGAAACCACCATGCATGGCTGGCAGGAGCAGTGGGACACCTTCAACCTCACCGCCGCCGAGCCCCGGCGTCAGGCCGAAGTGCAGCAGTCGCGGATCCAGCAGCTGGAAACCAGCCTGGAGCGCCTGGCCGATCGTCAGAAACGTCTGGGTGAGGAACGCGCCTTGCTGTCGGCCGACCCGGAAGACGCGGCGATCATGGAGCTCAGCGAGCAGCTTGCTGAATCCGAAGCGACGCTCGAGGATTTGCAGACCAGCGAAGAAGCGCAGGTCGAAAAGCTAGAGCAATTACGACAGGAACTGCAGCAGGCGCTGTCGGCGCAACAGCAGGCCCAAGGCGATTTGCAGCGACTCAACGGTCGCCTGGCGTCCCTCGAAGCTCTGCAGCAAGCCGCGCTCGATCCTGGCACCGGCACCGCCGAATGGCTGCGCGAGCAGAACCTGGCGAATCGTCCGCGCCTGGCCGAAGGCCTGAAGGTTGAGGCGGGCTGGGAGCTGGCGGTGGAAACCGTGCTCGGCGCCGACCTGCAAGCGGTGCTGGTGGATGATTTCAACGATTTCGATCTGTCCGGGTTTGCCCAGGGCGATCTGCGCTTGCTGAGTCCCGCCGGCGATGGTGTGCGGGTGCCGGGCAGCCTGCTTGACAAGGTCGAGGCGCAGATTGATCTGTCGCCCTGGCTGGGGCAGGTCAAGCCAGTCGACAGTCTGGAGCAGGCCCTGGCCTTACGCGCTCAACTGGCCGCGGGCCAGAGCCTGATCAGTCGCGACGGTTACTGGGTCGGTCGACACTTCCTGCGTGTGCGCCGGGCCAGCGAAGCGGAAAGCGGTGTGCTGGCCCGTGGTCAGGAAATCCAGCAACTGAGCCTTGAGCGTGAAGAGCGCGAGGCCGCAGTGGAAACACTGGAAGCCCAACTGCAAAACCTGCGGGCGCAACAGCGTCAACAGGAAAACGGCCGCGAGCATTTGCGCCGCCTGCTTCAGGACGAGGCGCGTCAGCAGGGCGAACTCAAGGCGCAGTTGTCCGCCGGCAAAGCCAAGGCCGAGCAGTTGACCCTGCGCCGCACCCGCCTCGACGACGAGCTCATCGAGCTGGACGAGCAGCGCGCCCTGGAGCACGAAAACATCGGCGAGGCCCGCCTGCAATTGCAGGAAGCCCTCGACAGCATGGCCCTGGACACCGAGCAGCGCGAGTTGCTGCTGGCCCAGCGCGATAGCTTGCGCGAGCGCCTTGACCGGGTGCGTCAGGAGGCGCGCCAGCACAAGGATCACGCTCATCAACTGGCCGTGCGCCTGGGCTCGCTCAAGGCCCAGCACGACTCGACGCGCCAGGCGCTCGAGCGGCTGGAAATGCAGTCCGAACGCCTGACCGAAAAGCGCGAGCAATTGAGCCTGAATCTGGAGGAGGGCGAGGCGCCGCTGGAAGAGCTGCGCCTGAAGCTCGAAGAATTGCTCGACAAGCGCATGAGCGTCGACGAAGAGCTCAAGACCGCACAGATCGCTCTCGAAGACGCCGACCGCGAATTGCGCGACGCCGAGAAACGCCGCAACCAGGCCGAGCAGCAATCGCAGCTGATCCGCGGCCAGCTCGAGCAGCAGCGCATGGAATGGCAGGCCCTGACCGTGCGCCGCAAGACTTTGCAGGATCAATTGCTGGAAGACGGTTACGACCTGCATGGCGTGCTCGCCACGCTGACGCCCGAGGCCAGCGAGAAAGACGCCGAAGAAGAGCTTGAGCGCATTGCCGCGCGGATTCAGCGCCTGGGCGCGATCAACCTCGCGGCCATCGACGAATACCAGCAACAATCGGAGCGTAAACGTTATCTGGATGCCCAGGACGCCGATCTGGTCGAAGCCCTCGAGACGCTCGAGAACGTGATTCGCAAGATCGACAAGGAAACCCGCAACCGCTTCAAGGATACCTTTGATCAGATCAACGGCGGTTTACAGGCGCTTTTCCCAAAAGTTTTCGGTGGAGGACGCGCGTATTTGGAACTGACGGGCGAAGATCTACTCGATACAGGGGTGACAATCATGGCGCAACCGCCCGGGAAGAAGAACAGCACCATCCATTTGCTCTCCGGTGGCGAAAAAGCCCTGACCGCATTGGCCCTGGTTTTTGCGATCTTCAAGTTGAACCCGGCGCCGTTCTGCATGCTCGATGAAGTTGACGCACCACTGGATGACGCTAACGTTGGACGCTACGCAAGGCTGGTCAAAGAAATGTCGCAGACGGTGCAATTCATCTACATCACCCACAACAAGATCGCCATGGAAATGGCCGATCAACTGATGGGGGTGACGATGCATGAACCCGGTTGTTCGCGTCTGGTGGCGGTAGATGTCGAGGAGGCGATGGCGATGGTGGACGCCTGAACCGCAGGTTGAAGGACGGGAATTGCGGTCTATCGGACTTTTTTACTGGTTTTGACTTGCTGGCAATTCGACATATTCGCGCAAGCCAAGGTGGTAGACGGTGTAAAGTTGCCTTTGGTCGTGCTAGTTTAATGTCAATTTTTCGTATACGTGGGCAAAACGCCTGTCAGAACATAGAGTTGGCGCCACGTTTTAAAGCGGTTTACAGGTTGTAAACCCCTTATTTTTCAGCATTTTTTATAGAGGCACGGGATTACATGGAAATCGGTCTGCGCGAGTGGCTGATCGTCATCGGCATCATTGTCATTGCCGGTATTCTTTTCGATGGCTGGCGCCGCATGCGCGGTGGCAAGGGAAAACTGAAATTCCGCCTGGATCGAAATCTGTCCAATCTGCCCGACGAGGACACCAGCGCCGAGCTGTTGGGCCCGCCGCGCGTGCTGGATACGCATAAAGAGCCGCAGTTCGACGAGCAGGATCTGCCGTCGGTGAGCATGCCGGCCCGTGAACCTCGCGAGTCGGGTTCCAAGCGTGGCAAGCGTGGGCACGGCGAGCCTTCCCAGGGCGACATGAACCTCAGCCTGGACCTGGACGGCGGCCCGAGCTTCAGCAGCCGTGACGACGATTTCCCGGATGACACCAAGGTGGGTGGTTCGGCCAGCGAAAAAGACCAGGCGCAAGCCGAAGAAGTGCTGGTGATCAGTGTGATCTGCCGTGACGCCGCCGGCTTCAAGGGCCCGGCATTGTTGCAGAACATTCTGGAAAGCGGTCTGCGCTTTGGCGAAATGGACATCTTCCATCGCCACGAAAGCATGGCAGGTAACGGCGAAGTGCTGTTCTCCATGGCCAACGCGGTCAAGCCTGGCGTATTCGATCTGGACGACATCGACCACTTCAGCACGCCGGCGGTGAGCTTCTTCCTCGGTCTGCCCGGCCCGCGTCATCCCAAGCAAGCCTTCGATGTGATGGTGGCAGCGGCGCGCAAACTGTCCCAGGAGCTGAACGGCGAACTGAAGGACGACCAGCGCAGCGTACTGACCGCCCAGACGATCGAGCATTACCGTCAGCGCATCGTCGAGTTCGAACGCCGCGCCTTGACCCAGAAACGATAAAGGCAAGAGATCGCAGATAAGATTAGAGCAGCCTCGGCTGCTCTTTTGCTTTAAGAGAGAACACCCATGACCGCCGCGAAAAACCGCATTCTAGAATTGCGAGCTGAGCTGAATCAGCACAACTATCGCTACCACGTCCTCGACGAACCGAGCATCCCGGACGCCGAGTACGATCGCTTGTTCCATGAGCTCAAAGCCCTTGAAGCGGCCAATCCGGAGCTGGTCACCAGCGATTCGCCGACCCAGCGAGTGGGCAGTGCGGCGTTGTCGGCGTTCACCCAGGTGCGTCACGAAGTACCGATGCTCAGCCTTGGCAACGCCTTCGAAGAAACCGACATGCGCGAGTTCGATCGCCGGGTGACCGAAGGTCTGGATCTGCCGGCCGGTGATCTGTTCGGTGGCGGCGCTGCGGTGGAGTACAGCTGCGAACCGAAGCTCGACGGCCTGGCGGTCAGCCTGTTGTATCAGGATGGCGTGCTGGTACGCGGCGCGACACGTGGCGACGGCACCACGGGTGAAGACATCAGCGTCAACGTGCGCACCGTACGCAATATCCCGCTCAAGCTGCAGGGCACCGGCTGGCCGGCGACCCTTGAAGTGCGCGGTGAAGTATTCATGTCCAAGTCTGGTTTCGAGCGGCTCAACGCCACGCAACTGGAAGTCGGCGGCAAGACTTTCGCCAACCCGCGCAACGCGGCGGCGGGGAGCTTGCGCCAGCTGGATTCGAAGATCACCGCCAACCGCCCGCTGGAATTCTGCTGCTACGGCATCGGCCAGGTATCCGCGGATATCGCCGATACGCACATCGGTAATCTGCAGCAGCTGAAAGACTGGGGCATGCCCATCAGCCATGAACTGAAGCTGGCGCACGGCATCGACGAGTGCCTGGACTACTACCGCGATATCGGCGAACGCCGCAATGCATTGCCCTATGAAATCGATGGCGTGGTGTTCAAGGTCAACAGCATTGCCTCGCAGCGTGAGTTGGGTTTTCGTGCCCGCGAACCGCGTTGGGCCATCGCGCATAAATTCCCGGCCATGGAAGAACTCACCGAGCTGCTCGATGTGGAATTCCAGGTCGGCCGCACCGGCGCTGTCACGCCAGTGGCGCGTCTGAAACCGGTCAAGGTCGCGGGCGTCACCGTGGCCAACGCCACGCTGCACAACATGGATGAAGTGGCGCGCCTGGGTCTGATGATCGGCGACACGGTGATCATCCGCCGCGCCGGCGACGTGATCCCGCAAGTGGTGCAAGTGGTCACCGAGCGCCGCCCGGAGAATGCGCGACCGGTGCAGATTCCCGAGCAGTGCCCGGTGTGCGGCTCCCATGTCGAACGCACGCAACTGGTCAAGCGCAGCAAAGGCCGCGAGACCGTCAGCGAAGGTGCGGTGTACCGCTGTGTCGGTCGGCTGGCCTGTGGTGCGCAACTCAAACAGGCAATCATTCACTTCGTGTCCCGCCGTGCCATGGACATCGAAGGCCTGGGCGACAAGAGCGTCGAGCAGCTCGTGGATGAAGGTCTGGTGAGTTCGCCCGCTGATCTGTATGCCCTGAAGTTCGACGACATTGTCGACCTGGAGGGTTTCGCCGAGGTATCGAGCAACAAGCTGCTGGGCGCCATTGAAGACAGCAAGAAGCCAGGTCTGGCTCGATTCATCTACGCCCTCGGGATTCCCGACGTCGGCGAAGAAACGGCCAAGGTCCTGGCGCGCTCGCTGGGCTCGCTGGAGCGAGTGCAGCAAGCCTTGCCTCAAGTGCTGACGTACTTGCCGGATGTCGGTCTGGAAGTTGCTCACGAGATCCACAGCTTCTTCGAGGATGCCCACAACCAGCAAGTGATCGCCGACCTGCTCAAACATGGTTTGCAGATTCAGGATCAGGGCGAGCTGGGCGCCGAGTTCGCCGCCAGCACCACCCTGGGTGGTTTTCTCGACAAGTTGCACATTCCCTCGGTAGGGCCGGGCGGGGCACAGAAACTGGCCGACAGGTTCGGCTCCCTGCAAGGGGTAATCGACGCGGACTGGCTGGACATGCGCCAGGCGCTGCCGGAGAAGCAGGCCAATTCGGTTCGAGAGTTCTTTGCAGTCGAAGAGAATCGCCGATTGGCGCAGGCCGCCGAGCAGCAGCTGGCCGCTTTCGGCATGCACTGGCAAAGCGAAAAGAAAGTCGTCGAAGGTTTACCGCTGGCCGGGCAGACCTGGGTCCTGACCGGCTCGCTGGAGTTGATGAGCCGCGATGTCGCCAAGGACAAACTCGAAAGCCTGGGAGCCAAGGTCGCAGGCTCGGTGTCGGCCAAGACTCACTGCGTGGTTGCCGGTCCCGGTGCCGGGTCGAAGCTGACCAAGGCCAATGAGCTGGGATTGAAAGTGCTGGACGAAGAAGCGTTTGTCGGTTTTCTGCAGACCCACGGCATTTCTGTGTAATTGATCGTTCCCACGCTCGCGTGGGAACGCGTCACAGCGGTCGCGGGGCGTCCGAGGCAGTATTCCCACAAAAAAGCGTGGGAACGATCCGCTCACCGCAATGATCTAGTCTTGGCAAGCCCCAGGGAGAGATCGCCATGCACCGTTTTTTCGAACAGCTGACTTCGCGAATCAGCGCCCCCTTCACGGCGCAAAATTCGCGCAACAGCAAGGTCTGGCCCTGTCGTTGCGGGCAGTCGCTGTTTTTCCGCAACAGTCAGTGCCTGGCCTGTTCGGCCGCCCTGGGCTATCAGCCACAGCTCGGCCGTCTATCCTCGCTGCAGCCCGGCGTTCAGCCGGACAACTGGTTACTTGATGCCGACCCCGAAGCGGGCTTGTTCCGCCGCTGTGCCAACCTCGATTCGCCCGCTGCGTGCAATTGGTTGCTCCCGGACACCGGTCGCGACCTGCTGTGCATCGCCTGCAGCCTGAACCGCACCATTCCCGACCTGACGATCGCGCAAAATCACGAACGCTGGTGCAAGGTCGAAACCGCGAAACGACGGCTGGTCGCGCAACTGATCAGCCTGGGCCTGCAGGTCATCCCGAAAACCGTGGACGAAACGGCCGGGCTGGCGTTCGATTTTATCGGCGTCGACCTCGACGGCAAACCGCCCACCACCGGGCATGCCAACGGCCTGATCACCCTTGATATCAACGAAGCCGACGACGTTCACCGCGAACAGGTGCGGGTGCAGATGCACGAGCCCTATCGCACGCTGCTCGGGCATTTTCGTCACGAGGTCGGGCATTACTACTGGGATCGGCTGATCGGAGGCAGCTATTGGCTGGAGGCGTTTCGCGGGCTGTTCGGCGACGAGCGTACGAGCTACACCGATGCGCTCGAGCGGCATTATCAGCAGGGCGCACCGCCGGACTGGCCACAGCATTACGTCAGCGCCTACGCCACCATGCACCCATGGGAAGACTGGGCGGAAACCTGGGCGCACTACCTGCACATGATGGACGCGGTGGACACGGCACTGGGATTCGGCATGAGTGCCAGGGAGCTGGATCTCGACTTCCAGCCGTTTGCGCCTGGCACCCTTTACGACCCGCAACACCCCGGGGGCGCGGCATTTCTGGCGTTCGTCAACGCATGGATCGAACTGGCCGGAATGCTCAACGAACTGTCCCGCAGCATGGGGCAGCCGGATTTCTATCCATTCGTGCTGCCGCCGGCGGTGATCGCCAAGCTGCACTTCATCCACCTGGTGATCCAGCAGGAGGGCGGCAGGGCGGACGAGGTGCTGCAGGATCTGTAGGCGCAGCCGTCGTGCGGGCCGCGTTCGGACGATCTTTCCACTTCTGCGCATGTCCTTGAAGCGCCTCATTTTTTTTAATCCGTCCGAACAGTTGTAACTTCGTCTCAGATAGGTACAATGGCGCGGCTCGCCGACAGGTGAGCGTCGTTATGGTGACCCCATCGGTCCCCCCGCAACGATTACCCGTGAACCTGGTCAGAGCCGGAAGGCAGCAGCCACAGCGGGAACATTGTGTGCCGGGGTGTGGCTGGTGGGGTTACCACCTATCTCCAGTCCTTGGTTCTACAAGGATTTCTCAGTAAAAAAATTCTTCGAAGTACGACAGCGTTCATGTACGCCTGAATGGTGCATTGTGCTGGCACTCAGTATTGTCCGCGCTCAAACCATGCTCGCACACTGATGACGACATATTGGTATGTCCGGGGGCATGGCATTCTACGAAACTGTAAGCAATGCACTGCAACTTTGTCCCGAGTCGAAAAGGCACTGTGACCAGTTGCGACGCTGGCAGTCTCCCTCTATAAATATCTCCTGCGATCTATGCGGCAAGCCCCCGGCTATTCGGCATCGAGCCATATCCAGCGGCTTTCGTGTTGAGGTGCTTTACTGGTTTTTACACTGCATTACGAGATTAACGATGAAGATATTTTATGCAGTTGCGTTGCTTGTATCGATGCAGGGTAGCTCAATTGCTTTCGCTGATAAGTTTGATACCTACAAATGTACAGATGACTGCTCAGGGCATCAGGAAGGGTATGACTGGGCCAAAGAAGAAGGGGTTGACGATGAGGAATCCTGCAGCGACGCCTCTCAATCCTTCAACGAAGGTTGTCGGTCGTTTGTCCATGGCGGCAGCGGAGTTATCACACCGGTAGATGAAGATGAAGATGAAGATGAAGATGGCGCTGACGCTGACGCTGACGATGGCGACGAATGAATAACCTGATGGCGGCTTGAGGGTTCAGATCGCAAGGCTTGGACAACGGCTCTTCGTGCCGCCGCCGTGACGCTCTGAAAATCGACGCTAGCTCACAAGGGTTACGGTGCGGTCTTTGGCTCGCCACCGATATAGAGCCGGACAATGTCGTCAATCTCTCCGGACTTCTTCATCCGCATCAGTGTGCCCAGAATGCGCTGCACGGGCAATTTTGGGTCGTTGCGCACATAACAGCCCAGTTTCAACTCCTGCAGTTCTGCCACGGCTTTTAACTGCTGTTGCGGCAACAGGCGCTGATTGAACCAGTCCAGGCTCCATTGATTGCTGACGGCATAGCGATTGCGTCCGGCCAAAAGCTTGTCCAGCACCAACTGCTGATTGCGCGCGTCGTCACGCTCCAGGCGCTTGGCGTCGAACAGTGGTTGCAGGGTCGGGTAGCTGTAACGTAGTACGGTGCCAATGGGTTGTGCCGACAAGTCCGCCGGGTTTATCGGGGCAGTCGAAGCTTGTCGGGAGACGAGCAGGTCGGGCTGAGTGAAGAGCGGGATGCTCCAGCTGTAATCGCCTGGCTGGTCGGTCAGCCATGTTTGCACAACGTAGCAGCGCACATCGACTTCGCCATGCTCCATGGCGGTTTGTATCCGGCCGCGAGGCAGTACGTGGAATTCGGCAGGCAAGCCGACCTGGGTCGCGAGGCTGAGCATCAGGTCATGCAGGATGCCCTGGGTCGGGCGATCTTGTTCAAACTGCATCATGGGCATGGCCCAGCTATCGGGCACCACGAAACGCAAGGGTGCGTCCGCGGCCATGCCGTCCAGGCTGATTAACAGCATTGCCCCCAGCACCAGCCGCATAAACACCCCGTTAAATGTCCGCAAAGTGAAGCTTAGCCAGAATTGAGGAGCGCACCGGATGCAATTTGTGCCTTGCTCCGCTAGCATTAGCCGCTTCTGCTTCTTTCGTTGCGACGGTTTTCGATGAGTTATCAGGTTCTTGCACGTAAATGGCGTCCGCGCTCGTTCCGCGAAATGGTCGGCCAGACCCATGTGCTCAAGGCTCTGATCAATGCCTTGGACAGCCAGCGACTGCACCACGCGTACCTGTTTACCGGGACCCGCGGGGTCGGCAAGACTACCATTGCGCGGATCATTGCCAAATGCCTGAACTGTGAGACAGGTATCACTTCCACGCCCTGCGGCGAGTGCTCGGTGTGCCGGGAGATCGATGAGGGGCGCTTTGTCGACCTGATCGAGATCGACGCCGCGAGCCGCACCAAGGTCGAAGACACCCGCGAGTTGCTCGATAACGTGCAATACGCCCCGAGCCGTGGTCGATTCAAGGTCTACCTGATCGACGAAGTGCACATGCTCTCCAGTCATTCGTTCAATGCACTGCTCAAAACGCTCGAAGAGCCGCCACCCTACGTCAAGTTCATTCTGGCCACTACAGATCCGCAGAAACTTCCTGCAACGATTCTCTCGCGGTGCCTGCAGTTCTCCTTGAAGAACATGACGCCGGAGCGTGTGGTCGAGCATCTGACCCACGTCCTCGGGGTCGAGAACGTGCCATTTGAAGACGACGCGCTGTGGCTGCTCGGCCGCGCTGCCGATGGTTCGATGCGCGATGCCATGAGTCTGACCGACCAGGCGATTGCCTTCGGGGAAGGCAAGGTCATGGCCACCGATGTGCGGGCGATGCTCGGGACTCTCGATCACGGTCAGGTCTATGACGTCCTGCATGCGCTGATCGAAGGTGATGCCAAGGCTTTGCTTGAAGCGGTGCGTCACCTGGCTGAACAAGGTCCGGACTGGAATGGCGTGCTGTCGGAAATTCTCAACGTATTGCATCGTGTCGCCATCGCCCAGGCCCTGCCCGAAGGCGTCGACAACGGTCACGGCGACCGCGACCGGGTGCTGGCCCTGGCCCAGGCTCTGCCGGCCGAAGACGTGCAGTTCTACTACCAGATGGGCCTGATCGGTCGTCGCGACCTGCCACTGGCACCGGATCCGCGAGGTGGCTTCGAAATGGTCCTGCTGCGGATGCTGGCCTTCCGCCCGGCAGACACCGCAGATGCCCCGAGACAGCCACTAAAGCCAGTGGGGATCAGCCAGGCCACAGTTGATTCCGCCAAATCCGTGGCTGCCGCGCAGGTGACTGCGCCGGTAGTCGCCGCGGCGGTCGAACCGGTGGCGGCTGCGCCCGTTGAACCAGTGGTGGCAACGGCTGCCGTGCCTGAACCTGCTGCACCTGCACCTGCACCTGCACCGGTCGTGGTGCCCGAGCCCGTGGTTGAAGCGGTCGTGGTCGAGGAAGTTATCGACCTGCCGTGGAACGACCCGGTCGAGCCTGCCCCCGTTCAGCAGCCAGCGGTCGAACCGGTTCTGGAAACCGCGAGCGAGCAGCCCGAGTTGCCGCCTATGCCGTTACCGACGCCGGACAGCGTGGTGCCGGATGCGCCGGAGTGGGCCGCCACGCCAATTCCTGAGCCAACGGTCGCCCAGGTCGACGCCGCCACGCCAGGCATGGATCTGGATGACGAGCCCCCGCTGGACGAAGACTACATCGAGCCGGACATGGATTCGGCCTACAGTTACCTTGACGAGTTGGCCAGCGAGCATGCCGCTGACCCTGCGCCGGAGCCCGAGCCTGAGCCCGCCGCGATGCCGGCCACCGGCCTGGCCCTGCAATGGCTGGAGCTGTTCCCGAAACTGCCGATTTCCGGCATGACCGGCAGCATTGCCGCCAACTGCACGCTGATCGCGGTGGATGGCGACAATTGGCTGATGCACCTGGACCCGGCCCACAGCGCCTTGTTCAACGCGACCCAGCAGCGCCGTCTTAACGAAGCATTGAACCAGTATCATCAACGCACGCTGACCCTGAGCATCGAGCTGATCAAGCCCGAGCAGGAAACCCCGGCACAGGCGGCTTCGCGCCGGCGCGCCGACCGTCAGCGCGAGGCGGAAGAATCGATCCACGGTGATCCGTTCATCCAGCAAATGATGCAGCAGTTCGGTGCGGTGATCCGTAACGATACTATTGAACCTGTCGACGCTCTGGTCACTCAGGGCTAATAACTGAAAGCGCTCGGCCGATCGGCCGGGCGCTGTTTTGATCCAAGTACTTTTGAGGTGATTCCCATGATGAAAGGTGGCATGGCCGGCCTGATGAAGCAGGCGCAGCAGATGCAGGAAAAAATGGCCAAGATGCAGGAAGAACTGGCCAACGCCGAAGTCACCGGTAAAGCCGGTGGCGATATGGTCACCGTGGTCATGACCGGTCGTCACGACGTCAAGAGCGTGAGCATCGACCCGAGCCTGGTCGAAGGCCTGAGCGAAGACGACAAGGAAATGCTCGAAGCAGTCGTAGCCGCCGCCGTCAACGACGCCGTGCGCAAGATCGAAGCCAACAGCCAGGAAAAAATGGGCAGCATGACCGCCGGCATGCAATTGCCACCGGGCATGAAACTGCCATTCTGATTCGCCTTCAGGCGACAGATGAGATACAAAAAATGCCAGGCATCGCGCCTGGCATTTTTGTTTCCGGCTGTTGGAGGGTTGCGGTGATCCCTGTGGGAGCGGGCTTGCTCGCGAAGAAGTCTCCCCGGTCTTACTCCAGAAACATCGAACGCGATACCCTTACAAAGGTCTGCTCCCTATATCACCGAATCCCATCGATCAAAGGAGACGCCACCATGTCCGACCCCATGACCCTCAATCAACGCATTGTCCTGGCCTCGCGCCCGACAGGTGCGCCGACGCCGGAGAACTTCCGTCTGGAGCGGGTGGCACTGCCGGACCTGACTGACGGTCAGGTGCTGCTCAAGACCGTCTACCTGTCTCTGGATCCCTACATGCGTGGTCGCATGAGTGACGCGCCGTCCTACGCAGCGCCAGTGGAAATCGGCGAAGTGATGACCGGTGGCGCCGTCAGCCGGGTCGAGCGCTCGCTCAATCCCAAGTTCCAGGAAGGTGATCTGGTGGTCGGTGCCACAGGCTGGCAAAGCCATAGCATCAGCGACGGGCGCAGCATCATCCCGGTGCCTTCGGGATTGCCCAGTCCATCGATGGCTTTGGGCGTGCTCGGCATGCCGGGCATGACTGCCTATATGGGCCTGATGGACATCGGTCAGCCCAAGTCCGGCGAGACCCTGGTCGTCGCGGCCGCATCCGGCGCCGTGGGCTCGGTGGTCGGCCAGGTGGCGAAGATCAAGGGCCTGCGCGTGGTTGGCGTCGCCGGTGGTGCGGACAAGTGCCGTTATGTCGTCGAAGAGCTGGGCTTTGATGCCTGTGTCGACCACAAGAGCCCGGACTTTGCCGATGAGCTGGCCAAGGCCTGCGGTAACGGAATCGACATCTACTATGAAAACGTTGGCGGCAAGGTCTTCGATGCGGTGGTGCCGCTGCTCAATGCCAAGGCGCGGATTCCGCTGTGCGGCCTGATTGCTTCCTACAATGCCCATGAAGCACCGAGCGGACCGGACCGTTTGCCCCTGTTGCAGCGCACGCTGCTGACCAAGCGCGTGCGTATCCAGGGTTTTATCGTGTTCGATGACTACGGCGATCGCCAGCCGGAATTCCTCAGCGCCATGGCATCGTGGGTGCGCGATGGCAAGGTGAAGTTCCGCGAGGACGTGGTCGATGGGCTGGAGCAGGCGCCCGAAGCGTTCATTGGCCTGCTGGAAGGGCGCAACTTCGGCAAGCTGGTGGTGCGAGTCTGCCGGGATTGATATTCAACGCAGTAATTTGACGCAAATCAGAGGCGCGGGTATAAACCGCGTCTCGTTGTTTTGTCGGACTTTTTCACCATGAGCTTCAGCCCTTTGATTCGCCAACTGATCGATGCCCTGCGAACGTTGCCGGGGGTGGGTCAGAAAACCGCCCAGCGCATGGCGTTGCAGTTGCTCGAACGTGATCGCAGCGGCGGCTCGCGGCTGGCGCTGGCCCTCAGCCAGGCCATGGAAGGGGTCGGGCACTGTCGCTTGTGCCGCACGCTGACCGAAGACGACCTGTGCCCGCAATGTGCCGACACCCGGCGTGACGACACTTTACTGTGTGTGGTGGAAGGGCCGATGGATGTATATGCGGTGGAGCAGACAGGTTTCCGTGGTCGTTACTTCGTGCTCAAGGGTCACTTGTCACCACTCGACGGGCTGGGGCCGGAGGCTATCGGAATCCCGCAGTTGATGGCGCGCATCGAAGAGGCTGGCACCTTTGCCGAAGTCATTCTCGCGACCAATCCGACGGTGGAAGGCGAGGCTACGGCGCACTACATTGCCCAACTGCTGAGCAGCAAAGGCCTGATCGCTTCGCGTATCGCCCATGGCGTGCCGCTGGGCGGTGAACTGGAGCTGGTGGATGGCGGGACGCTGGCGCATTCGTTTGCCGGGCGTAAGCCGATCACTCTGTAATTGGTGTTGGCCCGGCCGACGCGATCGCTGGCAGGCCAGCTCCCACAGGTTCTTTGGTGTTCGTACTAGCATGAACTGCCAGAGTTACTGTAGGGGCTGGCTTGCTAGCGATGCAGGCGACTCGGTTGCGCTGTTTCACACAAATCCAGTTGAAAACCAAGCAAGCGCTCGGTTAACTTCACTGAACCCTTCAGTGGAGTTCGCCGATGTCTGCCTTGCAGGAATACTTCGACCCCAGCCACCAATTGGTCCGTGACAGCGTCAGACGTTTCGTCGAGCGCGAGATTCTTCCTGACATCGACCAGTGGGAAGAAGCCGAAAGCTTTCCCCGTGATCTCTACCTCAAGGCCGGCGCGGCGGGAATACTCGGCATCGGCTACCCCGAGGTCCTGGGTGGGAGCCATGAAGGCGATCTGTTCGCCAAGATCGCCGCCAGCGAAGAGTTGATGCGCTGTGGCTCTGGCGGCCTGGTGGCGGGGCTCGGTTCGCTGGATATCGGCCTGCCGCCGATACTCAAATGGGCCCGACCTGAAGTTCGCGACCGAGTGGTGCCGCAGGTGCTGGCCGGGGAGAAAGTCAGTGCCTTGGCCGTAACCGAACCCGGTGGTGGCTCCGACGTCGCCAATCTGCAAACCCGCGCCGTGCGTGACGGCGATTGCTACCGCGTCAGTGGCAGCAAAACCTTTATCACCAGCGGCGTGCGTGCCGACTTCTACACAGTTGCGGTGCGCACCGGGGCTCCAGGTTTTGGCGGCATCAGTCTGTTACTGATCGAGAAGGGTACGCCAGGTTTCACTGTGGGCCGCCAGTTGAAGAAAATGGGCTGGTGGGCGTCGGACACCGCTGAGCTGTTCTTCGACGATTGCAGGGTGCCAGCAGGCAATTTGATCGGCGGTGAGAACATGGGCTTCGCCTGCATCATGGGTAACTTCCAGAGCGAGCGACTGGCCCTGGCGCTGATGGCCAACATGACCGCGCAGCTTGCGCTTGAGGAAAGCCTGAAATGGGCGCGTCAACGCGAAGCCTTTGGCAAACCGATTGGCAAGTTCCAGGTGATCAAGCATCGCCTCGCCGAGATGGCTACGGCCCTGGAAGTGTCCCGGGAGTTCACCTATCGCCAGGCGGCGAAAATGGCGGTGGGGCAGAGTGTCATCAAGGAAATATCCATGGCCAAGAATTTTGCCACGGACACGGCGGACCGGATCGTTACCGATGCGGTGCAGATCCTCGGTGGTTCAGGGTATATGCGCGAGAGTCTGGTGGAGCGGCTGTATCGGGATAACCGGATCCTGTCGATTGGCGGCGGGACGCGGGAAGTGATGAACGAGATCATCAGCAAGCAGATGGGGCTTTGATTGATCTTGTAGGTGTGGTGTCTGTACTGCCCGCTTCGCGAGCAAGCCCGCTCCCACAGGGGCTTGGTCGTTCACACTACTGATGTACACCAGAGAACCTGTGGGAGCGGGCTTGCTCGCGAAGAGGGCAGTCCAGGCGCCGCTTACTTATCGCTCAACGCAAACTGCGTCAGGCAGAAAGTCGGGATGCCCATGTCTTCCAGGCGCTGGGACCCGCCCAGCTCCGGCAGATCGATAATCGCCGCTGCCTCGTGCACCCGTGCGCCCATGCGACGGATCAGGTTTGCCGCCGCAATCAGGGTGCCACCGGTGGCGATCAGGTCATCGAACATCACCACCGAGTCGCCTTCACAGAGGCTGTCGGCGTGCACTTCAAGGAACGCTTCGCCGTACTCGGTGGCATAGCCCTCGGCGAGTACGTCGGCCGGCAGCTTTCCTTGCTTGCGGAACAGCACCAACGGCTTGTTCAGCTGATAAGCCAGCACCGAGCCGATCAGGAAGCCGCGGGCATCCATGGCGCCGATGTGGGTGAAGTCGGCCTCGACGTAACGGTGGGCGAAACTGTCCATCACCAGGCGCAGGGCCGTTGGCGACTGGAACAGCGGGGTAATGTCGCGGAAGATCACGCCTGGTTTCGGAAAGTCGATGACCGGGCGGATAAGGGATTTGATGTCGAAAGAGTCGAAGACCATTATCGAAGAGTCCTGGCAGGGCTGCAAACGGCGCAGTATAACGGCGGCTGAACCGTTTCGCTCAGCCGCAATGATTTGTATCAGCTATCCACCGAGCCACCGGCCAGGGCGCAGAGCTCGATAGGATCAAGGATGTGGATCTCCTTGCCTTCGGCGGCGATCAATTCGTTCTGCTGGAAGCGCGTAAAGACGCGGGAAACGGTCTCCACGGCCAGGCCCAGGTAGTTGCCGATTTCGTTGCGCGACATACTCAGGCGGAACTGATTGGCAGAAAAGCCCCGGGCACGAAAGCGCGCCGAGAGATTAACGAGGAAAGTGGCGATGCGCTCGTCGGCGGTCTTTTTCGACAGCAGCAGCATCATCTGCTGGTCGTCACGGATCTCGCGGCTCATCACACGCATCAATTGGCGACGCAGTTGTGGCAGTTGCATGGCCAGTTCATCGAGGCGTTCGAACGGAATTTCACAGACCGAGGTCGTCTCCAGGGCTTGTGCCGATACCGGATGCTTTTCGGTGTCCATGCCTGACAGGCCGACCAATTCGCTTGGCAGATGGAAACCGGTGAGCTGCTCTTCGCCGGAATCACTGAGGCTGAACGTTTTCAGGGCGCCGGAGCGTACCGCGTAGACGGAATCAAAGGTATCGCCCTGGCGGAACAGAAACTCGCCCTTTTTCAGCGGGCGGCCCCGTTTGACAATGTCGTCCAGCGCATCCATGTCTTCCAGATTCAGCGAAAGTGGCAGGCAGAGAGGCGCGAGGCTGCAGTCCTTGCAGTGTGCCTGAGTGTGGGTGCGCAGTTTGACTGGCTCGGACATTTCTTCAATCCTTGTGGGAAATCACACATTAGGTGTAAGGGTAACCCACCCAAGGACATTGAGGCCAGCCTGTGGCGGTTTTGTCACGCCAGTCTAGATGACTCGTGAAAACCGCTGATAGCCGTGTTGTGCAAGGTATGCATCGAAGACCATACACACTGAGCGCACCAACAGTCGCCCGGCAGGCAATACTGTGATTCGGTCGCTATCGAGTTCGATCAGCCCGTCGTTGGCCATGTCCTGCAGTTGCGGCCAGAGCTCGCCGAAGTAGCCTTGAAAATCGATGTTGAACACCTGCTCGATCTCGCTGAATTCCAGGCTGAATTGGCAGATCAATTGCTGGATGACCGCGCGCCGCAGGCGATCGTCGGCGTCGCACAGCAGGCCGCGGCTGGTTGCCAGCTGCGATGAAGCGAGTGCGTTCTGGTACTCGCTCAGGTCGCTGCTGTTCTGGCAGTAAAGGTCGCCGATCTGACTGATGGCCGATACGCCCAGGCCGATCAAGTCGCAATGACCATGGGTGGTGTAACCCTGGAAGTTGCGTTGCAGGGTTGACTCCTCCTGGGCGATCGCCAGTTCATCGTCGGGCAGGGCGAAGTGGTCCATGCCGATGTAGCGGTAACCGGCAGCGGTCAGCTGTTCGATGGTGCGTTGCAGGATCTCCAGTTTCTGTGTCGGGCTTGGCAGTTCGGCGACGTTGATCCGTCGTTGTGGCATGAAGCGCTCCGGCAGGTGCGCGTAATTGAATACCGACAGGCGATCCGGTTGCAGGCTGATGACTTCTTCGACGGTGCGGGCGAAATTCTCCGGCGTCTGTTTCGGCAGGCCGTAGATCAGGTCAATGTTGATCGAGCGAAACTGCAGGGTGCGGGCTGCGTCGATCACCGCACGGGTTTCTTCCAGGCTTTGCATGCGATTGACCGCGCGCTGTACGGCGGGGTCAAGGTCTTGCAGGCCGATACTGACCCGATTGAAGCCCAACTCGCGCAGCAGGCCCATGGTCGACCAATCGGCCTCGCGAGGGTCGATTTCGATGCCGTAGTCGCCAGAGTCGTCATCGAGCAGGTTGAAGTGTTTGCGCAGATGCGTCATCAGCTGGCGCAGTTCGTCGTGGCTGAGAAAGGTCGGAGTGCCACCACCGAAATGCAGTTGCTCGACTTTTTGCGTGGGGTCCAGATGGCGGGCGATCAGCTGGATTTCCTGCTCCAGGCGCTGCAAATAGGGGGCCGCACGGCCGCGGTCCTTGGTGATGACTTTGTTGCAGCCGCAGTAGTAGCAGATGTTCGCGCAAAACGGCACGTGTACGTACAGCGACAGAGGTCGCTGGGCCTTGCGGCTCTCACGCAGCGCATGGAACAGGTCGAAGCTGCCCACCTGAGGGTTGAATTGCATGGCGGTCGGGTAGGAGGTGTAGCGCGGTCCCGCAAGGTCATAGCGGTGGATCAGATCGGTGTCCCAACGAATGGCGTCGAGCATCATGCGGGCGTTCCCCCCGGGTGGACTGGCATTTTTCGGCTAGTCTAGTGGGCGGAGCGGTTGGGCATCTTGACTTGCATCAAAGTCTAAACGTCAAAAGATCTTGCCCTTTAATGCCCCATCAACCAATGCTGATGCGGCCCCGGCAAGGTCCAGATGCCGAACAGCATCACCAGCAACCCGCCGGCCATGCGCACGCTGCGTTTGCGCAACAGCGCCGTGACGCGTTCGGCGGCCAGGCCGGTGGCGAGCAACACCGGCCAGGTACCCAGCCCGAAGGCGAGCATCAACAATGCGCTGTCCAGGGCATTGCCCTGGCTGGCTGACCACAGCAATGTGCTGTAAACCAGGCCGCAAGGCAGCCAGCCCCAGAGAGCGCCCAGCAATAACGCACGGGGTACGCTCGACACCGGCAGCAGTTTGTTCGCCACGGGCTGGATATGTCGCCACAGGCCGCGACCGAGGCTTTCGATGCGGGTCAGGCCGCTCCACCAGCCGGCCAGGTACAGGCCCATGGCGATCAGCAGCAGGCCGGCGAGCACGCGCATTATCAACGCCGCCGGGCTGTTGGCCACCGCCCAGCCGGCCAGGCCGATGAGCAATCCGGCGCAGGCATAACTGAGGATTCGCCCCAGGTTGTAGGCCAGCAACAGGCGAAAGCGGCGGCTGCGCTGTTCCTTGGGAATCGCCAGGGTCAACGCGCCCATCAGGCCGCCACACATACCCAGGCAATGCCCGCCGCCGAGCAGGCCGAGAATTACCGCAGACACCAGCAGTGGCGCCAGTTCAAGCATGGGGTGGCGCCTTGTCGTCCGGTTTGGCCGGATGGCCGCTGGCCTCGTCGACGGCAGCGGTGTGCTTCGGGTCCTGATCGTCGAAGAGGATGCTGTGGGCCGGGCCGTCAAGGTCGTCGTACTGGCCGCTGTCCACCGCCCAGAAGAAAATGTAGACGGCGATGGCTACGAGCAGCAGGGCGGCCGGGATCATCACGTAGAGAGCTGGCATCTGGACTCCATGCTCGCGCGGCTCAGGCCGGCAGCGGGCGGGTTTCTGGCGTGGCGTGGGCATCCGGCGCGCCGGGCAGGCGGGTCAGGCGCAGGGCGTTCAACACCACGGTCAACGAACTGATGGACATGCCGACAGCAGCCCACACCGGGGTGATCCAGCCGAGCGCGGCGAACGGCAACATGAGGCCATTGTACAGCGCAGCCCACAGCAGGTTCTCGATAATCACCCGACGGGTGCGGCGCGCCAGGCTGAAGGCCTGCACCAGTGCGTCGAGTCGATTGGACAGCAGCACGGCGTCGGCGCTGGTTTTCGCCAGGTCGGTGGCCGAACCCATGGCGACACTGATGTCGGCGGCGGCCAGGACTGGCACATCGTTGACTCCGTCCCCCAGCATCAGCACTTTGCGACCTTCTTTATGCAGTTGTTGCAGGACCTGCAGCTTATCGTCAGGGCGCAAGCCGCCCTGTGCTTCATCGATGCCCAGTTGCGCGGCGACACTGGCGACCATCGGCGAGCTGTCGCCGGACAGCAACAGCGTCCGCCAGCCTCGGGCCTTGCAAGCCGCCAGCAGCGCCGGTGCATCAGCGCGCAAGCGGTCGTCGAGCACCAGCCAGGCCAGCGGTCCCTGACTGTCGCCGAGCAGCAGCCATTGCCCGGGTTCATCAGGCATAACGGGTATTTCGGCGCCACTGAGCTGGCAGACAAAACCGGGCTGGCCAATACGCAGGCGTTGCAAGCCGACCACGCCTTCGAGGCCAAGGCCCGGGGTGCTGTGAACCTCGTCGGCGGCCTGAGGCGCGCGTCCGAAGGCTCGGGCGATCGGGTGTTCGGAGCGGTTTTCCAGGGCGGCGGCGAGGCTCAGGCATTGATCGCTGTCCAGCGCACCGAGAGGGCGAATCGAACGTAATGCCAGGCGACCTTCGGTGAGAGTGCCGGTCTTGTCGAAAATCACCGTGTCGATCTGGTTCAAGCCTTCCAGCACATGGCCGCGGGTCAGCAGCAGGCCGAGTTTGTGCAGGGTGCCGGTCGCTGCAGTCAGGGCGGTCGGAGTGGCCAGGGACAAGGCACAGGGGCAGGTCGCCACGAGCATCGCCAGCACTATCCAGAAGGCCCGGGACGGGTCGAGCTGCCACCACAGCAGGCCGATGGCGGCGGCAGCGACCAACGACAGCAACAGGAACCATTGCGCGGCGCGATCGGCAATTTCCGCCAGGCGTGGTTTTTCGGCCTGTGCGCGATCGAGCAGGCGCACGATCGCCGAGAGGCGGGTGTCCTGGCCGAGGGCCTGGACCTCGACCGTCAGTGCGCCTTCGACATTGAGGGTGCCAGCGGTAACGGCATCGCCGAGGGTTCGCGGTTGCGGCAGGTATTCGCCCGTCAGCAGCGATTCGTCGACGCTTGACTGGCCGTCGAGGATCTTGCCGTCAGCGGGAAGAATGGCGCCCGGATGGACCAGCACCTGGTCACCTACGCGCAGTTCGCTGAGCAGAATGCGTTCGCTCTGGCCATCGGTCGCCAGGCGCAGGCACGAGGCGGGCAACAGATTGACCAACTGCGCGGTGGCGGCGGCCGTGCGTTCCCGGGCCCGGCGCTCCAGATAGCGCCCGGCGAGCAGGAACAGGGCAAACATGCCGACGGCGTCGAAATACAGTTCGCCGACCCCGGTGATCGAGGTCCAGATCCCGGCGATGTAGGCGCTGCCGATGGCCAGCGACACCGAGACATCCATGGTCAGGTGGCGGGTACGCAGATCACGCATGGCGCCTTTGAAGAAGGGGGCGCAACTGTAGAAAACGATCGGGGTGGTGAGAAACAGTGCGACCCAGCGCAGGATGGTGTGCAGTTCCGGGCTGAGGTCGATGTTGAATTCCGGCCAGGTCGCCATGGTCGCCATCATCGCCTGGAACCACAGCAACCCGGCAACGCCGAGTTGACGCAGGGCCAGGCGGTTTTCCCTGGCCAGTTGTTCGCTGGCGCGGTCGGCCTGGTAGGGGTGCGCGGCGTAACCGATGTGACGCAGTTCGCTGAGCACCTGGCTCAGGGGCAATTGCGCGTCGGCCCAGCGCACATGCAGGCGATGGTTGGACAGGTTCAGGCGCGCCTCGGCCACCGCCGGCAGGGCGCGCAAGTGTTTTTCGATCAACCAGCCACAGGCGGCGCAACTGATGCCTTCCATCAGCAGCGTGGTTTCGGCCAGTTCGCCTTCGTGGCGGACAAAGGGTTGCTGCACGTCGGCGCGGTCGTACAGCGCCAGTTCGTCCACCAGTTGCACCGGTAACGCTTCGGGATTGGCCGAGGCTTCGCTGCGATGCTGGTAATAGCTTTCCAGCCCACCGGCGACAATGGCTTGGGCCACGGCCTGGCATCCCGGGCAGCAGAATTCGCGGGTGTCCCCGAGCACGACGGCGGTGAAGCGGCTGCCGGACGGGACGGGCAGGGCGCAGTGGTAGCAGGGGAGTGGGGTGGTCATGGGGTTTTCATTAATGCCGCAGGATCTCTGTCGTCAAGTAAGGCCTCTTCGTCGGAACGCCGCCCGGACCAAGCCCGCTCCCACAGGGATCATGGGCGTATGCAAAATCTTTGCACGACATTGATCAACTGTGGGAGCGGGCTTGCTCGCGATGCGCGAAGCGCGGCTTTATTTCTTCAGGTCTTCCGCGCCCTGCAACGGCTCGTCGCCCAGCAACAGATCCTTGTCATGGCTGACCAGCTCTTCTTCGAACATGCGCCAGATGTGGTCGTCCTGGGTGCCGAGCAATTCGACAAAACGTCGACCTTCGATCTTGTCGCTCAGTTGCCCAATGTAGCGGCCCTGCTCGCTGTCGCTGCGGGCCAGGGTGATCTTGCGATCCTTCTCCGGCTGGGTCGGCGAAATCAGGTTCAGTTCCAGGGTCTTGGGCTGGCTGATGCCGCTCAGGCGCAAATCCACTTCGCCGGTGACGTCATCCAGGTGAATGCTGGCGCGCATCTGCAGGGTCTGGGCCAGCAGTTCGCGGTCCAGGGAGCGGTTGATGCCTTTGCCTGCCTCGTAATAGTTGTCGTTGACCAGGTTGTCCGGATTTTTCACCGCAATGGTCACCATGGACAAGGTCAAGGCCACCGAGCAGGCCAGGATCCCGATGATGATCCACGGCCAGAGGTGCTTGTACCAGGGGCTTGCGGCGTTTGCTGCGGGCATGATCAATTCTCTCAACGAATTTGTGGGCCGATGAACCGGCTCTTGGCTTCAACTTGAACACTGTCGTCATCGGCATCCTTGAGGATGAATTTCACCTCGTTGGTGCTCGACGGCAGTTTTTCCGGCGCGACGGACAGCTCCGCCGGCTGGCTGACGATCTCGCCGGCCGCGACCTTGATCTCGCGTCGACCCTGCAGCCTTAGATCCGGCAGGCCGGTGGCTTCCAGCACGTACCTGTGATCGCGCTGGTCCTTGTTCATGATTTTCAGGCTGTAGACGTTTTCGATCCGGCCTTCGGCGTTCTCGCGATACAACACGCGGTCCTTGCTGACGTCGAAACCCACCAGCGAACGCATGAAGAATGCGGTCACCAGCAAGCTGATCATCGCCAGCAGCACCAGGGCATAGCCGATCAGGCGCGGGCGCAGTTTATGGGTTTTCTGTCCGGACAGGTTGTGCTCCGTGGTGTAGCTGATCAGCCCGCGCGGGTAGTCCATCTTGTCCATGATGGCGTCGCAGGCATCAATGCAGGCGGCACAGCCGATGCATTCGATTTGCAGGCCATCGCGGATATCGATGCCGGTCGGGCAGACCTGGACGCACATGGTGCAGTCGATGCAATCGCCCAGGCCCTGGGCCTTGTAGTCGACGCCTTTCTTGCGCGGCCCACGGCCTTCGCCACGGCGAGGATCGTAGGAAACGATCAGGGTGTCCTTGTCGAACATCACGCTCTGGAAGCGTGCGTACGGACACATGTAGATGCACACCTGTTCGCGCAGCCAGCCGGCATTGCCGTAGGTGGCGAGGGTGAAGAATCCGACCCAGAAATACGACCAGCCATCGGCCTGGCCGGTGAAGAAGTCGATCACCAGTTCACGGATCGGCGAGAAGTAACCTACGAAGGTCATGCCGGTGACGAACCCGATCAACAACCACAGACTGTGTTTGCTGAACTTGCGCAGGAATTTGTTGGCACTCATCGGCGCCTTGTCGAGCTTGATGCGCTGGTTGCGGTCGCCTTCGGTGACCTTTTCGCACCACATGAAAATCCACGTCCATACGCTTTGCGGGCAGGTATAGCCGCACCAGACCCGTCCGGCGTAGACGGTGATGAAGAACAGGCCGAAGGCGGCGATGATCAACATGCCGGACAGAAGTATGAAGTCCTGGGGCCAGAAGGTGGCGCCGAAAATGAAGAACTTGCGTTCCGGTACGTTCCACCAGACGGCCTGGTGTCCGCCCCAATTGATCCATACCGTACCGAAATACAGCAGGAACAGCGCGGCACCGCCAGCCATCCGCAGGTTGCGGAACAGCCCCGTGAAGGCGCGGGTGTAGATTTTTTCTCGAGAGGCGTAAAGGTCGACGCTGTTGTTGGCGTTCCTGGTGGGGGGCGTGACGTCGTGTACCGGAATCTGGTTGCTCATCATTGCATCCCACGGCAGTGGAAAAATGCCTCGGTCGATACGTGCCGACCGCGGTCAAAAAGGGGTATTGCAGTGGCGCAATGATACGCCTGTCGCTCTAGCCTGCGGGTGCGACCTTTGGTCGCGTTGGGGAAAAAACCTGGATGGTGTAGCAAATGTAACAAATCATGATGCAGGTCAATTGACTATAGACGATTGATCTTGCGCCCAAATGGCTTGGCCTTGCCAGGGATTGCAGTACGTGGGTACTGCAATCCGGATGCGCGCGACTCAATCTCCAGGGTTGGAGATGCTCAAGGCAGGCGACCGCCGCCCAGGGAGTCTATTCCACCTGTGTGGTTCCCGCCCTGGCTGGGAGCGCTGTTAGCCCTGTCGATAATGGACCTGGGTTTGCGCGTTGGATTCGTGGATTTGTCAGCTTGCGCGCAAGGTGGGTTTTCGGCTTCAGTTTGCTGTTCGATATGATCGGATTCGATATCGGTAATGTTTTGCTCGGACATGGTCAAACTTCCTTGTTCAATTGAATGAGTTTTGGGTCGTAAATTTGGTATGGATTGTTTAGTGACCCATCTTTTAAGTTAGCTTCTACTGTTGATTTCGTCGAATAAGGATTGATTTCAATTTGTAAGTTGTAATAGGCCGTTCATATCGTAATTTGTGCTTATTATTTTTGGCGTCGATGGGTTGGTCGCTGCTGGGTTTTTGCGTTAGTTTTATTACCCTGAGTGCACGTTATTCCAGATGGTCTGGAACCGTAATGGGTAGTTATTTGCTGGTTTGAATGGAAATGGATTTCTATGTGGTCAAATAAAAAAACCAGCCTGCTGCTGGGGGCGCTGATCTGGATCGTTCCGTTCCTGTCGCACTCTGCGCAAAAGAATGATTCCCCACTGCACATGGTCTTTTCCTCCAACCCGCAATACCCTCGGACCGAGGCCACTGAGAGCGGGCGGGTCGAATCCGACTCGGAGAGAGAAAAGCGCTCAAAGTTTCTGATCGAAGCCCAGTATTCGGATATCGCCGACTTCAGGAGGAATTCTGGTGGTCCTGACCAAGTGCCAGTCATGATCAATGGCGACCTTACAATGTACGGTCGTGGCTGGCAGCGGTCGGTGGTAATGCCGATTCTGCAGGAGAAACTGGAGAGCGTTTATGACTATGGGTTGGGTAAACGCGACTATGAAAAGAATTTGGCTAATTGCTTTTTGAATAGTTGCGCCGCAACCAGTATCGAGCATTTCAAAGGCCGGTACTGGGGCAAAGTAGACAGCATGGACTTTGGTGTGCGTGTGTCAGGTCGTACCGATGTTTATTACGGCAGTCTGGCGTACTCCAGGACCATAGGTGACGTGCATCTGGTGCAGTTGAATAATGAGCCGACTTACAGCGTGACGTTTTTTTCCGGGACACCTTTGATCAGTCCGTTGGAAGTGCGGATCACAGACGCGCTTGACTGGCTGGAAAGGGACCTGCGAAAAGCCCGGCAACAAGGCCGGATCATCATTCTGAATATGCACAAGGTGCGGGGCTGGATGGGCAGTGAACAGCAGATCGAACGGTTCAGAACCATGATCCAGGCTTACAAGGTGACAGCGGTGTTTGCCGGACACTACCACTGGCACTCGGGACGGTACTGGAATGCGTCCGACCGGTTCGGCAATGTGCCGGTGTTTCTCAGCGGTTCGGCAATCCGGCAGACATATCTGATCGCATCCATTTCCGCGGACAGGCAAGCACTGACGGTCAATCGTGTCGAGGGCAATTACTGGCCGGGTCGCCAGCTTGAGGCGGTCGTCGAGGTTCAGTATTAGCGTTGTTTGCTGCACAAAAAAACGGCCCCGTCAGTGACTGACGGGGCCGTTTTTTATTGCTTCAAGCGTTTGCCTTACTGGGCATCTTCCGCCGGAGCCTTCTCACCATGAGACAAGCTGTAGACGTAAGCGGCCAGCAGGTGAACCTTGTCGTTACCTTGCATTTGCTCTTGCGCAGGCATCTGGCCCTGACGGCCGTAACGGATGGTCTGTTGCAGTTGCGCGAAGCTCGAGCCATAGATGAACGCACCCGGGTGGGTCAGGTCAGGCGCGCCCATCGCTGGGGTGCCTTTGCCTTGCGGACCGTGGCAAGCCACGCAGTTGGCGGCGAACAGTTTCTGTCCGGCAACCGGATCAGCCTTGGCGTCTTCCGGCAGCTTGCGGCCATCGAGGTTGGTCACGACAAAAGCCGCGACGTCGGCAACGCCTTGCTCGCCGATCACTTCAGCCCACGCCGGCATGACGGCATGACGGCCGCCCATGATGGTGGTCTTGATGACTTCCGGTTCGCCACCCCAGCGCCAGTCAGCGTCGGTCAGGTTAGGGAAGCCATAAGCGCCCTTGGCGTCGGAGCCGTGGCAAACCGAGCAGTTGGAGGCGAACAGGCGGCCACCCATCTTCAGGGCTTGGGGGTCCTTGGCGACTTCTTCGATCGGCATGGAAGCGAACTTGGCGAAGATAGGACCGAACTTGGCGTCCGATTTGGCCATTTCCTTTTCCCACTCGTGAACGCCGGTCCAGCCGGTCTGGCCGTTGGCGAACGCGGTCTGCTTTTCGTTATCCAGGTAGTTGTAACCTGGCAGCAGGCCTTTCCAGTTGCCCAGGCCCGGGTACAGCGCCAGGTAGCCCAGGGCGAAAATGATGGTGCCCACGAACAGCATGAACCACCATTTCGGCAGCGGGTTGTCGTACTCCTCGATCCCGTCGAAGGAGTGCCCAACCGTCTCGTCCGTCTGCTCGTTGCGCTGGCCCTTGCGGGTCGACAGCAACAGCCAGGTCAGGGCGAAGATCGTACCGAGACTGAGGACTGTGACGTACAGACTCCAGAATGTAGTCATTCTTTGTTACTCCTAGAAGCTTGCTCGACGTGCTTGATGGCTTCGGGATCATCCGCGAAAGGCAGCAAGGTCGCGTCTTCAAACTCCGACTTGCGCTTGGGGCTGAACACCCACAGTGCCAGTCCAATGAAGGCCACCATTACAACAACGGTGCCCAGGCCACGAATCATCCCGATATCCATTTAGATCACCGTTTGCTTTTGATGATGGTGCCCAGGCCTTGCAGATAGGCCACCAGCGCGTCCATTTCGGTTTTGCCCTTCACGGCGTCTTTTGCACCGGCGATGTCTTCGTCGGTGTAAGGGACGCCGAGCGTGCGCAAGACTTCCATTTTCTTCGCGGTGTCCTTGCCGTCGAGCTTGTTTTCCACGAGGAACGGGTAGGCCGGCATTTTCGACTCAGGCACGACGTTGCGCGGGTTGTACAAGTGCGCACGCTGCCAGTCATCGGAGTAACGACCGCCGACACGGGCCAGGTCTGGACCGGTACGTTTGGAGCCCCACAGGAACGGGTGGTCCCAGACGCTTTCACCGGCAACGGAGTAGTGGCCATAGCGTTCGGTTTCAGCACGGAACGGACGGATCATCTGCGAGTGGCAGCCGACACAACCGTTAGCGATGTAAACGTCCCGGCCTTCCAGTTCAAGGGCGGAGCGGGGCTTCATGCCCTCGACCGGCTTGTTGGTGACATCCTGGAAAAACAGCGGAACGATCTGGGTCAGGCCGCCGATGCTGACGGCGATGACCATGAAGAAGGCCAGCAGGCCAATGTTCTTCTCGACTGCTTCATGCTTCATCAGTGAGCTCCAACTACGGCAATCTGTTCGGCGGCTTCGGCTTCTGCCGGGTTCGAGGCACGTACGGTACGGAATACGTTGTAAGCCATGAACAGCATGCCGGCAGCAAAGAACGCACCGCCCAGGGCGCGGACGATGAAGCCCGGGTGGCTGGCTTGCAGCGCTTCGACGAACGAGTAGGTGAGGGTGCCGTCATCGTTGATTGCACGCCACATCAGGCCCTGGGTGATGCCGTTGACCCACATCGAAGCGATGTAGAGCACGGTACCGATGGTCGCGAGCCAGAAGTGGGTGTTGATCAGGCCAGTGCTGTGCATCTGCGCACGACCGAACAGTTTCGGGATCATGTGGTAGACCGCGCCGATCGAGATCATTGCAACCCAGCCCAAGGCACCGGCGTGTACATGGCCGATGGTCCAGTCGGTGTAGTGCGACAGGGAGTTCACGGTCTTGATCGCCATCATCGGACCTTCGAAGGTCGACATGCCGTAGAACGCCAGGGACACCACCAGGAAGCGCAGGATCGGGTCGGTGCGCAGCTTATGCCAGGCACCCGACAGGGTCATCATGCCGTTGATCATGCCGCCCCAGCTTGGCGCCAGCAGGATGATCGACATTGCCATGCCCAGGGACTGAGCCCAGTCCGGCAAAGCGGTGTAGTGCAAGTGGTGGGGACCGGCCCAGATGTACAGGGTGATCAGTGCCCAGAAGTGCACGATCGACAGGCGATAGGAGTAGATCGGACGCTCGGCCTGCTTCGGTACGAAGTAGTACATCATCCCCAGGAAGCCGGTGGTCAGGAAGAAGCCCACGGCGTTGTGGCCGTACCACCACTGGATCATCGCGTCAGTCGCACCGGCGTAGGCCGAGTAGGACTTGAACAGGCTGACCGGCAGCGACATGTGGTTGACGATGTGCAGCATCGCCGTCACCAGGATGAAGGCACCGTAGAACCAGTTACCGACATAGATGTGCTTGGTCTTGCGCTTTACGATGGTGCCGAAGAACACCACAGCGTAGGTGACCCAGACAATGGCCAGCAGAATAGCCAGGGGCCATTCCAGTTCGGCGTATTCCTTGCTGGTGGTCAAACCCAAAGGCAAGGTAATGCCGGCACCGACGATCACCGCTTGCCATCCCCAGAAGGTGAAGGCCGCGAGGCTGTCGGAAATCAGTCGCGTCTGGCAGGTTCGCTGGACGACGTAATAAGAGGTGGCAAACAGTGCACATCCACCGAAGGCGAAAATCACCAGGTTGGTGTGCAACGGGCGCAGGCGTCCAAAGCTCGTCCATGGCAGACCGAAGTTCAACTCCGGCCAGACCAGTTGCGAGGCGATGAAGACACCGAGCCCCATGCCAAGGATCCCCCAGACCACCGTCATGATGGCGAACTGGCGGACTACCTTATAGTTATAAGCAGTCGGACTGATTGCTGTGCTCATTCTAAGGTTCCACGGTTTGGGTGTTTTATTAGGATTAAAAATCGGCCGCAAGTATGGAGAAAGCAGGGGGTCATTGCAACGCGCCATGACCTTGGTCAATGCTTTCAAATGCTGATTCTGCGGCCTTTCCATGCGCCGCGTAAGGACAAAATAGCCCAAGGGCAAAATGTCCCGGTGCAATCAAAAGGCGAGGGGTTCAGGTCGGATGTAACGGGGTGTGTTCAAACGCAACGATCGAGCGACCAAAGGCAATTGGCGCGACAGCCGGTTTTACCGGCCTTTGCGGCCTGTCCTCGGGCGAAATCGTCGAACACATCAGTCAATGTCGACCTGGAACCGCTGCTTGCCGGTCCGCATCGGGCAAGCTTAGACCCGAATTCGGGGAACTGAAAGGAAGACGCTGGGAGGGTGCGACAAAAAGAAGCAGCTTTGCCGTAACGGCGAGCCGCAAGCTACAAGCTCCAGGTTAGAGCCCGTAGTTGCGGCTTTGCTTTGCCTTTACTTGCTGCTGGTAGCTTGAAGCTTTTCGCTCAACTGCTCATCACTTCTCGAAAGGCTATACACGTAGGCTGCAAGCAGTTGCACCTTATCGTTGCCGAGCAATTCGTTCTGCGCCGGCATATGGCCCTGGCGACCATGGCGGATGGTTTGTTGCAGCTGCGCCAGGCTCGTACCGTAGATAAACCCGGCCGGGTGCGTCAGGTTTGGTGCGCCCATGGCTTCGGTGCCCTGGCCGTTTGCCCCGTGGCAAGCCACGCAGGTGCTGTTGAACGCCTGCTGTCCGGCTTGCAGATCCGCTGTGCTGTCGGCCGGCAGTGGCAGGCCGGCCAGATCATGACGGACATAGGCGGCGACGTTCTTCACGCCCTCTTCGCCGAGGATTTCACCCCAGGCCGGCATCGCCGCCACCCGGCCACCCATGATGGTGGTCTTGATAGTTTCCGCGGTGCCGCCCCAGCGCCAGTCGCTGTCCGCCAGGTTGGGAAAGCCGAAGGCACCCTTGGCATCGGAGCCGTGGCACACCGAGCAGTTGGACGCAAACAGGCGACTGCCCATTTTCAGTGCTTGTGGGTCCTTCGCTACTTCTTCCACGGGCATGGCGGCGAATTTGGCGAAGATCGGTCCGAACCTGGCGTCAGCCTTGTCCATCTCCTTTTCCCATTCATGCACGCCGGTCCAGCCGTTTTCGTAGCCGGGCAGGATGCCTTTCCAGTTACCCAGTCCCGGATAGAGGATCAGGTAGCCGACGGCAAACACCAGGGTGGCGACGAACAGCATGAACCACCATTTTGGCAACGGGTTGTCGTACTCCTCGATGCCATCGAAGCTATGGCCCATGGTCTGGTCGACGCTGCCCTTGCTTTCGCTCTTGCGGGTGGCGATCAACAGCCAGGTCAGGCCGATCAGGCTGCCGATGGTCAGTACGCAGATCCAGATACTCCAGAAGGTGGTCATGGCCGGGTACTCCTTGTTGCGCGATCGTGGGTGATGTCGGGTTGTGGCTCATCGGCGAATGGCAGCAGGCGCGCTTCGGCGAACTGCGGATTGCGCTTGCTGTTGAACACCCACAGCGTCAGGCCGACGAAGGCCACGAACACCACGACCGTACCCAGGCCGCGGATCATTCCAATGCTTAACTCAAAGAACATGGCTCACCTCTTGCTCTTGATCGCAGTGCCGAGCACTTGCAGGTAGGCGACCAACGCGTCCATTTCCGACTTGCCCTTGAGCGACTCGGCCGCACCGGCAATGTCCTCGTCGGTGTACGGCACGCCGAGGGTGCGCATGGTTTTGAGCTTGGTTGCGGTCTGACTGCTGTCGACCGGATTGGCCACCAGCCACGGATAGGCCGGCATCTTCGATTCCGGCACCACGTTGCGCGGGTTGTACAAGTGCGCACGGTGCCAGTCGTCCGAGTAGCGAGCGCCGACCCGGGCCAGGTCCGGACCGGTACGTTTGGAACCCCACAGGAACGGGTGATCCCACACGCTTTCACCGGCCACTGAGTAATGCCCGTAGCGTTCGGTCTCGGCGCGGAACGGCCGGATCATCTGCGAGTGGCAACCGACGCAGCCTTCGCGGATGTAGATGTCACGCCCTTCCAGTTGCAGCGCGGTATAGGGTTTCATGCCTTCCACCGGTTTATTGGTCACGTCCTGGAAGAACAGCGGGACGATCTGGGTCAGGCCGCCGATGCTCACGGCCAGGATCATCATCAGCAGCATCAGGCCGATGTTTTTCTCGATTGTTTCGTGTTTCATGGCGGACTCCTCAGGCCATCTGCGCGGCAGCGGCGACGTCGGCAGGCTGGGAGGCCCGCACGGTGCGCCAGGTGTTGTAGGCCATCAGGAACATGCCGCTGAGGAAGATCGCGCCGCCCACCAGCCGCACGACGAAGCCTGGGTGGCTGGCCACCAGGGTTTCGACGAAGGAGTAGGTCAGCGTGCCGTCCTCGTTCACCGCACGCCACATCAGGCCCTGGGCAATGCCGTTGACCCACATCGAGGCGATGTACAGCACGGTGCCGATGGTCGCGAGCCAGAAGTGCGCGTTGATCAGGCCAATGCTGTGCATCTGCGTGCGGCCGAAGACTTTCGGGATCATGTGGTACAGCGCGCCGATGGAAATCATCGCTACCCAGCCCAAGGCGCCGGCGTGTACGTGGCCGATGGTCCAGTCGGTGTAGTGGGAGAGGGCGTTGACGGTCTTGATCGCCATCATCGGCCCTTCGAAGGTCGACATGCCGTAGAACGCCAGCGATACCACGAGGAAGCGCAGGATCGGGTCGCTGCGCAACTTATGCCAGGCACCCGACAGGGTCATCATGCCGTTGATCATGCCGCCCCAGCTTGGAGCCAGCAGGATCAGCGACATCACCATGCCCAGCGATTGCGCCCAGTCCGGCAGCGCGGTGTAGTGCAGGTGGTGGGGACCTGCCCAGATGTACAGGGTGATCAGTGCCCAGAAGTGCACGATCGACAGGCGATAGGAATACACCGGGCGTTCGGCCTGTTTCGGCACGAAGTAATACATCATCCCGAGGAAACCGGCAGTGAGGAAAAAGCCCACGGCGTTGTGTCCGTACCACCATTGCACCATGGCGTCGGTGGCACCGGCGTATACCGAGTAAGACTTGGTGAAACTCACCGGCAACTCAATATTGTTGACGATGTGCAGGATTGCCACGGTGACGATGAACGCGCCGAAGAACCAGTTGCCCACATAGATGTGTTTGGTCTTGCGCTGCATGATCGTGCCGAAGAACACGATCGCGTAGGCGACCCAGACAATGGTGATGAGGATATCGATCGGCCATTCCAGCTCGGCGTATTCCTTGGACGTGGTGTAACCGAGCGGCAGGGTGATCGCCGCCAACAGGATGACCAGCTGCCAGCCCCAGAAGCAGAACGCAGCGATTTTTGGCGCGAACAGTTGCGCCTGGCATGTGCGCTGTACCGAATAGAATGAACTGGCGAACAGCGCGCAACCGCCGAACGCGAAGATCACCGCGTTGGTGTGCAGCGGGCGTAAACGGCCGAAGCTGGTCCATGGCAGATTGAAGTTGAGTTCGGGCCAGACCAACTGGGCGGCGAGAAAAACTCCGAGCCCCATGCCGACGATGCCCCACACCACCGTCATAATGGCGAATTGGCGGACCACCTTGTAGTTGTAGGCGGTACTGATAGAAGTGTTCATGGTTCCCCATCCACGGTTCAGCCGAAGTGATCGCGCTCGCGCAATGCAGTGCACCCTTCGCCTGGAGTTATAGGCAGACTAAAAGCGAGGCAAGCATGGACAAAGAGCACAAGGCCAGTATTGACGGGGATCAATGGGCGCAGTGCGTGCGCGATCATGGATGGTTGTGGAATGCCGCTGCAGCGCCGGCCTCGGCTACGCTTATTCTCGCCCATGGCGCCGGCGCACCGATGGACAGTGACTGGATGAGCGACATGGCTGCGCGCCTTGCCGCGCATGGCGTCAACGTGTTGCGCTTCGAGTTTCCCTACATGGCTCAGCGGCGTGTCGATGGCGGTAAACGCCCGCCGAACCCGGCAGCGAAACTGCTGGAGTGCTGGCGCGAGGTGTATGCCCAGGTGCGACGTCATGTCGCCGGGCGTCTGGCCATTGGCGGCAAGTCCATGGGCGGGCGGATGGCCAGTTTGCTGGCGGATGAGTTGGGCGCTGATGCCCTGGTGTGCCTGGGGTATCCGTTTTATGCAGTGGGCAAGCCGGAGAAGCCGCGGGTCGAGCATCTGGCCGGCTTGCAGACGCGGACGTTGATTGTGCAGGGTGAACGGGATGCGCTGGGCAATCGGGAGGCGGTCGGGGGTTATTCGTTATCGCCAAGTATCGAGGTGATGTGGCTGGTGGCGGGGGATCATGATTTGAAGCCGTTGAAGGCTTCGGGGTTTAGTCATGAGCAGCATTTGGCGACAGCAGCGCAGTCTTTAGCTCAGTTCCTTTAAATAGTTATGACTGAACAGTTGGCAGTCACGCTTTTTCATTGAAATGCTCGAGCTTCCCTGGTCCAAGTCGAGTAGGGAAGCGTCGAGCGACGTACTGCTGATATTGCTAATGATTCAGATCTTTATAATGAAATACTATTTACTGCTGTAATGTCAGGTTGAATTTCCCTGTTATGGAAACTCGACGCTTTTTGAAATCTGCAATGAAATTTCCTTCAGCTGTTCCCTTTCTTGGGTCGAGCCGGACAGTCAGCTCTACGTTGTTGGCTTGATCGCTGCCGATTACATCAAAGCCCGGAAAAGGAGGTAGCCAGTATTGATGGAAAGATTCCAGGCCCTGTCCGTCCCCGAGCTTGTAGGTGCGCTCGAATAACTCCTCGCCGTTGTAAGGGATCAACAATGTGACTGAGAAGTTGTTTTCGCTTGAATAGGATCCTGTCCGACCTGTGAAGCTCCAGGAGGTGCGGCCCCCATCTATCGTAAATAGGGAACTCTGCGCAGTAATCAGTTCGCCATTGCGCATCCATTGGAAATTGTCGCCTGGTGGCTGGATACATTTTCCATTGCTTGCCAAAAAAAAATGCGTACTCATACTGAAGTCCTTTTTATGATTGAAAGACAATTCCAGCAAGTCAGCTGGTTTCTTTTTATGTGCTTTACGTTGCGGAATGTCTACTGTAAAACTTGTCAGCTTGACAGACTCATGTAGGTGTGGTTTTTCTTGTTTGCGAATGGGTCGGCGTAGTTGTCATGCGGTTGTAGGTAGCGTTTGCGGGACTTGAAAGTAGTTGTCGCCAGCAATCACGGCGCGTTATTCGGTCAGACTCGCTCCCGCATTGGGCAAATAGTAAAATGGGTTTGGTGCCTGATGAATATTTGTGAAAACCTGCTCGCCACAGTGGTCTGTCGGACATCATTGGTTTTAAGCCGCAAATAAAAAACCCGGAAGCTTGCGCCATCCGGGTTCTTTGTCCCTTCAGACCTATCAGCGGTTAAACCGCTCCACCAGCGAATATTGGGTATTCGCCGTCTTGGTCAGCTCTTCACTCAACAACGCGGAGTTCTGTGCCTGCTCCGAGGTCTGGTCCGCGAGGTCGGAAATGTTGCTGATGTTGCGGCTGATTTCCTCGGCCACGGCACTTTGCTCTTCGGTCGCGGCGGCAATCTGGGTGGTCATGTCGGTGATGTTGGCCACCGCTTCGCTGATCCCCACCAGTGCCTGGTCCGCTTCGAGCACCCGCGCCACACCTTCTTCCGCCTGGCGATGCCCGGCTTCCATGGTCTGTACGGCGGTGCCGGCGGTTTGCTGGAGCTTGGCGATCAGGGCGTGAATCTGCCCGGTCGACTCGCTGGTGCGTTGCGCCAGCTGGCGGACTTCATCGGCCACCACGGCAAAACCGCGTCCCATCTCGCCGGCACGGGCCGCTTCGATGGCCGCGTTCAGTGCCAACAGGTTGGTCTGGTCAGCGATGCCCTTGATCACGTCGACCACGCCGCCGATTTCATTGCTGTCCTTGGCCAACTGGGTCACGGTCACGCCAGTTTCACCGACCACCACCGACAGGCGCTGGATGGCTTCGCGGGTTTCCCCGGCAATTTCGCGACCACGACCGGTCAGGCGATTGGCTTCCTGCGTTGCATCGGCCGTGCGTTGCACGTGGCTGGCGACTTCCTGGGTGGTCGCGGCCATCTGGTTGACGGCGGTGGCCACTTGCTCGGTCTCCACCCGTTGACGCTCAAGGCCGGTGGAACTGTTGTGCGCCAGGGCGTCGGACTGTCTGGCCTGGTCGTTCAGGTGTTCGGCGGTGTCCTGCAGGCGGGTCAGGCAAGTTTTCAGACGGGCTTCCTGACTGAGGATCGACATCTCCAGGCGCGCCTGGGCGCCACGGCTGTCGGTGTACATCCGGGCGATCAGCGGGTCGGAGGTGGTTTGTTCGGCCAGGTGCAGCAAGCGCTTGAGACCACGCTGTTGCCAGCTCAAGCCCAGCAAACCCAATGGCACCGAGAGGCCGGCAGCCAGGGCAAAGCCCCAATGGGAATTGAGTGACGCACCGATCATGAAGCTCAGTTGGCTGACCAGAATGAACGGCAGCCAGTCTTGCAGGATCGGCAGCCATTTATCGCTGGAAGGAATGGCCGACTTGCCCTGGTTGATGCGTTGGTAGAGCGCTTCGGCACGGCGGATCTGTTCGGCGGTGGGCTTGACCCGCACCGACTCGTAACCGATCACCTGATTGCCTTCGAAGATCGGTGTGACGTAGGCGTTAACCCAGTAGTGGTCACCGTTCTTGCAGCGATTCTTGACAATGCCCATCCATGGCAAGCCTTGTTTGAGGGTGCCCCACATGTGCGTGAAGACCGCGGCCGGCACGTCGGGATGACGAACCAGGTTGTGCGGTGCACGCATCAGTTCTTCCCGGGAGAAGCCGCTGATTTCGACAAAGGCGTCGTTGCAGTAGCTGATCACGCCCTTGGCATCAGTGGTGGAAATCAACCGTTGCTGAGCCGGGAAAGTCCGCTCGCGCTGGGTAATGGGCTGGTTGTTACGCATGGTTTATTAGTCCGCAAGGCTTTCAAGTGCTGTATCGGCAACCTCGGCGATTTAATGAGATTTTTTTCGAAAATCAGCGGTGCGTCGCAAAACGACCCTTGCGTCAGCTCGCGAGCATCGGATAGGTGAACAGTGCGAAGTGCAACACATTCAAGCCGAAATGAGTGGCGATGGCCGCCGCCAGGCCGCCAAAACGGTAGGCCAGGCCATAGCCGACTCCCGCCAGACTCGCCAACAGCACCCAATGCCAGCCCGCTCCCGCATGCACCAGGCCGAACAGCAGGGATGCAAGAAGCAGGGCGAGGTTCTCGCCGTAGGCCAAATCTTTAAAGCATCGAGTCAGGCCGCCCTGGATATAGCCACGAAACAGAGCCTCTTCAACCAGGGTCACCAGCAACAGATTGTTGAGCAGCCACAACCAGGCGTGCTCCGGCCATTTTGGTGCCCATTCGATGACGCCCAGCAACAGCGCGCCACCCAGAGCCAGCACGGCGCTCAAGGTCAGGGCCAGCGCACTGGCATACAAGCCGCGTCGTAGCGAGCGGCGACTGATAATCCATGGGCAGGCCAGCAACAGCCAGAACCCGATCAGGGGTTTGTCCAGGTTCAGGTACATGGAAAACGGCACGGCATTGTCGGTGAAGCGCTGGGCAGGAATGACGCGACCATTGTAGAAACCGGGCAGCCAGTGCATCGCCAGGGCCAAGGCCAGAAAGATGAACAGGCCATGGCCGAGCCAGCGGCCGAACTGAAGTTGTTGTTGGCGCACGGCAAAGCCTGCGACCAACAGCAAAACCACGGAAATCGCCGCCAGCCAGCCGAGATGGCCGTACGCCAGGGCCATGCCATAGCCGAGGGAGAGCAGGGTCAGGCAGGTCCATGGCAGGGCAATCATTCAAAGTCCTTGGGTCAAAAACTGCGGTCGAGTTGATCTCACCGGGTTTGGTGAGTCTTCGCTTGCCCAGCAAAGGCGCGATTATAGAGCGGCCCACCCCAACAAAAACACCGCCCGAAGGCGGTGTTTGTGTCAGTGCAGGGTCAGGACGCAATCAACTGACGCAACACGTAGTGCAAAATCCCTCCCGACTTGAAGTACTCCACTTCATTAAGCGTATCGATCCGGCAAAGCACCTCGATTTTCTCGCGGCTGCCATCTGCACGGGTGATGACCAGGTTCAGGTTCATCCGTGGTGTCAGCTCGACGCCGGTCAGTCCCAGGATATCCAGGGACTCCTTGCCGGTCAGGTTCAGGCTCTTGCGATTCTGATCCAGCTTGAACTGCAACGGCAGCACGCCCATGCCCACCAGATTGGAGCGGTGGATACGTTCAAAACTCTCGGCAATGACTGCCTTTACACCGAGCAGGTTAGTGCCTTTGGCGGCCCAGTCGCGGCTCGATCCGGTGCCGTATTCCTGCCCGGCGATCACCACCAGCGGTGTGCCTGCCGCCTGATAACGCATGGCGGCATCGTAGATCGGCATTTTTTCCATGGTGGGAATATAAAAGGTGTTGCCGCCTTCCTCGCCACCGAGCATTTCGTTACGAATGCGGATGTTGGCAAAGGTGCCGCGCATCATCACTTCATGGTTGCCGCGCCGGGAGCCGTAGGAGTTGAAGTCCCGTGGTTCCACGCCTTTGTCGCGCAGATAGTGGCCCGCCGGGCTGTCGGCCTTGATGTTGCCGGCCGGAGAGATATGGTCAGTGGTCACCGAATCTCCCAGCAGGGCGAGGACGCGGGCACCGGCTACATCCTTGACCACTGGTGGCGGGCCACCGATGTCATCGAAGAAGGGCGGATGCTGGATGTAAGTCGAATCCGCCTGCCAGACGTAAGTGGCGGCTTGCGGCACTACGATCGCCTGCCACTGCTCGTCACCGGCAAACACTTCGGCGTACTCCTTGTGGAACATCGCTGTGTTGACGCGTGCCACCGCCTCGGCGATTTCCTGGCTGCTCGGCCATATGTCGCGCAAATAAACCAGCTTGCCGTTCTGGTCGGTACCCAGCGGCTCGCTGCTGAGGTCGATGCGCACAGTGCCCGCCAACGCATAGGCAACCACCAGTGGCGGGGAAGCCAGCCAGTTGGTTTTTACCAGGGGATGCACCCGGCCTTCGAAGTTGCGGTTTCCCGACAGCACTGAGGCCACTGTCAGGTCGGCTTGCTGGATGGCTTTTTCGATCGGTTCCGACAGGGGGCCGGAGTTGCCGATGCAGGTGGTACAGCCGTAACCCACCAGCGCGAAACCAAGCTGGTCGAGGTATTGCGTCAGCCCGGCCGCCTTGTAGTAGTCGGTGACCACTTTCGAGCCCGGGGCCAGGGAGCTTTTCACCCAGGGTTTGCGTTGTAGGCCTTTTTCCACTGCTTTTTTGGCCACCAGCCCGGCCGCCATCATCACGCTCGGGTTGGACGTGTTGGTGCAGGAGGTGATCGCGGCAATCACCACGGCGCCGTTTTTCAGCCGGTGGGTCTGGCCTTCAAATTCGTAGTCCGCCTCGCCCGCCATGTCCGCATTGCCCACTGCCACGCCGCCACCGCCTTCGCTTTCCAGGCGACCTTCTTCCTTGCTGGTGGGTTTGAGCTGGACGCCGAGGAAGTCGCTGAACGCTTGTGCGACATTCGGTAGCGCCACACGGTCCTGCGGGCGTTTCGGTCCGGCGAGGCTGGCCTCTACGCTGCCCATGTCCAGTTCCAGGCTGTCGGTGAACACCGGTTCCTTGCCCGGCAGGCGCCACAGGCCCTGAGCTTTACTGTAGGCCTCGACCAGTTTCACGGTCTCGATTGGGCGGCCGGACAGACGCAGGTACTCCAGTGTGATGTCGTCCACCGGGAAGAAACCGCAGGTTGCACCGTATTCCGGCGCCATGTTGGCGATGGTCGCGCGGTCGGCCAGCGGCAGGTCGGCAAGGCCGTCGCCGTAGAATTCGACGAATTTGCCCACCACACCTTTCTTGCGCAACATCTGGGTAACAGTCAGCACCAGGTCGGTGGCCGTGATGCCTTCCCTGAGTTTGCCGCTGAGCTTGAAGCCGATGACTTCCGGAATCAGCATCGATACCGGTTGCCCGAGCATGGCCGCTTCCGCTTCGATGCCGCCGACGCCCCAGCCGAGTACGCCGAGGCCGTTGATCATGGTGGTGTGGGAGTCGGTGCCGACCAGGGTGTCGGGGAAGGCATAGGTGCGGCCGCCCTCGTCCTTGGTCCAGACCGTGCGGCCGAGGTATTCCAGATTGACCTGGTGGCAGATCCCGGTGCCTGGTGGCACCACGCTGAAGTTGTCGAAGGCGCTCTGGCCCCAGCGCAGAAAGGCATAACGTTCGCCATTGCGCTGCATCTCAATGTCAACGTTCTGCTCGAAGGCGCTGCTGCTGGCGAACTTGTCGACCATCACCGAGTGGTCGATCACCAGGTCCACCGGCGACAGCGGGTTGATGCGCTGCGGATCACCGCCGGCCTTGGCCATTGCTGCACGCATGGCGGCCAGATCGACCACGGCCGGGACGCCGGTAAAGTCTTGCATCAGGACCCGCGCCGGGCGGTACTGGATCTCGCGGTCGGAGCGACGCTCCTTGAGCCATGCGGCGATGGCTTTGAGGTCGGCGCCGGTGACGGTTTTTTCGTCCTCCCAGCGCAGCAGGTTTTCCAGCAGCACTTTCAAGGACATCGGCAGCTTGTCCAGGTCACCAAGGCTCCTGGCAGCTTGCGGCAGGCTGAAATAGTGGTAAGTCTTGTCATCGACTTGCAGGGTTTCAAGGGTGTTCAGGCTATCGAGGGACGGCATTACGATCACTCCTTTGAGTCCGCACGGCTACGGACTGAGGGGACGGACAGAGCATTAAACCTAGCCCTGTTTTCATTAGCTGGCTAATAACTGGACTCTATCGACAAGTCCGGGGTTGCGAAGTCGGCTATCATGCGCGGGTTTTCGTGACAGGCTTTGCTTCAACGCAACGTCTGGGCATCGCGCAGCGGCGTAATTTATCGCCATCTGCCCAGGAGTAAGAATGAACACCCTCTTTATGCATTGCCGGCCGGGCTTCGAAGGCGAAGTCTGTTCCGAGATTTCCGACCTTGCCGCACGGCTGAATGTGGCCGGGTATGCCAAGGCCAAGACTGCCAGCGCCTGCGCCGAATTTGTCTGCACCGAAGAAGACGGCGCCGAGCGCCTGATGCGCGGTCAGCGTTTCGCCGAGCTGATCTTCCCGCGCCAATGGGCCCGGGGGATTTTCATCGATCTGCCGGAAACCGACCGTATCAGTGTAATCCTTGCGCACATGGCGGACTTCCCGCTGTGCGGCAGCCTGTGGCTGGAAATGGTCGATACCAACGACGGCAAGGAACTGTCGAACTTCTGCAAGAAGTTCGAAGTTCACCTGCGCAAGGCGCTGATGGCCGCCGGCAAACTGGTGGAAGATGCGCACAAACCGCGGCTGCTGCTGACCTTCAAAAGCGGCCGTGAAGTATTCATGGGCCTGGCCGAGTCGAACAACTCGGCGATGTGGCCGATGGGCATCCCGCGCCTGAAGTTTCCCCGCGAGGCACCGAGCCGCTCAACCTTGAAGCTGGAGGAGGCCTGGCACCACTTCATTCCACGGGATCAGTGGGACGAGCGCCTGCACGGCGACATGACCGGCGTCGACCTGGGTGCCGCCCCCGGTGGCTGGACCTGGCAACTGGTCAATCGCGGCATGCTGGTGACCGCCATCGACAACGGCCCGATGGCCGAAAGCCTGATGGACACCGGGCTGGTGCAACACTTGATGGCTGATGGTTTTACCTTCAAGCCCAAGCAGCCGGTGGACTGGATGGTTTGTGACATCGTCGAAAAACCTGCGCGTAACGCGGCGATGCTGGAAGAGTGGATTGGCGACGGGCATTGCCGCGAGGCAGTGGTCAACCTGAAACTGCCGATGAAGCAGCGCTATGCCGAAGTGAAGCGTTTGCTGGAACGGATTGCCGACGGCTTCAAGGCACGGGGCATCCGGGTCGAGATCGGCTGCAAGCAGCTGTATCACGACCGTGAAGAAGTGACCTGCCACTTGCGCCGCCTGGACGTGAAGAAGCCCAAATCCCGCTGATTCACACGGCTCCCTGTGGGAGAGCCTTTGTGGCGAGGGGGCTTGCCCCCGTTGGGCCGCGAAGCGGCCCCAAAACTGTTATGGGTCCAAAACTGCGATGGGACTACTGCGTAGTCCAACGGGGCGATGTGGCGTTCCGACAAGCCCCCTAGCCACGATACAGATGACCGAACACCCGGCTATGCGCGACAATGCCGGCAAGTTTCAGGAGTAAATCATGAGTGAAATGCTTGATACGCCGGTAGACGGCACCCTCGACGCCACCGGCCTCAACTGCCCGGAGCCGGTGATGATGCTGCACCAGCACATCCGTGACCTGGTGCCCGGCGGCCTGCTCAAGGTGATCGCCACCGATCCGTCGACCCGTCGCGATATCCCCAAGTTCTGCGTTTTTCTCGACCACGAGCTGATCGCGCAGCACGAAGAGGCAGGCACCTACCTCTACTGGATTCGCAAGAAGTCTGGGTAACGAAGCCAAAAAAAGGCCTGCATTTGCAGGCCTTTTTTTGTGTGCGCTCAACCCGCCGAATGGCTGATGCGGATCCGTTTTCGTGCACTGCGCGTCAGGCGAATAGACAGCATCAGCGCCGCGCAACTCAAGCCCACGATCAGTCCCTGCCACAGTCCGCTCGGGCCGCTCGGTGCGCCGAACCAGTCGGTCAAGCCCAGGGCGTAACCCACCGGCAAGCCGATCCCCCAGTAGGCAAACAGCGTCAGGATCATGGTCACCCGCGTGTCCTGATAACCACGCAGTGCGCCGGCGGCTGTCACCTGGATCGCATCGGAAAACTGGAACAGCGCCGAATACACGATCAGCATCGCCGCCACCTGGATCACCGTTGGATCGGCAGTGTAGATCGCGGCGATGTGCTCGCGCAGCAACAGCATCAGGCTCGCGGACAGGCAGGCATACGCCAGCGCCGTGCCCATGCCGACCCCGGCGGCGAAGCGTGCTTCGCGCGGTTGCTGACGGCCCAGGGCCTGGCCGACCCGAACGGTGACGGCCATGCCCAGGGAGTAGGGGATCATGAACACCAGCGAGCTGAAGTTCAGGGCGATCTGGTGTCCGGCGACTACAGTGGCACCAAGGCTGCCGATCAGCAGGGCAATCACGGCGAAGATGCTCGACTCGGCAAACACCGCAATCCCGATCGGCAGACCGATCCCCAGCAAGCGCTTGATCACCGACCATTGCGGCCAGTCGAAGCGGCTGAACAATTGGCTCGACTGATAGGCCGGTGCCCAGCGCTCCCAGCCGGCCATGCCCAGGGCCATCACCCACATCACGATGGCGGTGGCCCAACCGCAGCCAACGCCGCCCATGGCCGGGACGCCGAAGTGGCCGTAGATGAAGATGTAATTGAGGGGAATGTTCAAGGCCAGGCCGCACAGGCCCAGCACCATCGCCGGCCGGGTGCGGCCCAGGCCGTCACTGAAACAGCGCAGCACATGATAGAACGCGACGGCAGGCAAGCCACTGGCAATGCCATGCAGGTATTGCATGCATGGGCCGATCAGTTCGGGATCGACCTTCATGACGTGCAGGATCGGTTCGGCGCTGAACAGTGCGCCGGTCGCCAGCAGGCCGACGACCAGTGCCAGCCACAGTGCCTGACGTACGATCGGGCCGATTTCACTGTGGGTGCCGGCACCGAAGCGCTGGGCAACTTTTGGTGTGGTCGCCAGCAAGGTGCCGGTCATCAGCAGGAACACCGGCACCCAGATCGAGTTGCCCAGGGCCACGGCAGCGAGGTCACGTGGCCCAACCCGGCCGGCCATCACCGCATCGACGAAGCCCATGGCGGTGGTCGCCAGTTGCGCGATCATGATCGGCAGGGCCAGGCCGAGCAGATTCTTCAGCTCAAGGCGTACCCGGGCCGGGCGAGAAAGGGAGAGGGCGGCAGGGCGGTCAGTCACGGAATTCAAAGGCGAAACGTCCAAGGGGTGCTAAGTACAGTCGCGCATTCTACGCCTTGACGCAGTAGTCAGGAAAAGACAGTGTTACCTATTTGTAATCTCCCGAAATTGCAGCCGCAGCACAGAGGGATAGGCGCTGGAGGGTATCTACGCCTACACTGCCGATCCGCCCAAGGAGCCTGCCATGCTGATTGTTGCCGACGAAAACATCCCCCTGCTCGATGCCTTCTTTGAAGGCTTCGGTGAAATCCGCCGGGTACCGGGTCGCTCCATCGATCGTGCTACCGTCGAACAGGCCGATGTACTGCTGGTGCGTTCGGTCACCAACGTCAACCGCGCATTGCTCGAAGGCAGCAAGGTGCGTTTTGTCGGCACCTGCACCATCGGCACCGACCACCTGGACCTGGAGTACTTCCATCAGGCCGGCATCACCTGGTCCAGCGCCCCGGGCTGCAATGCCCGCGGGGTGGTTGACTACGTGCTCGGCAGCCTGCTGACCCTGGCCGAGATAGAGGGCGCCGACCTGACACAACGCACCTACGGCGTGGTCGGTGCCGGACAAGTGGGCGGGCGGCTGGTCAACGTCCTGCAAGGCCTGGGCTGGAAGGTGCTGGTCTGCGACCCGCCCCGGCAAGTTGCTGAAGGTGGCGATTACGTCAGCCTTGAGCGGATCATCGAAGAATGCGACGTCATCAGCCTGCACACGCCGTTGAGCAAGCGAGGCGCGCAGCCGACCTGGCATCTGTTTGACGAAAAACGCCTGAAGCAGCTCAAGCCAGGCGCCTGGCTGATCAACGCCAGTCGTGGTCCGGTGGTGAACAACGCAGCGCTGCGCGAAGTGCTGCTGGAGCGCGAAGACCTCCAGGCGGTGCTGGATGTCTGGGAAGGCGAACCGGAAGTCGATGTTGCCCTGGCTGATCTGTGCGTGCTGGCGACACCGCACATTGCCGGTTACAGCCTCGATGGCAAGCAGCGCGGGACTGCGCAGATCTATCAGGCGTATTGCCAGTTTCTCGGACAACCGGCCGTGGTCAGCTTGAGCGATTTATTGCCGGCACCCTGGCTGGCGCACGTGACCCTGAACGCACAAACCGATCCGGCCTGGGCCCTGGCGACGTTGTGCCGTGGTGTGTACGACCCGCGCCGCGACGATGCGGATTTTCGTCGCAGCCTTGTCGGCAGTGTCAGCGAGCAGCGTGCGGCATTCGATGTGCTGCGCAAGAACTATCCGCCGCGTCGTGAGATCGACGGATTGCAGGTGCGGATCGAGGGCGACTCAGCGGCGTTGCGGCAAATAGTGGCAGCCCTTGGCTCAACAGCGGTCTGATACACCACTGGGCATAAAAAACCCGGCCAACAACGGGCCGGGTCAAGAAGACGGTGGCTACATCACTTTTGTTCGGCAGGCTTGACCAATCGGTCTTCCAGTTCGCGGCAGGCGCACTGGATCATTGCTTCAGTGATCGGTACCTCGCGGCCCTGTTCGTCGATAATCGAGCAACCCAGAGACTGGTCTGGCTGCGTGCGGATCACTTGAATCTTGTCATCGCTGCTGTTTTGCAAGGACATGGCCTGTCTCCTCTTCAGGTGTGTGCCTACTTTAAAGCCGTCAGGTGACCGGGCTATGACAACTCCCTGCGGTCTTTCCGAAACGGCGTTACCAGTCCACCAGAAATGCCATCATCTGGCTACTCGAACTTTAGACCATTAGCGTCTAGTCACTAGTCTTGCCGGTCATAATTAACCTGACGCATTGTGATTTACAAAGTTCCTCGGCCAACGAGCGTGTAGGCTGACCTTAATGACCTCCGTGGATGATTGCGATGCTCTCTGCCCGTCAACGCCGTGCGATTCGCCTGGCCAGTCGTTTCCTCGTCCCGTACCGCTGGCAGGCCCTGGGTGCCTTGCTCGCGTTGATCGTCACCGCTGCAATCACCTTGTCCATGGGGCAGGGGATTCGCCTGTTGGTGGACCAGGGTTTCATGACCCAGTCGCCACACCTGCTCAACCAGTCCATCGGTCTGTTCCTGTTGCTGGTGATGGGGCTGGCGGTCGGCACCTTTGCGCGTTTTTACCTGGTGTCGTGGATCGGCGAGCGTTGCGTCGCTGACATCCGGCGCCAGGTGTTCAACCATTTGATCTACCTGCACCCGGGTTTTTATGAAGACAACCGCAGCTCGGAGATCCAGTCACGCTTGACCGCCGATACCACGCTGCTGCAATCGGTTATCGGTTCTTCGTTGTCGCTGTTCCTGCGCAATCTGCTGATGGTGCTGGGCGGGATAGTGCTGCTGTTTGTGACCAACCCCAAGCTCACCAGTATCGTGGTGGTGGCTTTGCCATTGGTGATCGCGCCGATCCTGATTTTCGGGCGCCGGGTGCGCAACCTGTCGCGCCTGAGCCAGGACCGGATTGCCGACATCGGCAGCTACGTCTCGGAAACCCTGGGCCAGATCAAAACCGTGCAGGCCTACAACCATCAGGCGCAGGACGAGCGGCGCTTCGCCAGGACCGTGGAAGATGCCTTCGACACCGCGCGCAAACGCATCTTTCAGCGCGCCTGGCTGATCACCCTGGTGATCGTGCTGGTGCTCGGTGCGGTCGGGGTGATGCTCTGGGTCGGCGGCATGGACGTGATCGCCGGGCGGATTTCCGCAGGCGAGCTGGCGGCGTTTGTCTTCTATAGCCTGATCGTCGGCAGTGCATTCGGCACATTGAGCGAGGTGATAGGGGAATTGCAGCGTGCGGCCGGGGCCGCCGAGCGGATCGCCGAGTTGCTGCGCTCGGAAAACATCATCCAGCCGCCAGCTACCGGGGCAGTGGCGCTACCGGAGCGAGTCCGGGGCAATCTGCAGCTGCAAGCGGTGCGCTTTTCTTACCCGTCACGTCCTGAAAGCTATGCCGTCGATGGTTTGAGCCTTTCGATCAATGCCGGCGAAACCCTCGCACTGGTTGGTCCCTCCGGCGCCGGCAAGTCCACGGTGTACGATCTGCTGCTGCGTTTCTACGACCCCGCCGAGGGGTGCATCCTGCTCGATGGCGTGCCGCTGGTACAGCTCGACCCATTGGACTTGCGCCGCTGCTTCGCCCTGGTCTCGCAAAACCCGGCGCTATTTTTCGGCAGCATCGAAGAAAACATTCGTTACGGTAATCCGGCAGCAACCCCGGAGCAGGTCCGGGAAGCGGCGAAAATCGCCTATGCCCATGACTTCATCGAGGCCATGCCCAATGGCTACCAGACGCACCTGGGCGACGGCGGTCTGGGTTTGTCCGGCGGCCAGCGCCAGCGCCTGGCCATCGCCCGGGCTTTGTTAGTGGATGCACCGATCCTGTTGCTCGACGAAGCCACCAGCGCCCTCGATGCCCAGAGTGAACACCTGATCCAGCAAGCCCTGCCAAGCCTGATGAAAAACCGCACCACCCTGGTCATCGCCCACCGCCTGGCCACCGTGAAAAACGCCGACCGGATCGCGGTGATGGACCAAGGGAAACTGGTAGCGGTGGGCACGCACCTGGAGCTGATCGCCAGTAATGCGCTGTATGCGCGGTTGGCGGCGTTGCAGTTCAATGATGGCCAGGAAGTATTCGACCCAGTAATCGACTAAGTAGCGACCAAATGGATCAATAAAAAATGCCCGCATCTTTCAAATGCGGGCATTTTTACGGCTAGCGAGAACTGCTCGCAGCTTGTGGCTTAAAGCTTGCCGCTGCAGCTCTTACTGATCGTCGAAATACCGCTCATGCCAATCCACGATCGGTTGCGGTGAGTTGAGTTTCTGGCCGTAGATCACCGAATACGACAGCACGTTTTGCACGTACTGGCGGGTTTCGTCGAACGGGATGCTCTCCACCCACACGTCGAAGCTCAGGTGGTCTGCGCCGCGCAGCCACTGGCGCACGCGGCCGGGACCGGCGTTGTAGGCGGCGGAGGCGAGGACGCGGTTGCCGTTGAACTGGCTGTGCACCTGGCTCAAATAGGCGGCGCCGAGCTGAATGTTCTTGTCCGGGTTGAGCAACTGCTGTGGCGAGGAATAAGGAATGCTGAACTTGCGTGCGGTTTCCTTGGCGGTCGCGGGCATCAGCTGCATCAGGCCCGTTGCACCGACGCCGGAGCGAGCATCGTCCATGAAGGCGCTTTCCTGACGGGTGATGGCAAACGCCCAGCTCGGATGCAGTCCGCGATTCTTCGCTTCACGCACCAGGGTTTCGCGATGGGCCATGGGGAAACGGATGTCCAGGTCATCCCAGTATTGCGCCTGGCTGATGGTGCGGATCGCCGGGAAATACCATCTCAGGTCGTAGCCCAGTTTGGCCTGGGCGACCATTTCATCACGGCTGAAATGGCGGCTGACGTGGTACCACTCGCGGCGACCGTCGACGATCTGGCCGCGGGCGTGGAACTCCAGGGCTCGGCGGATGCCGGGTGTGTTGCGTACTTTATTGATGGTGGCCTGGCTGAGTGCCAGCGGCTTGTTGAGCAGCGAGTAGGGCGATTGCGAACGATCGGCCGCCATGAAGCCATAAAAGTCGCGCTCGCGGGCCAGGTTCTTGTACAGGCTCTGGGGTTCCGGGCTCTGTGGCTGCGCCAGCTCCAGGCTGCGGGCCTGCCAGTAGCGCCAGCGGTTGGCGGTGGCCAGGTCTTGCGGCACGCGGCGCGTCAACTGATAGGCCTCGTCCCAGCGCGCCAGGCGCAGCAGCAGGCGCAAGCGCCACTCGGACACCGTGTTGTCGCGCAGTTCCGGATCGTACTGGGTCATGAGGTTCAGTGCCCGACCGTCGAACCGTTTGGCGAGGGTCAGCCCGATTTCCCGGGCGATCGCGACTTTTTCATCCCGGGAGAAATGCATGCTGCTGGCATAGCCGTCGAGCAGGTTCATGGCCCGGTCCGGATCCTGGCGGGCCAGGCGGCGCAGGCCGAGGCTGACCACGTCAGACATGGGTTCATCGGCCGGAGTGAAACGCGAAGGCTGGTTGAGCATTTCCGGTTTCTGCGCCACGTCGATCAGCAAGCGACCGCGCGGGGCGAGGGTGGTCAAGCCGTTGGTCAGGCTGTTTGCCAGCGGATAGTTGCGTGCCTGGGCGGCAAGCTTGACGCGCTCCCAGCGTTTTTGCTCGGTCAACTGGCCATCGGCAGCCCACATGGCGAACAGCGTGTCGCAGGCCTCGGGCTGCGATTTGCCTGTCAGCCAGAGCTTGTTGGCGTTGGCGTAACCTTCGGACTTGAGGTTATGGCTGATCTGGTACTGCGCATTCAGGCAGTCCAGTTCGGTGAAGTTCATTTTCGGGTCGTAATACTTGACGAAGGTCGCCCAGTCGCCACGGTCGGCCAGCCAGCGCAACCAGCGCAGCTTCATCCAGTTGGCTTGCGGCAGATCGCCATGTTCGGCGAGGAATTTCTCGATTTCGGCGTTGCTCGCGGTTTTCAGGCGAGCGGTCAGCTCGTCATAGGCCAGATAGGGCTCCAGCGGATAATCGGCCAGGGCCTGGTTGTAGCGAAAGTACGGGCCGGAGTCGCCCTTGGCCAGGGCGCGCTTGGCTTCATCGTAATACTGGCGTTGGGTGGAAATATCCACGGCCTGTACGGATTGAACGGCAGCGGCAGAAAGAACAAAGCAGGATAAGAGACTGAAAAGGCGACTGCGCATGAGACATCCGGGCAGAGAAATCATGACAAGTGCGGGTCAGGCCCCCACTGAATTATCTGTAGCTTAGCCTTTTGCCAGCAACGCGCGAAAGCTTTGCCGGCGTCACGGCATCAGTTAGCAACATTTGTCATGCAGAGTGCTACGAGAATGAAATTGCCGGCCTTCTGACGCCCCAAGTCAGGTAGAATGCGCGCCCGGTTTTTGGAGAAGCTCATGACCCTGCTCAAATTCAGCGATGTGTCCCTTGCTTTCGGCGCTATGCCGTTGTTGGACAAGGTGTCCTGGCAGATCGCCCGTGGTGAGCGGGTGTGCATCATCGGCCGCAACGGCACTGGCAAGTCCAGCATGATGAAGCTCGTCAAGGGCGACCAGAAGCCCGATGACGGCTCTGTCTGGCGTGCACCCGGGCTCAAGATCGGCGAATTGCCGCAAGAATTGCCGGTGGCCGACGAGCGGACAGTGTTCGACGTGGTTGCCGAAGGCCTGGACGGCGTCGGTGCCTTGCTTGCCGAATATCACCACCTGAGCCAGAACTGCGTCACCGATGCCGACCTGGACAAGCTGATGCACGTTCAGCACGACCTCGAAGCCCGTGATGGCTGGCGCTTGCAGACCCTGGTCGACAGCACCCTGAGCCGCCTGCAGTTGCCGGCGGACAAGACCCTCGCCGAATTGTCCGGTGGCTGGCGTCGTCGCGTGCTGCTGGCCCAGGCCCTGGTGTCCGAGCCGGACCTGCTGTTGCTCGATGAGCCGACCAACCACCTGGACATCGGTGCAATCGCCTGGCTTGAAGAAGCACTGAAGGATTTCCAGGGCGCCGTGCTGTTCATCACGCACGACCGTTCTTTCCTGCAGAACCTGGCGACCCGCATCCTCGAACTGGATCGCGGCGGCCTGATCGACTGGAATGGCGATTACGCCAGTTTCCTCGTGCACAAAGAAGCCGAACTGGCGGCGGAAGCCACCGCCAATGCCCTGTTCGACAAGCGCCTGGCCCAGGAAGAAGTGTGGATTCGCCAGGGCATCAAGGCCCGTCGCACCCGTAACGAGGGCCGCGTGCGTGCCCTCAAAGCCTTGCGCGTGGAGCGCAGCGAGCGTCGTGAGCGTACCGGCAAGGCCAATATCCAGCTGGAAACCGCCGACAAGTCCGGCAAGCAGGTGATGGTCCTCGAGAATGTGAGCTTCGCTCACCCGGGTGGCCCGTTCCTGATCAAGGATTTCTCGATGGTGCTGCAGCGCGGTGACCGTATCGGCCTGCTCGGCGCCAACGGTACCGGCAAGACCACGCTGCTCAAGCTGATGCTCAGCGGCCTGCAGCCAACCAGCGGCAAGGTGGAAGAGGGCACGAAGATCGATGTGGCCTACTTCGACCAGTTGCGCCACCAGCTGGATCTGGAAAAGACCGTGATCGACAACGTCGCCGAAGGTCGCGACTTCATCGATATCGACGGCCAGAGCCGCCATGTGCTGAGCTACCTCGGCGACTTCCTGTTCAGCCCGCAGCGTGCGCGCACGCCGGTCAAGGCGCTGTCTGGTGGTGAACGCGCTCGTCTGCTGCTGGCCAAGCTGTTCAGCAAGCCGGCGAACCTGCTGGTGCTCGACGAACCGACCAACGACCTCGACGTTGAAACCCTGGAGCTGCTCGAAGAAGTCCTGCTGACCTTCAACGGCACCGTGCTGATGGTCAGCCACGACCGGGCATTCCTCGACAACGTGGTCACCAGCACCCTGGTCTTCGAAGGTGAAGGCAAGGTTCGCGAATATGTCGGTGGCTATCAGGACTGGCTGCGTCAGGGCGGTTCACCACGCCTGCTGGGTGTGACCGAAAGCAAGTCCGGCAAGGCCGACCTCAATTCGGCAGTGGTCAAGGCCGAGCCTGCGCCAGTCGCGGCGGCAGTCGAGACACCCGTGGCGAAGAAGAAGCTCAGCTACAAGTTGCAGCGTGAACTGGAAGCGCTGCCGGGGCAGATCGAAGCCATGGAACAGCAGATTGCCGCCGTTGAGGCGCAGATGGCCGATGCCGATTTCTACCTGCGTCCGGCTGCCGAGACGGCTGCGGTGATCGCTCAGCTGGAACAGTTGCAGGCTGAACTCGACGTGATGGTCGAGCGCTGGGCCGAGCTGGATGCCTGATTGATCGCGCAATAAAAAAGCCCGGCGTTCAGTGATGAACGCCGGGCTTTTCATATGCAATGCGATCTGCGGATTATCGCAGATTCCATGTGGGAGCGGGCTTGCTCGCGAAGGCGGTTTAACATTCAACGAATGTGTCGACTGTCACACCGCTTTCGCGAGCAAGCCCGCTCCCACAATGATTTGTATTGTCAGCTTTTGTTTTGCAGGCGTACAGCGAGGACATCGCAAGGGGCGCCATGCAACACGTCGTTGGCGGTGGAGCCTAGCAGCAGTGCCAGGCCATGCCGGCCATGGCTGCCCACCACGATCAGGTCACAGGTCTGTTCCTTGGCCAGATGGTGAATCTCCTGGCGTGGCTGGCCGTAGGTCAGGTGGCTGTATTCCCGGGTAAGCTCCGGATACTTCACGATCAGCCGGTCAAGGCGCTCTTTGGCCTGATCGAACTGCTGTTGTTGCAGTTGTGACAGGTCCATTGGCACATCACCGCCAAAGGCCATGGCCATTGGCTCGACAATGTGCACCAGCGACAGCTTCGCACCGCTACTTACCGACAGTTCGCGAGCGCGGTGGATTACAGGATCGCACTCTTCGGTTAGATCTACAGCGACCAGAATGTGGTTGTAGGGCATGAGGTGCTCCTCCTGAGGGATTGCAATATTGGTAAGTATGGCTGGTTTCAAGCGCATTGGTTCCAAAGTGACCCAATGTGCCCATCAAGAATCGGGAGTACAGATATGACGGTCTGGATAGTGCTGTCAATCCTGCTGGTGGTGCTGAGTCCACTGGCATGGTTGCGCCCGTCCCGTGCCCAGAGTGGCCGGATAGCCCTGCGCATGGAGGCCCGACGCATCGGCCTGGCCATGCAATTGGCGCCTCAGGAGTGGCCGCACTGGCTCAGCCAGGAGCCGCCAAGCCCGTGTGCGCAGTACCATCGCCCGCGCCGGGGCAGTCAGCCTGCGTGCTGGAGTTACTGGCAGAAATCGCCAGGTGTCTGGGTCAATCAGTGGCAGGAAATCTGCGAAGATCCGGCGTTACTCAATCATTTCGAAAAATTGCCAGGCAATGTCTACAAGGTCGAGGCGGACAGGCAGATGATCGCTTTGTACTGGGGCGAGAAGGGCGAAGCCGAGGTATTGCAACAGATCGACGCCACCTTGAAGGCGCTCGCCTGAACTCCCTCCTGCAGACGCTGGCGTAGGCGCGAGCATGCTCGCGAAAAACCAGAGAACGCCTCGGGGCGTCAGGTTTGCCGCGTCATCGTTGACCACCATCGCCAGCATGCTGGCTCCTGCAGGAGTCGGGCAAAAAAAAGCCCGACAGTATCATCGGGCCGGTTTGGCCAGGCAGGCCGGTAAATCGGTTCGGGCTGAATTTGCATCAGGCATTGCCAAAAAGCATTCATGTTTATCCCGCTTTTCGCCAGCGTAGCTCGTTAAACGCGGCCTGCAGGGAATTAGGGCGACTTTTCTAACAATTGATCCTATGAATGCGTTCACATGCTTCGGCGTGTTTAAGGCCTCGTAGTACGGAAATGACCGTAAAGTCGCGCTCCATCCCCTGTTTCAGGCGATTGACAATTGTCGGAAATTCCGTGAAGGTGACGTACCCAAATCAAACGGGCGTATGAATTGAGCGTTTGTTTTACAGATCGCTCCTACAGAATCCCGAATATCGCGTTGGCGGGTGTGTCGGGGGAATGGGCGTAGCATCGACGGAAACCGTCCCTGCCGAACCATTCGCCTGCGTCCGACGTGTACTGTTCAGCTTCCATATCGTGGAGATCAGTTGATGATTTACGAAGGTAAAGCCATCACGGTTAAGGCTCTTGAAAGTGGCATCGTCGAACTGAAGTTCGACCTCAAGGGTGAGTCCGTCAACAAGTTCAACCGTCTAACCCTGAACGAACTGCGTCAGGCCGTGGACGCCATCAAGGCAGATAATTCGATCAAGGGTGTGATCGTCAGCAGCGGCAAGGACGTGTTCATCGTCGGTGCCGACATCACTGAATTTGTCGACAACTTCAAGCTGCCGGATGCAGAGCTGGTTGCTGGCAACCTCGAAGCCAACAAGATTTTCAGCGATTTCGAAGACCTCAACGTGCCGACCGTAGCGGCCATCAACGGCATCGCGTTGGGTGGCGGCCTGGAAATGTGCCTGGCGGCGGACTACCGCGTCATGTCCACCAAGGCCAAGATCGGTCTGCCGGAAGTCAAGCTGGGCATCTACCCGGGCTTCGGCGGTACCGTGCGTCTGCCGCGCCTGATCGGTGCCGACAACGCCATCGAGTGGATTGCCGCTGGCAAGGAAAACCGTCCTGAAGACGCGCTGAAAGTCGGTGCCGTCGATGCAGTGGTTGCTCCTGAGAAATTGCAAGATGCTGCCCTGGAACTGATCAAGCGCGCCATTTCCGGTGAGTTCGACTTCAAGGCCAAGCGTCAGCCCAAGCTTGAGAAACTCAAGCTGAACGCTATCGAACAAATGATGGCCTTCGAAACCGCCAAAGGTTTCGTGGCCGGTCAGGCTGGCCCGAACTACCCGGCGCCGGTTGAAGCGATCAAGACCATCCAGAAAGCTGCGAACTTCGGTCGTGACAAGGCGCTGGAAGTCGAAGCTGCCGGTTTCGTCAAACTGGCCAAGACCTCTGCTGCACAAAGCCTGGTCGGTCTGTTCCTGAACGATCAGGAGCTGAAGAAAAAGGCCAAGGCCTACGACGAAATCGCCAAGGACGTGAAGCAGGCCGCCGTACTGGGCGCCGGCATCATGGGTGGCGGCATCGCCTACCAGTCGGCTTCCAAAGGCACGCCGATCCTGATGAAGGACATCAACGAGCACGGTATCGAGCAGGGGCTGGCCGAAGCCGCCAAACTGCTGGTTGGCCGCGTTGAAAAAGGCCGCATGACCGCCGCAAAAATGGCCGAAGTACTCAACGGCATTCGTCCTACCTTGTCCTACGGTGATTTCGGTCACGTCGACCTGGTGGTTGAAGCTGTCGTCGAGAACCCAAAGGTCAAGCAAGCCGTTCTGGCCGAAGTCGAAGACCAGGTCAAAGAGGACACTATCCTCGCCTCGAACACCTCGACCATTTCCATCACCTTGCTGGCCAAAAACCTCAAGCGTCCGGAAAACTTCGTCGGCATGCACTTCTTCAACCCGGTGCACATGATGCCGCTGGTTGAGGTCATCCGTGGCGAGAAGTCCAGCGAGCTGGCGATTGCCACCACCGTTGCCTACGCCAAGAAAATGGGCAAGAACCCGATCGTCGTCAACGACTGCCCGGGCTTCCTGGTCAACCGCGTCCTGTTCCCGTACTTCGGCGGTTTCGCCAAGCTGGTCAGCGCCGGTGTGGACTTCGTGCGTATCGACAAAGTCATGGAAAAATTCGGCTGGCCTATGGGCCCGGCCTACCTGATGGACGTGGTCGGCATCGACACCGGCCACCACGGCCGTGACGTAATGGCTGAAGGTTTCCCTGATCGCATGAAAGATGACCGTCGTACGGCCATCGACGTGCTCTACGAAGCCAAGCGCCTGGGCCAGAAGAACGGCAAGGGCTTCTACGCCTACGAGACCGACAAGAAAGGCAAGCAGAAGAAAGTCGCCGACCCGGCGGTACTGGAAGTGCTCAAGCCAATCGTCTACGAGCAGCGCGAAGTCACTGACGAAGACATCATCAACTGGATGATGATCCCGCTGTGCCTGGAAACCGTGCGTTGCCTTGAAGACGGCATTGTCGAAACCGCTGCCGAAGCCGACATGGGTCTGGTCTACGGTATTGGTTTCCCTCCATTCCGTGGCGGTGCGCTGCGCTACATCGATTCGATCGGTGTTGCCCAGTTCGTTGCCCTGGCTGACCAGTACGCTGATTTGGGCGCGCTGTACCACCCGACCGCGAAGCTGCGTGAAATGGCCAAGAACGGCCAGAGCTTCTTCGGTTAAGTGCCCCCAACTAGAGTGAGAGTGAACTTATGAGCTTGAATCCTAGAGACGTCGTGATTGTCGACTTCGGTCGTACTCCGATGGGCCGCTCCAAGGGCGGCATGCACCGCAACACCCGCGCCGAAGACATGTCGGCGCACCTGATCAGCAAATTGCTGGAACGCAACGTCAAGGTCGACCCGAACGAAGTCGAAGACGTGATCTGGGGCTGCGTGAACCAGACCCTGGAACAGGGCTGGAACATCGCCCGCATGGCGTCCCTGATGACCCAGATCCCGCACACCTCGGCCGGCCAGACCGTCAGCCGCCTGTGTGGTTCGTCCATGAGTGCCCTGCACACTGCCGCGCAAGCGATCATGACCGGCAACGGTGACGTGTTCGTTGTCGGCGGCGTCGAGCACATGGGCCACGTGAGCATGATGCACGGTGTCGATCCGAACCCGCACATGTCGCTGCACGCGGCGAAAGCCTCGGGCATGATGGGCCTGACCGCGGAAATGCTCGGCAAGATGCACGGCATCACCCGCGAGCAACAGGACGCTTTCGGTTTGCGCTCCCACCAACTCGCCCACAAGGCGACCGTGGAAGGCAAATTCAAAGACGAAATCATCCCGATGCAGGGTTACGACGAGAACGGTTTCCTGAAAACCTTCGACTACGACGAAACCATTCGTCCGGAGACCACTCTGGAAAGCCTGGCAGCGTTGAAGCCAGCGTTCAATCCAAAGGGCGGCACCGTGACAGCCGGTACTTCGTCGCAGATCACTGATGGTGCCTCGTGCATGATCGTGATGTCGGCGCAGCGTGCACAGGACCTGGGGATCCAGCCTATGGCGGTGATTCGCTCGATGGCAGTGGCAGGTGTGGACCCGGCGATCATGGGCTATGGTCCAGTACCGGCCACACAAAAAGCATTGAAGCGTGCGGGTCTTGGTATTTCCGATATCGACTTCTTCGAGCTCAACGAAGCTTTCGCCGCACAGGCCCTGCCAGTGCTGAAAGATCTGAAAGTACTCGACAAGATGAACGAGAAGGTTAACCTGCACGGCGGCGCGATTGCCCTGGGTCACCCGTTCGGTTGCTCCGGTGCGCGTATCTCGGGCACTTTGCTCAACGTGATGAAGCAAAATGGCGGCACCTTTGGGGTAGCCACCATGTGCATTGGTCTCGGCCAAGGCATCTCCACCGTCTTCGAACGCGTTTAAGCGTCTCGTTGATGGAAGCCGGGGCCAAGTGCCCCGGTTTTTGTTTTTCCGGATTTATTTTTGTTTTTATTTTGAAAAAAATTGAGTGAGGGCCAAAGCATGCCGATACAACCTGGGCTCTACCAACATTACAAAGGTCCGCAGTACCGCGTATTCAGTGTCGCGCGGCATTCGGAAAGCGAAGAAGAAGTGGTCTTCTACCAAGCCCTGTATGGCGATTACGGCTTTTGGGTACGTCCCTTGAGCATGTTCCTGGAGTCCGTCGAGGTTGACGGCGAACAGGTGCCGCGCTTTGCTCTGGTGCAGGCCGAAGAAAGCCTTTTTAACAGGCCATAAGCCGAGGGCGCGCAAAACCCTGCGCTTGACCTCACCTTGTTGCCACTATATATAGCGGTGCCGCGTCAGGCGCCAATCGCCTTTCACTTCTCGAATTCAGGAATTTTCTGATCCATGGGCAAATCGCTGGTCATTGTGGAATCCCCGGCTAAGGCCAAGACCATCAACAAGTATCTGGGTAACCAATACGTGGTGAAGTCGAGTATCGGCCATATCCGAGACCTGCCCACCAGCGGTTCGGCTAGCGCCAGCAAAGAGCCAGCTGCCAAGCGTGGCAAGGCCGCCGCAGGTGAAGGTCCGGTGCTCTCGCCGAAAGAAAAGGCGCGCAAGCAGCTGGTCGCGCGCATGGGTGTCGATCCGGATCATGGCTGGAAAGCCAAGTACGAGATCCTCCCGGGCAAAGAGAAAGTCATCGAAGAGCTGCGCCGGCTCGCCAAGGATGCTGACACCATCTATCTCGCAACCGACTTGGATCGCGAGGGGGAAGCCATTGCCTGGCACCTGCGCGAAGCCATCGGTGGTGACGACAGCCGCTACAAGCGCGTGGTGTTCAACGAAATCACCAAGAAGGCGATTCAGGAAGCCTTCTCCCAGCCGGGCGAACTGGACATCGATCGTGTCAACGCTCAGCAGGCGCGTCGCTTCCTCGACCGCGTAGTGGGTTACATGGTTTCGCCGCTGCTGTGGGCCAAGATCGCTCGTGGCCTGTCCGCCGGTCGCGTGCAGTCGGTAGCGGTAAAGCTGGTTGTTGAGCGTGAGCGCGAAATCCGTGCCTTCAACCCTGAAGAGTATTGGGAAATCCACGCTGACCTCGGCACCGCCAAGGGCGCGAACGTGCGTTTCGACGTGGCTCGCGAGAAAGGCGAAGCCTTCAAGCCGCTCAATGAAGCCCAGGCCATGGCCGCGCTGGAAAAGCTCAAGGCTTCCAGCTACAGCATCGTCAAGCGCGAAGACAAGCCGACCAGCAGCAAGCCGTCGGCGCCATTCATCACCTCCACCCTGCAACAGGCCGCGAGCAACCGCCTGGGCTTCGGCGTGAAGAAGACCATGATGATGGCCCAGCGTCTGTATGAAGCCGGCTACATCACTTACATGCGTACCGACTCCACCAACCTCTCGGCTGACGCCGTGGCGATGGCGCGTACCTATATTGAAGGCGAGTTCGGCAAGAAGTACCTGCCGGAAACGCCGAACGTCTACAGCAGCAAGGAAGGCGCACAGGAGGCTCACGAAGCGATTCGTCCTTCCGACGCCAATACCGAGCCAAGCAAGCTGTCGGGCATGGAGCGTGACGCTGAGCGGCTCTACGAGCTGATCTGGCGCCAGTTCCTCGCTTGCCAGATGCTGCCGGCGCAATACCTGTCGACTACCGTCACCGTCGGTGCCGGCGACTTCGAGCTGCGCGCCAAGGGCCGCATCCTCAAGTTCGACGGTTACACCCGTGTCATGCCGCAAATTGCCAAGCCAGGCGACGACGATGTATTGCCGGACATGGCCCAGGGCGATGCGATGAAGCTGATCAAGCTTGATCCGACCCAGCATTTCACCAAGCCGCCGGCGCGTTATTCGGAAGCCAGCCTGGTCAAGGAAATGGAAAAGCGCGGTATTGGTCGTCCTTCGACCTATGCGGCGATCATTTCGACAATCCAGGACCGTGGCTACGTGGCGCTGCATAACCGCCGCTTCTACTCGGAAAAGATGGGAGACATCGTTACCGAGCGCCTGTCCGAAAGCTTCTCCAACCTGATGGACTACGGCTTCACCGCCGGCATGGAAGAGCACCTCGATGACGTGGCCCAGGGCGAACGCGACTGGAAAAACGTGCTGGACGAGTTCTACGGCGACTTCAAGAAGAAACTGGAAGTTGCCGAAAGCCCGGACAACGGCATGCGTGCCAACCAGCCGGTAATGACCGACATTCCGTGCACCACCTGCGGTCGTCCGATGCAGATTCGTACTGCTTCGACCGGCGTGTTCCTCGGTTGCTCGGGCTACAGCCTGCCGCCGAAAGAGCGCTGCAAGGCCACCGTTAACCTGGTGCCGGGCGATGAAATCGCCGCGGACGACGAGGGTGAGTCGGAGTCGCTGGTGTTGCGTGGCAAGCATCGCTGCCCGATCTGCAGCACGGCGATGGATGCCTACCTGCTGGATGAGAAGCGCAAGCTGCACATCTGCGGTAACAACCCCGATTGCAATGGCTACGAAATCGAGGAAGGCACCTACCGCATCAAAGGCTATGAAGGCCCGAGCCTGGAATGCGACAAGTGTGGCAGCGAGATGCAGCTCAAGACCGGCCGTTTCGGCAAGTTCTTCGGTTGCACCAATGCGACCTGCAAGAACACCCGCAAACTGCTGAAAAGCGGTGATGCGGCGCCGCCGAAGATGGACCCGGTGAAGATGCCCGAGCTGAAGTGCGAAAAGGTCAACGACACCTACATCCTGCGCGATGGTGCATCCGGACTGTTCCTGGCGGCCAGCCAGTTCCCGAAAAACCGTGAGACCCGTGCTCCTCTGGTGCTGGAAATCATCCCGCACAAGGATGAGATCGATCCCAAGTATCACTTCCTCTGCGAAGCGCCGAAGAAGGACCCGGATGGCCTGCCAGCGGTAATCCGTTATAGCCGCAAGACCAAGGAACAGTACGTGCAGACCGAAGTCGACGGTAAGCCGACTGGCTGGAAAGCGTTCTATGACGGTGGCAAGTGGAAGGTTGAAGACAAGCGTCCGGCCGCCAAGGCTTAACGGCCTGCGGTAGCAAAAAGGCCGCATGAGCACCTTAGGGTGTTCATGCGGCCTTTTTGTTGGTTGTCTGCTGTCTCTTTCTGTAGGAGCGAGCACGCTCGCGAAAAAACGCTAGGGCGACGCGTTTATCCAGAAAGCTCGCGTTATCGTTGACGTCCATCGTCGGAACGCCGCCCGGAGCAGGCTCGCTTGTATGGTAGGGCTTGCAGTCGCATCGGCCGATCCACGACACTGTCTGACCTGCTAGAAGCCCTTATTCGTTGTGGAGGCTGCCGTCATGGCCCACGAACTCTATACCCGTACCAATCAGAAGATTTATTTCGCCGGCCTGTCGCTTGAGGCGCTCGCGCGGGCGGAGGAGGGGCGGGCAATGAACTCCCTGGCGCTGATCCAGGCCGGACGCGAATCGGCATTGTTTCACCTGTACGGCGCCTTGTTGGGGCTGTGCCATGAAATCGCCGGCTTCTATCGTCTGCCACAAGCCAATGCGCCCCGTGCAGAGCTGTTGCTGACTCGAGAAGTGCTGGAAACCATCGCCATTCCGGAAATGGCCGAGATGGTCGAACTGGCCCACAATCCGCAAACCTGGCTGGCCAAGCTGTTGGCGGCCCATGCTGCGCTGTTCCAGCCGCCAAGAGCGCCGCGCAAGCCAAAAGGCGATGTGACGCAACCGTTGATCCTGGCGGTAAACCTGGACGAAGAGGAGGCAGTCGAGGAGCTTGGTCGGGAAGAGCTGGAGAGCTGGCGTCAAAACCTGAAAGGGTTGGCGATCAGGTTTCGCGAAGGCCTGAACGAGTGCTGAAAGAAGCGTCCAGGCAATGACAGCTGGTCAAGATACCAAGCGAAGCCTGAACGATGCCTATATAATGCTCGCCTTTCGTGGAGAACAGTCCTTTATGCCAACGTCCTTTCTAGAAATTGTCGAGTTACCAGACGGCCGAATCGAGCTGCGCAGGGCCGAGGACGAAGGTTCTCTGGTTACTTTGGATTTCTCCGAGGATGCCAAGGTGTTTCTGCAAGGCCAGCACGTAGAGGTCGCCAAGGCGATGCTGAGCGTCGGCGTGCAGATGGCGGGTCGCCTTGTCGAGGGCGAATTCGAAAAGGAAGAGGGATCGCGGGTTCTGCACTGATCCCCGTCCGTCGCATTATCCTGTATCGCCACATATCGGCTTCTCCGTCCCTTGGAGAAGCCTTACGCGGATCAAAACGCGTCTTGCCTGCCGTTAACCCAGTCGAATATTCAGGCTCTGAGCGTCCCCGGTGCGGGCGGCGCTGATCAGTTGTTGCCGAGATTGGGCATTCAACGGGTTGAGCCAACTGACCACCGTATGGCTGCGGCCCAGGCGCAGGGCTTCACAGGTCAGTTGCTGGGCACTTTGGCTGCCCCGTGGTTGCAGCAGCAGAATGCGTTCGCGGTTGAGGCCTGCATCGCGTAGCCAGGCCTGGGTCAGGCTGGCGGGCGGGGCTATCAGTGTCAGCCAGCGCGCATCCTGGTCCTGGCTCAATTCCCGAAGAATCGGCGCCAGAAGGTTCAGGCAGTTTCCGGCTGCACCGCGCAGTGACAGCTCACTGAAAACTTCGGGCTCGGCGCTCCAGGGCGCTTCGACCACGTCTTTCAGGATCGGTGCCAATGGCTGGGCCATGAACGCTTCGAACAGCGAAAGTTGGGCTTGCTGTGGCGATGTCTGTGGAAACTGCATGATGCCTCCTTTAGCGGCGTATCACGCCGACACTCAAGCCTTCGATCACCAGTTCCTGGTCCTGAAGGTTCACTTCGATCGGGGCGAACTCGGGATTCTCGGCGATCAGCCAGACTTTGCTGCCGTCACGCTTGAAGCGCTTGACGGTGACTTCGTCGCCGATCCGGGCAACCACGATCTGGCCGTTACGGGCCTCGCGGGTGGTATGTACCGCCAGCAGGTCGCCGTCGAAAATGCCGACATCCTTCATGCTCATGCCGTGGACGCGAAGCAGGTAGTCCGCGCGTGGATGGAAGAACGCAGGATTGATGTTGCACGACTCTTCGATGTGCTGCTGCGCAAGAATCGGGGCGCCTGCTGCAACCCGGCCAATGATCGGCAGGGTGGAGTCGTCCGCCTTGGCTTCGAAGCCGGGGATGCGAATGCCGCGGGACGCGCCGGGTGTCATCTCGATTGCACCCTTGCGGGCCAGTGCCTTGAGGTGTTCTTCCGCGGCATTGGGTGACTTGAACCCCAGTTCCTGAGCGATTTCCGCGCGAGTGGGCGGATAGCCGTTGTCTTCCAGGCAGCGTTTGATGAAGGCCAGAATTTCGGCTTGGCGTGGCGTCAGCTTTAGCATATTGATCGCTCTGTTTTTTTATACAGTGACTGGGATTATATACAGTGGCGCGATCTTGGCAATGCTCCTTTTTTCACAGGGCGCCGGACGGTGTGTCAACGTACGGATGGAAGCTTTACTGATCTATGGTTAAATGTAGGGACGCACGCGGCGAAACGCGTGGCCATGCTTGACAAGGCGGGGTTTGAAACGTATGTTTCAAACAAGTGTTTGTCAGGCGGAGTAGCCATGGCCCAGTCGGAAACCGTTGAACGCATTCTCGATGCTGCCGAGCAGTTGTTCGCGGAAAAAGGTTTCGCCGAAACCTCATTGCGTCTGATCACCAGCAAGGCCGGGGTCAACCTGGCAGCGGTGAACTATCACTTCGGCTCCAAGAAGGCCCTGATCCAGGCCGTCTTCTCGCGTTTCCTCGGACCGTTTTGCATCAGCCTCGATAAAGAGCTGGAGCGGCGCCAGGCCAAGCCCGAAATCAAGCCGACACTCGAAGAACTGCTGGAGATCCTCGTCGAGCAGGCCCTGGTGGTGCAGCCACGCAGCGGTAACGATCTATCTATTTTCATGCGCCTTCTGGGCCTGGCCTTTAGTCAGAGCCAGGGGCATTTGCGGCGTTACCTGGAAGATATGTACGGCAAGGTATTTCGCCGCTACATGATGCTGGTCAATGAAGCGGCGCCGCGGATCCCGCCGATCGAACTGTTCTGGCGTGTGCACTTCATGCTGGGTGCGGCGGCGTTCAGCATGTCCGGGATCAAGGCCTTGCGGGCGATTGCCGAGACCGACTTTGGTGTGAACACTTCGATAGAGCAGGTAATGCGCCTGATGGTGCCGTTCCTGGCCGCCGGCATGCGCGCCGAAACCGGGGTGACTGATACGGCCATGGCTACTGCGCAGTTGCGTCCGCGCAGCAAGTCCTCGACGGTTGCCGCCAAGGTTTGACCGCGCACGGGTGGGCGCGGCAGCTGACATCCGTTAAGCTAGCCGCCCATGCCGACTCTCGTTTTGAATCCTTCCCCCATTGATATCGCCGACCTGCCGGGCATTGCCCATCGCGGCGAATTCGCGCGGGCCGGGTTCCTCGTAACCAAGGAATTGCTATGACTGCTGGCCTGCAAGGCTCGTTGATGGTGGACGTCGCCGGTACCTGGCTGACGGCCGAAGATCGCCAATTGTTGCGCCAGCCCGAGGTGGGCGGCCTGATTATTTTCGCGCGCAACATCGAGCATCCACGCCAGGTGCGTGAATTGAGTGCGGCAATCCGTGCCATTCGTCCCGATCTGCTGCTGGCGGTGGATCAGGAGGGTGGCCGGGTACAGCGTCTGCGCCAGGGCTTTGTGCGGTTGCCGGCCATGCGTGCGATTGCCGATAACCCGAATGCCGAATACCTGGCCGAGCAATGTGGCTGGATCATGGCCACCGAAGTGCTGGCCGTTGGCCTGGACCTGAGTTTCGCTCCGGTGCTGGACCTCGACTATCAGCGCAGCGCCGTGGTCGGCACCCGGTCGTTCGAGGGTGACCCTGAGCGCGCGGCATTGTTGGCGGGTGCATTCATTCGCGGCATGAACAGCGCCGGCATGGCGGCCACCGGCAAGCACTTCCCCGGTCACGGTTGGGCCGAGGCGGATTCCCACGTCGCGATCCCGAACGACGAGCGCAGCCTGGAAGAAATTCGTGCCAACGACCTGGTGCCGTTCGCCCGGTTGAGCAAGCAGTTGGCCGCGGTCATGCCGGCTCATGTGATCTATCCGCAAGTCGACTCCCAGCCTGCCGGTTTCTCCCGGCGCTGGCTGCAGGACATCCTGCGCGGTGAGCTGCAATTTGACGGGGTGATTTTCAGCGACGACCTGTCCATGGCCGGTGCGCACGTGGTCGGTGATGCTGCCAGTCGCATCGAGGCGGCACTGACCGCTGGTTGCGACATGGGCCTGGTGTGCAATGATCGCGCGGCGGCGGAGCTCGCCCTGAGCGCAGCCCAGCGCCTTAAGGTCAAGCCATCCGCGCGCATTGCGCGGATGCGCGGCCGGTCGTTCGCCAGTACCGAATACCGTCAGGACCCGCGCTGGCTGGCAGCCGTCGGTGCGCTCAAAGAAGCTCAATTGATAGATTAAGGACTGTTCGTTATGACGGTTTACGCGATTATTGGTGGCACCGGCCTGACTCAGCTCGAAGGCCTGAGCATTCGTCAGTCATTGGCGGTGGATACGCCTTACGGTGCGCCTTCGGCTGAAGTGCAGATCGGCGAATATGCCGGCAGGGAAGTGCTGTTCCTCGCCCGTCACGGCCATCCCCATCGTTTGCCGCCACATCAGGTGAATTATCGCGCCAACCTCTGGGCGCTGAAACAGGCCGGGGCCGACGCGGTGCTTGCGGTCAATGCCGTGGGCGGTATTCATGCCGCCATGGGCACCGGGCATTTCTGCGTGCCGCATCAGTTGATCGACTACACCAGCGGTCGCCAGCACACGTACTTCGCCGATGATCTGGAGCAGGTCACCCACATCGATTTCAGCTACCCCTACAGCGAACCGCTGCGTCAGCAATTGATCGCGGCGCTGGCTGCAGAAGGCGTTGGCTACAGCAGCCACGGCGTGTATGCCTGCACCCAGGGGCCAAGGCTGGAAACCGTCGCTGAAATCGCCCGGCTAGAGCGTGATGGCTGCGACATCGTTGGCATGACCGGCATGCCGGAAGCGGCGCTGGCCCGTGAGCTGGAGCTGGATTACGCCTGTCTGGCACTGGTGGTGAACCCGGCGGCGGGCAAGTCGACGGCGGTAATCACCATGGCCGAGATCGAGCAGGCGTTGCATGATGGGATGGGTAAGGTTAAGTCGACATTGGCGCGGGTTCTCAGGGGCTGAGCCAGCCTTGGTACCGTGTTGACCCCTTCGCGAGCAAGCCCGCTCCCACAGGTTCAGTGTCGTTCAAAATATTAGTGTTCGACGCGGTCACTGTGGGAGCGGGCTTGCTCGCGAATTCGACCTAACAGGCGCCGTGTATTTCAGCGCTTCTCGAGCTTGTCCGGCAACGGCGCAAACAGCGCTTCGATGTCATCGCTCTGCAGTTTCCAATCCCCGGTCTTGCGCCCATCGAGCACGCCGGCCGCCAGGTCGGATTTTTCTTTCTGCAGGTGCTGAATCTTCTCTTCCACTGTGCCTCGGGCAATCAGCTTGTAGACGAACACCGGCTTCTCCTGGCCGATCCGGTACGCGCGGTCGGTCGCCTGGTTCTCTGTCGCCGGGTTCCACCAGGGGTCGTAATGAATCACCGTGTCCGCTTCGGTCAGGTTCAGGCCAACACCACCGGCCTTCAGGCTGATCAGAAAGATCTGACGCTTGCCGCTCTGGAATTCCTTCACCGGCGCACGTCGGTCGCGGGTCTGGCCGGTCAGCAGCGCGTAGGCGACCCCGCGTTTCTTCAATTCGTCTTCGATCAGCGACAACATTGAGGTGAACTGCGAAAACAGCAGGATGCGCCGTCCTTCCTCGAACAGCTCTTCGAGCATTTCCATCAGGCTGTCGAGTTTGCCTGACGTGCTGCCACGGCTGGGCAGAGGCGCGTCATTGACCAGGCGCAAATCGCAGCACACCTGGCGTAGCTTGAGCAGCGCTTCGAGAATGATGATCTGACTGCGTGCGACACCTTTGCGGGTGATCTCGTCGCGGACTTTCTTGTCCATGGCCAGGCGCATGGTTTCATACACGTCGCGCTGGGCTTCGTTGAGCTCGACCCAGTGAACGATCTCGGTTTTCGGCGGCAGTTCAGTGGCTACCTGTTCCTTGGTGCGGCGCAGCAGGAATGGTTTGATCCGGCCGTTGAGGTGTTGCAGGCGTACTTCGCTGGCGCGTTTCTCAATTGGAACGCGGTAGTCGCGGTTGAAGCTTTTGACGTCGCCCAGCCAGCCGGGCAACAGGAAGTGGAACAGCGACCACAGTTCGCCCAGGTGGTTTTCCAGCGGTGTGCCGCTCAGGCACAGGCGCTGCCGCGCACTCAATTGGCGGGCTGCCTGCGCCGCCTTGCTGTTGGGGTTCTTGATGTACTGCGCCTCATCCAGCACCAGTACGTGCAACGGCTGCGCGGCCAGGCGTTCGACATCCTTGGGCAGCAGTGCATAGGTGGTGAGGATCAGGTCGTACTCGGCCAGCTTGTCAAAATGCTTCTTGCGGCTGGCGCCGTACAGCGCCAGCACTTTGAGCTGTGGTGTGAAATGCGCTGCTTCGTCGAGCCAGTTGGGAATCAGGCTGGTGGGCATCACCACCATGCACGGCCGGTCCAGGCGCCCGGCGATTTTTTCGCTAAGAATATGCGCCAGGGTTTGCAGGGTTTTGCCCAGGCCCATGTCATCCGCGAGAATCCCGCCCACCTCAAGCTGACGCAGCGACTGCATCCAGCTCAAGCCTTCGAGCTGGTAGGGGCGAAGGGTCGCATTCAAACCTTGCGGGGCGGCGGCGGTGTAGTCCTTGATGTCGCGCAGGCGCTGGGCAAAGGTGCGAATCTGTTCGCCGCCTTCCCACAGTAATGGCATGTCCTCAAGGGGATTGAGGCGTATGGCATCGGCCTTGCTCAGGCGCAGGGTGGTCTCGCCGGGTTCCTGCAGATAAAACTCGCCGAGGGTCGCCAGTACCGGCTTCAAGCGGCCAAAGGGCAGGGCGACTTGCAGCGGCCCGTGCTCGGAACCCGGGCGATTGGGGATGTTCACCAGAATCAGTTCGTCATCGCGGCGTCGGGCCAGGCGTTCCGGGTTGAGGATTTCGGTGTGCGAACGCATCAGGTTGAGCAGGATCGGCAGCAGGCTCAGGCGCTCGCCGTTGACGATGATCCCCAGTTCCAGGTCGAACCAGTCGCGTTCCGGAGCCTGGTCGACGGTGGCGTACCAGTCGTCCACGGCGGTCAGGTCGAAGCCGAAGTCGTCGTCGATCAGCAGTTCCCAGCCGTGGTCGCGCAGCTTCGGCAGTTCATTGAGGGTGAAGGTCAGCCAGGCGCTGTCGTTGACCATCTCGAACAATTCGCCGGCGCTTTCAGGAAGCGCTTTGCTTTGCCGGGTGGCGATCCTGAAACCGAGGATTCGCAATTGCTCCCGGTAGGACTGTTCGACATCAGGATGACGTTTGATCCGCAGCGTCTGTGTCTCCTGGCGAATCAGGATGTCAGTGTTTTTCTGGCCTGAAACGTACTCGTCCAGGTAACTGAAGGACAGCGCCGCGCGATGCTGTATATAGCGCTGCATCCTGCCATTGCGTGGCTCGAAGGCGCTGAATTCGATGCTTGCCAGCCATAGGCGCGGCACTGGTTGCACGTTGTCCACCAGCACTTGCGGCGGCGCTTTCGGGCCGCGGTTCTCCAGTACGGCCTGAAGTTTTTCCAACAGGTTGGCATCTTTGGCGGCGGCCGGGAAATCGAGGGTTTCCTGCACTTGCAGCAGAACCGCCGCGCAATGTTTGCAGTTACTGTGCACGGGGCAGCTGCAGGTGGCGTCGACCATCAGCAAGGTGCCCTTGGCCGATTCGCGCAGGCGAATGGTCTGGCGGTAAACGTTACTGCCAGAGCCTTCGCAGGCGGCGATGATAGTGGCGTCGCCCGCCTCAACAATCCTGACGCGGTTCTCCAGTGCGTAGCGGCGGCCACGCTCCAGGCTCTGTTCCTTGAATCGGCTGACCCAGGAAGGTGCCAGGGGTTTGCTCAGGGTTGCGGACATAAGGACTTCAATCAGTCCGGAATTTCATCGGGGGCTGGCCGGGGTGCAGGCGCGGTCAGCGAGGTGATCTTGATCAGCAGGCCCAGGTGGCCGTTATCGAGGAAGTTCAGCTGGCCGTTCTTGGTGTGGCTTTCCTGTTTCAGGCGCTCGCTGGCAGTCACCATGCCATTGGTGTCGATCTGATTGACCCAGAAGTCTGCATCGACGTCGGTGAAGCGTCCCAGTTTCAGGCTCAGCGTGCCCTCGATCGGGAATTGACCGTATTGTTCCTGACCGTCGCTGATCGCGACTTTGCTGGCGTTTTCACCGAGGTTCTGTTGCCAGGCCTTGTGCAGCAGCACCGTGTAGTCGTTGCTGGCGGTGAGTTTTTCCACCTCGCCGTTGAGGCTCGGCGTGCGCAGGCTGTCAGCGCCGATCAGCTTGGCACCGGCGGCCCAGTCCTCTGGCGCGGCGCGGCTGACAATGGCCGGCACGGCGTTTTGCCGTACCAGAATCATTTCGACCTGATACAGGTCATCGGCAAATGCCGTTGGGGTGACCAGGGTCATCAACAGGGTCAGTGAACGAAACAGGCGCATGTGGCGTCCTTCAAGCAGTTTTCGGAACGAGGCGCTCGAACAGCGCCTCTACAGTATTAAAGCGCTCTTCCGGGCGCTCCATTGGAACCATGAACTTAAATACCGTGGCCCCTTCGAATTTGTAGCGTTTTGGCTGGCTCTGGATCAGTTTGATCAGGGTCAGCGGGTCGACCGGGGTTTGCGCCGCGAATTCGACGCGACCGCCTTGCGGACCGCCATCGACCTTCTTGATACCCAATAGCTCGGCCTGCAATTTCAACGCAGTGATGCGCATCAGGTTCTTGGTCGGCTCCGGCAGCAGGCCGAAGCGGTCGATCATTTCCACCTGCAGATCCTTGAGCCCTTCCTCGTCGGTGGCCGAGGCAATGCGCTTGTAGAGAATCAGACGGGCGTGAACATCCGGCAGGTAGTCCTCGGGAATCAGCGCCGGAACACGCAGGTTGACCTCCGGGCCGCCCCCCAACGGTTGATCGAGGTTCGGTTGTTCGCCCTTACGGATCGACTTCACCGCGCGCTCGAGCATCTCCATGTACAGGGTAAAGCCGACCGCCTGAATCTGCCCGCTCTGGCCATCGCCGAGCAGCTCGCCGGCGCCGCGGATTTCCAGGTCGTTGGTGGCGAGCACGAAGCCAGCACCGAGGTCCTGGGTGTTGGCGATCGCTTCCAGACGCTTTTCCGCATCCGGGGTGATTTGCTGGCGCGGCGGCGTCAGCAGATAGGCATAGGCCTGGTGGTGGCTGCGTCCGACCCGGCCGCGCAGCTGGTGCAATTGTGCCAGGCCGAACTTGTCGGCGCGCTCGATGATGATGGTGTTGGCGCTCGGCACGTCGATGCCGGTCTCGATGATGGTCGAGGCGATCAGCACGTTGAAACGCTTGTGGTAGAAGTCGCTCATCACCTGTTCGAGTTCGCGTTCGCGCATCTGCCCGTGACCGATGCCGATCCGTGCCTCCGGCACCAGTTCGGCGAGGTCGGCGGCGCATTTCTCGATGGTCTTCACGTCGTTGTGCAGGTAGTAGACCTGGCCGCCGCGCAGCAGCTCGCGCAGCAGGGCTTCCTTGACCGTGCTTTTGTTCTGCTCCATGACGAAGGTGCGTACCGACAGGCGCCGGGCCGGCGGTGTGGCGATGATCGACAGGTCGCGCATGCCCGACACCGCCATGTTCAGCGTGCGCGGAATCGGCGTGGCAGTCAGGGTGAGGATGTCGACTTCGCTGCGCAGGGCCTTGAGCTGTTCTTTCTGGCGGACACCGAAGCGGTGCTCTTCGTCGATGATCACCAGCCCCAGGTTTTTGATTTTTACATCGTCGGACAGCAACTTGTGCGTGCCAATGACGATGTCGATCTTGCCTTCGGCGAGGTCGGCGACCGCGGCGTTGACTTCCTTGGCCGACTTGAAGCGACTCATCACTTCCACGGTCACCGGCCAGTCGGCGAAGCGGTCGCGGAAGCTGTTGTAGTGTTGCTGGGCGAGCAGGGTGGTCGGCACCAGGATCGCCACTTGCCGGCCGCCATGCACGGCGATGAACGCCGCGCGCATGGCCACTTCGGTCTTGCCGAAGCCGACGTCACCGCACACCAGGCGGTCCATCGGTTTCGGTGCGAGCATGTCTTCGCGAACGGCTTCGATGGTGGTTTGCTGGTCCGGTGTTTCCTCGAACGGGAAGCCGGCGCTGAAGGTGGCGTAGTCGGCTTTCGGGTCGGCAAAGGCATAACCTTCGCGGGCGGCGCGACGGGCATAGATGTCGAGCAATTCGGCAGCCACGTCGCGCACCTGTTCGGCGGCTTTGCGTTTGGCTTTCTGCCAGGTTTCCGAGCCGAGACGGTGCAATGGAGCCAAGGCGTCGTCACTGCCGGTATACCGGGCGATCAGGTGCAGGTTGGCGACCGGCACGTAGAGCTTGGCGCCTTCGGCGTATTGCAGGGTCAGGAACTCAGCGGCCTGATCGTCGATTTCCAGTGTCGCCAATCCGAGGTAGCGGCCTACGCCGTGATCAATGTGTACCACCGGCGCGCCTTCGCGCAGCTCGGTAAGGTTCTTGATGACCGCATCGTTGTTGGCGTCGGCACGTTTTTCGCGACGCCGACGCTGCATCACCCGTTGGCCGAACAATGGGCTTTCGGCGACCAGGGCCAGGCCCGGATCGTCCAGTAGCAGGCCTTCATCGAGCGGTGCGATGGTGATCGCCAGGCGCTCTTTGCCGGCGACAAAGTCAGGCCAGCTGTCGACGGTTTTCGGTCGCAGCTTCAAGCGTTCCAGCAGCTCCAGCAGCACTTCGCGCCGGCCCGCAGACTCGGCGGTGAACAGTACGCGCCCAGGGAATTGGTCGAGGAAACCAGCCAGCGCCGCCATCGGCTGGGTGGCCTTGGCTTCGATGGCCAGGTCCGGCAGCGACCGGGCCGGGAAGCGCTCGCGGCCAACACCGGGTTCGACATCCTGCTGGCTGGCGACCACTCGCGGCCAGCTTTTCAGGCGGGCGAAGCAATCCTCTACCGGCAGGAACAGTTCGTCCGGTGGCAATAAAGGACGGGACGGGTCGACGCGACGCTCTTCGTAGCGATTGCGCACGTCGTTCCAGAAATTTTCCGCCGCCTGTTCGATGCCCGGCAAGGAGAACACCTGGGTGTCCTGGGGCAGGTAATCAAACAGCGTCGAGGTTTCGTCGAAGAACAGCGGCAGGTAGTACTCGATACCGGCCGGGGTGATTCCGCTGCTCAGGTCCTGAAATATCGGGCAGCGACGGAAATCGACATCGAAACGCTCGCGAAAGCGTGCCTTGAAGCGGGTGACCGCATCTTTTTGCAGCGGGAATTCCCGCGCCGGCAACAGCTTGACCGAATCGACCTTGTCGATGGAGCGCTGGTTCTCCGGGTCGAAGGTGCGCAGGGTTTCGATTTCGTCGTCGAACAGGTCGATCCGGTAGGGCAGCTTGCTGCCCATCGGGAACAGGTCGATCAGCGAGCCGCGAACGGTGAACTCGCCATGCTCGTACACCGTATCGACATAGCGATAGCCGGTGGCCTCGAGGCGGGTACGCATCTGTTCGACATCGAGCTTCTGGCCGACATCCAGTACCAGGCTGCTGCCGAGCAGGAATTTGGTCGGCGCCAGGCGGTGCAATGCAGTGGTGATCGGCACCACCAGCACGCCGTGCGCAAGCTCCGGCAGCCGGTAAAGGCTGGCGATGCGCTGGGAGATGATGTCCTGGTGCGGTGAGAACAGATCGTAGGGCAGGGTTTCCCAGTCGGGGAAATGCAGCACGGGCAAATCCGGGGCGAAGAAACTCAGCTCCTGTTCCAGCCGTTCGGCACTTTGGCTGTCGGCGGTCAGCAGCAGGGTAAAGCGCTTGGCAGCGCTGGCGGCCTCGGCAATGGCCAGGCTCAGGGCGGCACCGGGCAGGTTGCCCCAGTGCTGTTTACCTGCCGCGGCAGGGAGAAGCGGTAGACGCAGAACGGGCACGGAAGGTTGAGCTCCAAGCGTTGCGACAAAGTCGGTAATTGTAGCGGCCCGGAGTGCCGCCTGTCAGTTGCAGACTGTGTCTAATCCACAGGTTTGGCGAAATGTAGTGGTAAAGACAAATAAACCCGGTTTTTTAACAATAAAAACCGATTATGTAGTGATAAAACCAATGGGTGTTACGGAGGGTTACGGACAAGGTAGCAGCGCCTCCAAAAAATTGACTCTTCTGAAAGCCCCGGTTTTATTGGGCCTTAGCGCTGCGAAAATTTTTTGGACGGGAAAATGTTACGGATCGCACGACAGGCGCGCATTGCTACACGCGTCACTCGGCGGCATAATGTAGCCCCTTTTTTCTGCCCCTACATGTGGAAGGTTCCCGTGACTCAGAAGCCCGACCAGTGTCTTGGTGAATGGATCGACCGTGAAGCACTCGCAGAAGCGATGATTCCGCTTATCGGTCAGCTCTACCGCAATAACAACGTGGTGAGCTCGATCTATGGCCGCAGCCTGATCAACCGTTCAGTCATTGCGATTCTCAAAGCTCACCGCTTTGCTCGTCACCGTCAGTCCGACGACAGTGAGCTGTCCGTCCACGAAACATTCCCGCTGCTCAAGGCGATGAGCGAGCTCAAACTGGGCTCTGCTTCGGTAGACCTGGGCAAGCTGGCAGCCAAATTCAAGGCCGAAGCCAATGGCCGTACTGCCGAGCAGTTCGTCCGTGAAGAACTGGCTGACGTGGTTGGCCAGCAGAACGCTTGCGCCCGCAAAGGCACCGACGTTGTACTGTACGGCTTCGGTCGTATCGGCCGTCTGCTGGCGCGCATCCTGATCGAGAAAACCGGTGGTGGCGACGGCCTGCGTCTGCGCGCCATCGTTGTCCGCAAGGGCGCCGAAAACGATCTGGTCAAGCGTGCAAGCCTGCTGCGTCGTGACTCCGTACACGGTCCGTTCGATGGCACCATCACCATTGATGAAGCCAACAACACCATTACTGCCAACGGCAACCTGATCCAGGTTATCTACGCCAAGAGCCCGGCCGAAGTCGACTACACCCAGTACGGCATCGAAAACGCTCTGATCGTCGACAACACCGGTGTATGGCGTGACGCCGACGGTCTGGGCCAGCACCTGAACTGCCCGGGCGCTGCCCGCGTGATCCTCACCGCACCTGGCAAGGGCGCGCTGAAGAACATCGTTCACGGCATCAACCATGGCGACATCAGCCCTGACGACAAGATCATCTCGGCGGCCTCCTGCACCACCAACGCCATTGTGCCGGTGCTGAAAGCTGTGAATGACAAGTTCGGCATCGTCAACGGCCACGTCGAAACCGTTCACTCGTTCACCAACGACCAGAACCTGATCGACAACTTCCACAAGGGCAGCCGTCGTGGCCGCGCCGCGCCGCTGAACATGGTTATCACCGAGACCGGTGCCGCCACCGCAGCCGCCAAGGCACTGCCAGTGCTCAAGGGCAAGCTGACCGGTAACGCGATCCGCGTTCCGACGCCAAACGTGTCGATGGCCATTCTCAACCTGAACCTTGAGAAAGCCACCACCCGCGAAGAGATCAACGAGTACCTGCGCCAGATGGCCATGCACTCGGATCTGCACAAGCAGATCGACTACGTCAATTCCCAGGAAGTGGTTTCCACCGACTTCGTTGGCTCGCGCCACGCAGGCGTGGTGGACGCAGAAGCGACCATCACCCAGGACAACCGCGTTGTTCTGTACGTGTGGTACGACAACGAGTTTGGCTACAGCTGCCAGGTCGTTCGCGTGATGGAAGACATGGCCGGTGTAAACCCGCCAGCGTTCCCGCGCTAAGCACTAGCAGTACATGAAAACGCCCCGACTTTGGTCGGGGCGTTTTTGTTTGTGAGCCTTTTAGACTTTTCTTACCGAATAACTCTGTCTTGGAAACACTCTTGTAGGAAAAGGATTGTTTCTGATGGCGAAACTTCTTATTCGTTCTTTTGACCCTGCCGTGAGGGTCGCGTCGCTGTTAGCGTCCGTCGCATTATTTCTTAACACCCTTGCAAAAAATAAGGAGTTGAAATGAATGCACCCTTGCATCCTTCGTATACCAACGATGTTTCCCCAGAGTATCTGCGCAGTCTGGACAAACCTCATTTCACTGAGCAGCAAATTGCGCAATTCAATGAACAAGCCCGGGCGGTTGTTTGTGAGCAGCAGACTTATATCGACACTCATCCCGCTATCGCCATTTTCCGATGCGCCACAGAAGGCAGCCACACTCGTAACGGCGGGGTGATCGAGCAAGGGACAGGGCCGCTGGAATTCAACCTGGAAGATGGGCGGTCGGTGCGTGGAGCACGCAAAGGCGACTACGTCCTGTATGCCGATGGCGGTACGGCACAGATCATCACGGGCGCCGGCCAAGGCAACAATGATGTGGCGCTGGTCGGCAGCCTGCTCAGCAATGGCGACGAGATCATCAATACCCTGCAAGACGGCTTCTCGTTTATTGCGCGTGAAGGCGTGTCGATCGCCGAAGATTTTCTGCCATCTATTGCGGACTGAGCGATGAAGTCTGGCGGTACCCACTTGATTGATCGGGCAGCTGACGATCACAACCCAAGCTCGTAAACCTTCTGGGCTCGGCCGGAAGTCATGGAGAAGAAATTCAATGAGAGAAGGACATTTCATCGGTTTGGATGACCGAACCACCTGTGATGGCAAGGTTCTCGATGGTGACACCCGGCTCATGATGTATGGCATTGCCCACGCCCGCGATGGTGATCGAGTTACCTGCGGAAAAGACGGGAAGACCTATCGGATCGTCGGTGGCATCTCGCACATGATCAGTCATGGCAAGGCCATGGCTGGCACGCTGGATAGTTACAGTAATTGCCCATGTAAAGCCCGCTTGATCCCCTCGGTGCTCACGGCCACCTATCAAAGCAGGGAGGGCTCCGCGCAGCCGGCCACCAGGGTCGCAAGTTCATCGGCGACCCCGGTGGCTAACAGCTTTACAACCACGCGCCAGGCGATTGATCAGAAGCTGGCAGATAAAGTCCCTGGCCCGTTCGGCGACCTTGGTGGAAGCAAAGTCTGTAACCATCCAGATCAAATGGAAGAGTTGGCCAGCTATATTGCTGGCGAGATGAATCGGAACATCAGGCACCCATCTGTATTGAAAATGAAAGAACTAATTAGCTACGACGGTGAAGCGGCTGCCAAGAAGTTTTGGGAGCTGCCGTGGTATGCGAGGCTGGCGGGGCCACCGGATTTCAAAGCCATCGCCTGGGCGAAGAAGCTTGAGGCGATGGCGCTCTGGACGAAGCAGGTGGGGCAGAACATGGAGTGGGATCATAAGCCGAAGCTGGAGGCGATGTATAATGGTGTCGTCCGGCACAAGCAAGGGGGATACGAGTACTACTACGATATTTGGTCGAACATTCACTATGGGTATGTTGGTATTGCAGGTGGGCTCTCGGAAAGTGTTCTGCTGGATGGCGCGGGAGCTGAACAGATTGTCTCGGACTTCGTGAGGAAGGCTAACGAATTGACAAAGCCCAAAGAGGATCGAGTGCAGCCCGGTCCCCGCCCTACGTCCAGCCCTTGGACGAAGCTACGGTCCTGGGACGATGTTGCGGATAGGGTTTCAATTAGTATTGGTATTAAACTCCATATGCAGTATCCAAACGGCGGAATCAACGCGCAGTTGATCATGAATGAAGTGCTTGCCATTGCACCAGCGGACTGGGGGGAAGGAATTCGTGTCCATGCCTGCAAGTAAAACGCGAAAATCGTACAGGCGATGGCTATGGGTCTTAGTTGTATTTTTGGTTGTCACCCAGTGGAATATTGGGTTGCCTACAGTGACTGTCCGCTACTCTAAGGATGCTAAAGAAGAACTTAAATACATCTGGAACGTACAGCACCGGATATACAAAGGGCGGATGCAGCCTGGGGGTGGTACACGGGATTATGGTCACTTGTTTCCAGATGAGAAATTTTTCATGGAAATTTCCTGGTGGGACGATGGCACTCTTCGACACTGCGTTAACATTACACCCAAGTGGCCAAACACGCATATTTACCTAGATGCCAATGGCCAAATAGATCATACCGAAGGTGTCGGTACGGACTCGGATCGCTTGAAGCAGTGTGTTACGGATACCGCGCCCCCATGAAGAGCTATATGATATTAACAAATTATAAGGCGGTTCTAAGAAGTGGAGTCAACACCCATTCTTGCAAATAAATCTCGATCTCGATATGTGCGGTGGATTTGGATTCTTTTGCTACCGCTTTTGTTGCCATTTTTAGTGCTTCTGATTTTTGTGCTCTGGCGAATTTTCGTGCTACCCACAGCAACAATTCATTACTCCGGGAATGCTTTACAAGAAATACGGTATACATGGAACGTCCAGGATCGAATATACAGGGGGCGGATGCCTCCGGGAAGTGCGGTTATCGACCATGGATTTCTATTTCCGGATGATGAATTCTTTATGGAATTTTCTTGGGGTGCTGAAAATCAGCGCTGGCACTGCATCAGCATCAATCCAAAGTGGCCCAATACGCATATTTTCCTGGACAGCGACGGCAACATCGATATGCGGGAAGGGAGTGGGACTGATGTAGAAAGCTTGAAGGAGTGTCAATGGGATTTGGCGAAACCATAGCGTGTGGTAGAGCTAGTAGTCTTTATCCGCCTGATAAATGAAATGCTTGTCGAGCCTGTGAGTTAAGGGGGGGATAGTGTCCATTTCTTCAAGTAAACCTCGGTCCCGGTACATGTGGTGGATTTTGATCCTATTGCTGCCGCTATGGCTGCCTTTTTTGGTGTTGTTGCTTATTGTTCTCTGGCGAATTGCAGTGTTGCCCACCGCCACAGTCCATTACTCTAAAAAAGGTCTGGACGATTTGCGATTCATCTGGAATGTACAAGACCGAGTATACAAAGGGCGCCTGCCCCCGGGCAGCAGCACAGGGGATCACGGATTTTTGTTTCCAGATGAGAAGTTTTTCATGGAAATATCCTGGTGGAACGATGGTGATCTTCGCCGTTGCGTTAACATCACACCCAAGTGGTCCAATACGCACATTTACCTGGATGCCAACGGTCACGTTGATCGCAGTAGCACGGATTTTCAGGGGCTAAAACAATGCATCACCGATCCCGCACCTCCATGAGTGACGCCTGCGCAATAAATCATTACACATGCACTATGTCTTGAAAGTCGAGGGTGTACTATTTTCAGGTAAACCAATAACCCCAGAGAAAATATCATGGACGATATGGGCGACAACAATAGCGGAGATTTTCAAGCAGCTATCGATGAGGCAACGGAAGAAGAGGAGGGAGTATGGAAGAAGGTAATGCAGGTGACTTCACACAGTCACGTCATGTTCTATATTTGCAACTCTACCGCAGAGACCTTCAGACTCACCGCTGCCAGTTGGGACGTCAATGGGCTTGATGAAAAGTATGTCATTAGGCCCTGGGACTACCTTTCGTTTGTGCTGCGCGAGGAGATTCCAGCGTTTGCCAGGGGAAAACTTTCAACGCAGGCAAAACACAGTTTTTCTTATCAAGGCGCGAACGAGGCATTCGAGTTTTCCACGAGCCTTAAAGTGGCAAAAGAATTTGATCCTTTTGCATTTACGCCGCAAACAATTCCTCAACGAACCCATGGCATAAAGTCGACCGGAAAGAGTTCGCTTAAATGCGCATCCCATATTACTCGAGCAATGGCTGACAGACCCTTTCACTATGGCGTCGTTATCATGTTGGGGGATAATTTTTAGGTTTTGGTGATGGACTACGCTAACGATTATGAGGATTGGCTGGGTAAGCGTGGCGCCCTGATGACCTTCGCGAGCATGCTCGCTCCTACAGTTGTACCGCATAATAGGGGCGACTTTGTGGTGGGTCGTCAGGGGGTGGATTTGTTTAGTGGGCGCACGGGTTCGTTGCTGGTGTTGTGCGTTGCCTTGTCTGGCTGCGGCAGCGGCGACTCCATGGAGAGTATCAGCGGCCCGACCATGGGCAGTACGTATTCGATCAAGTACGTCCGTCACGCTGGTCTTCCTGCCCCGGAAAACGTCCGCGCCGAAGTCGAGAAAATCCTTTCTGAGGTCGACCGCCAAATGTCGACTTACCGCAGTGACTCCGACATCGAACGCTTCAACGCCTTGCCCGCGAACCACTGTCGGGCCATGCCCGCACCGATCCTCGAACTGGTCCGCGTCGGCGAGCAGTTGTCCCGGCAAAGCGAAGGTTCCTTCGATTTGACCGTGGAACCGCTGCTAAACCTCTGGGGGTTCGGCCCGCAAGCTCGCGAGGAAAAAGTCCCAGGTGCGCAAGCGCTGGCCGAGGTGCGGCAGCGGGTCGGTCATGCCCATCTGCGTATCGAGGGTGACCAGTTGTGCAAGGACGCTGCCGTCGAAGTCGACTTCAACAGCGTCGCTGCCGGTTACGCCGTCGACACCATTGCCGCAAAGCTTGATCAGTCAGGCATCCACGATTACCTCGTTGAAGTCACCGGAGAGCTCAAGGCGTCCGGCCGCAAGCCCGATGGTGCGCCGTGGCGCATCGCCCTGGAAGAACCACGGGATGACCGGCAAGTGGTGGAGCGCATCATTGCTGTCGACGGTTTCGGACTGTCAACATCTGGCGACTACCGTAATTATTTCGAACAGGACGGCCGGCGTTTTTCCCACACCTTCGATGCGCGTACCGGGGCGCCGGTCTCACATACCCTTGCCTCGGTCACGGTGATTCATCCTTCAGCCCTGATGGCCGATGGCTTATCGACGCTGTTGCTTATCCTCGGCCCGGAGCGAGGCTGGGACTACGCTGAAAAACATGATATCGGTGCATTCTTTGTCATTCGTGCCGATACAGGTTTCGTCACGCGCAGCAGTCACGCTTTTGCCCGCATGAGTGGCGAAAAAACCGAGTAATCGCGGCGATTAGGGCATTGAAATCTGGCGTTGTAGTGCAGGCAAAACTAGCCTACGACGCGACCAAGGGTTAATGTGCCCGGCGTTGACGCTTCTATAGACTGTGTCCGGGTTCTGCACTGACCCCAAATTGTTCCTTCACGCCGCAGATCGGCGTGATTTAGCCGCAGGTGCCGAGGGCGCCGCGGCCTGTTCTGAGGAGTACGCATGGCTGTCTACAACTACGACGTGGTGGTGTTGGGTTCCGGCCCGGCGGGGGAAGGCGCGGCAATGAATGCCGCCAAGGCGGGACGCAAGGTCGCGATGGTCGACAGCCGTCGGCAGGTCGGCGGCAACTGCACTCACTTGGGCACCATCCCGTCCAAGGCACTGCGTCACTCGGTGCGGCAGATCATGCAGTTCAACACCAATCCGATGTTCCGGGCCATTGGTGAGCCGCGCTGGTTCTCGTTTCCGGACGTTCTGAAAAGCGCCGAGAAAGTCATCTCCAAGCAAGTTGCTTCGCGCACCGGCTATTACGCCCGCAACCGCGTCGACGTGTTCTTCGGCACCGGCAGCTTCGCCGACGAGCAAACCATCGAAGTGGTCTGCGCCAATGGCGTGGTCGAGAAGCTGGTGGCCAAGCACATCATCATTGCCACCGGTTCGCGCCCGTATCGCCCGGCCGACATCGATTTCCACCATCCGCGTATCTACGATAGCGACACCATCCTCAGCCTCGGTCACACCCCGCGCAAACTCATCGTTTACGGCGCCGGCGTGATCGGTTGTGAATATGCCTCGATCTTCAGCGGTCTGGGTGTGCTGGTCGAGTTGGTGGACAACCGTGGTCAGTTGCTGAGCTTCCTCGACTCGGAAATTTCCCAGGCCCTGAGCTACCACTTCAGCAACAACAACATCACCGTCCGCCACAACGAAGAGTACGACCGCGTCGAAGGCGTGGACAACGGTGTGATCCTGCACCTGAAGTCCGGCAAGAAGATCAAGGCCGATGCCTTGCTCTGGTGCAACGGTCGTACCGGCAACACCGATCAGTTGGGACTGGAGAACATCGGCGTCAAGGTCAACAGCCGTGGTCAGATCGAAGTCGATGAGGCCTACCGCACCTGCGTGCCGAACATCTACGGTGCCGGCGACGTGATCGGCTGGCCGAGCCTGGCCAGTGCCGCCCATGACCAGGGTCGTTCGGCCGCTGGCAGCATCGTCGACAACGGCAGCTGGCGTTTCGTCAACGATGTGCCGACCGGGATCTACACCATTCCGGAGATCAGCTCGATCGGCAAGAACGAGCAGGAACTGACCCAGGCCAAAGTGCCGTATGAAGTGGGCAAGGCGTTCTTCAAGAGCATGGCGCGTGCGCAGATCGCCGGCGAGCCTCAGGGCATGCTGAAGATCCTGTTCCACCGTGAAACTCTGGAAGTGCTAGGCGTTCACTGCTTCGGTTATCAGGCGTCGGAGATCGTCCACATCGGTCAGGCGATCATGAACCAGCCGGGCGAACTGAACACGTTGAAGTACTTCGTCAACACCACGTTCAACTACCCGACCATGGCCGAAGCCTATCGGGTCGCCGCGTACGACGGCCTCAACCGGCTTTTTTGACGGGCTCCGGCCGGTGGCCTGAGCCGGCCGGGGAGACCGATTTCAGCAATTCTCGAGCGTGGCGCTGGCCAAACCGGGAAAGTCTGTAATCAGGCTGTCAACGCCGAAGTCGGCGAGTCTGCGCATCAGCGCAGGCTCGTTGACGGTCCATACCGACACATGCAGCCCCTGACGCTGCGCCTTCTGCAGGCGTTCCGGCGTGCACAGGGTCCAGTTCAGCGCCAGAATTTCACAGCCGTAGCTCTGCGCGACCTTCAGCGGGTCGAGCCAGGCGTATTCGGCAACCAGCCCTCGTGAAACGTCCGGCACCAGGTCCAGCGCCGCTTTCAACACTTCCCGCGAACTCGAGGTGATGGTCACCTTGTCCATCACGCCGTGGCGTTGCGCCATTTCGCGAATCGCCAGCACGGTGGTCGCCGCGCGGGTGCGTGACGCGCTTTTGACTTCCAGTTGCCAGTGGTCGAAGTCGCACTTCTCGAACAGTTCTTCCAGAGTTGGAATCGGGCAGGGCTTGATCCAGCCCGGGCCGCCCTTGCGCGCGTCGTAAGTGACCAGGTCAGCCGCCGGGTGCTCGGCGACCTTGCCGCGTCGGTCGGTGGTGCGCTTGAGGGTCGGGTCATGGATGACCATCAGTTCGCCGTCCCTGGACAGGTGCAGGTCCAGTTCGCAACGGCGTACGCCGTGCTTGAGGCACTCCTGAAAACTGGTCAGGGTGTTTTCCGGTGCTTCGCCCTTGGCGCCGCGATGGCCGTAGATGAGGGTCACGGTTGTTCCTTAAGTTAAATGCCTGATTCGTTGTGTTCGCGGGCCAGGCGTCGTTCCTGGGCCTGCTTGTGCAAGATGTGGCGTGCCAGCAGTTGGCGCTGGGCATCGGTCAGGTGTTCGAACTCGGTGCCGACGTCAAAACCATCGCCCTTGCGGTCGCAATGGGTAACGCGAGCCCGCAGCAACAAGCCCAGGGCTTGGGGCATCAATACCAGTTTGACCGACAGGTGAGCGCCGGTGTCGATAGGTGTTGGATGTTGAAATTCGATACCGCCCTCGGAGATGACGACAGGCTGCGGTTCGCCGATCTGGCCGAGCAAGGTGATGGCGATCACCTGGCTGAGCAAGTCGATGCGTTTATTCTGGGATTTGAGGAACGCCGCGGTGTTGCGGTCGCGTTCGCTGATCTGGCGCAACAGGTGTTGCGACTCGAATTCGCTCAGGTGCAGTTCGCTGAGCAGGTTGAAGAGCGGGGAAGCATCCTGCAACACTTCCTGTCCTGCGGCTTCGAGAGCGGACAGGGGCCGAATTTCCAGTGCGATCGTGTCCTCGATACGGTAGTATTCGCGGCGATCTTCTTCATCTAATGTCGACATGGCGAACCCATGGTAGCGGCGGTGGTCTGAGTGTAAAGCTGGTTTTCGACCCCCGCCACAAGGACGTTCCTTTTCCCTCCGAACAAGCCCCGACATGTTCAGACCTCTCTTCGTATTTATCGGCACGCGTTACACCCGTGCAAAGCGTCGCAATCACTTCGTGTCGTTCATTTCCCTGACTTCGATGATCGGGCTCGCCCTTGGCGTGGTCGTGATGATCGTGGTCTTGTCGGTCATGAACGGCTTCGATCATGAGATGCGCACCCGTGTGCTGGGCATGGTGCCCCACGCGACCATCGAGTCCGGCGAGCCGGTCAATGACTGGCAGAGCCTGGCCGCCAAGGTCAAGCAGAACCCGCAGGTGACGGCCGTTGCGCCGTTCACCCAGATGCAGGGCTTGCTGACCAACAACGGCAAGGTCTCGAAAGTCCTGCTCAACGCCATCGATCCGGCGCTGGAGCGCCAGGTGTCGATCATCGACCGCTTCATGCTGCAGGGCAAACTCGACGACCTGGTCCCGGGCGAATTCGGCATCGTCATCGGCGACAAGGCCGCCGCCAAGCTCGGTGCGGCCATCGGCGACAAGCTGACCTTTGTCGCCCCGGAAGTCACCGTGACCCCGGCCGGGATGTTCCCGCGCATGAAGCGCTTTACAGTGGTTGGCATCTTCCATGTCGGCGCCGGCGAGATCGACGGCTACCTGGGCGTTACCAACCTTCAGGACCTGGCGCGGCTGCATCGCTGGAAGCCGGACCAGGTGCAAGGCCTGCGCCTGAAGTTCGATGACCTGTTCCAGGCCCCGCGTACCGCGTGGAGCATCGCCCGGGAACTCGGTGAAGATCGCTACTACGCCCGTGACTGGACCCGCACCCACGGCAACCTGTATCAGGCGATCCGCATGGAAAAAGCCATGATAGGCCTGCTGTTGCTGCTGATCGTCGCCGTCGCTGCGTTCAACATCATTTCCACGCTGGTGATGGTGGTGAACGACAAGAAAGGCGACATCGCGATCCTGCGCACCCTGGGCGCCACGCCGGGCACGATCATGCGCACGTTCATGGTCCAGGGCACGGTCATCGGCGTGGTCGGTACGGCCATTGGTGCCGTGGTCGGGATCTTCGCCGCGCTGAACGTCAGCGCCGCGATCTCGGCGCTGGAAGGCCTGATCGGGCACAAATTCCTCAACGCCGACGTGTACTTCATCGATTACCTGCCGTCGCAGGTGCAGAGCCAGGACGTCTTGATGGTCTGCGGCGCCGCGCTGGTCCTGAGTTTCCTCGCCACCCTGTATCCAGCCTGGCGTGCCGCGCGCACCCAGCCTGCGCAGGCGCTACGTTATGAGTGAGTCACGCATGAGTGAAAAAGCAATCTTGAGCTGCCGCAACCTGGGCAAATCCTACGAGGAGGGCCCGGAGTCGGTGCAAGTGTTGGCCGGCCTGCAACTGGAGTTGCACCCGGGCGAGCGTGTGGCGATCGTCGGCACCTCGGGTTCGGGCAAAAGTACCTTGCTCAACCTGTTGGGCGGCCTCGATACGCCGACCCAGGGCAGCGTCTGGCTCGATGGTGAGGAACTTTCCGCCCTCAGCGAGAAAAATCGCGGCCTGTTGCGCAACCGTTCACTCGGTTTCGTCTACCAGTTCCACCACTTGCTGCCGGAATTCACCGCCCTGGAAAACGTCTGCATGCCGCTGCTGATCGGCAAGACCGCGATCCCGGAGGCGCGTCAACGGGCCACGGCATTGCTGGAGCGGGTAGGGCTGGGCCATCGCCTGGAGCACAAGCCCTCCGAATTGTCCGGTGGTGAACGTCAGCGCGTGGCCATTGCCCGTGCCCTGGTGAACAAGCCGGGCCTGGTGATGCTCGACGAGCCGACCGGCAACCTCGACTCCCACACCGCCCAGGGCATTCAGGACTTGATGCTGGAGCTCAGCACCTCGATGCGCACGGCGTTTCTGGTGGTGACCCACGACATGAACCTGGCCCGCCAGATGGATCGCGTCCTGCACTTGCAGGAAGGTTGCCTCACGCCCATCTGATTGGCTGTAACCCGGCGTGCTGGAATGTGCGCCGGGTCTTTTATTTTTATACGGTGCCCCAGCGAATGTTCAGACCGTTATCGATCTTTATCGGCACGCGCTATACCCGCGCCAAGCGCCGCAATCGCTTTGTTTCCTTCATCTCGATGACCTCGATGATCGGCCTCGCCCTCGGCGTGCTGGCGATGATCGTGGTGTTGTCGGTGATGAACGGCTTCCAGCGCGAAATGAGTTCGCGCATCCTCGGCATGGTGCCGCACGCGACCATCGTTGGCGTCAACCCGATCAGTGACTGGCAGCCCGTTGCGGCGGCCGCGATGAAAAATCCGCAAGTGACGGCGGCCGTGCCGTTCACCGAAATGGAAGGCATGTTGTCCTACAAGGGCACGATGCAGCCGATCCAGGTCAGCGGCATCGATCCGGCGCTGGAAGGCCAGGTGTCGATCGTCGCCCAACACATTGTCCAGGGGCGTCTCGATGCCCTGAAACCGGGCGAGTTCGGCGTGGTGATTGGTGAGATCACGGCGCGTCGCTTCCGCTTGAATGTCGGTGACAAAATCACCCTGATCGTGCCTGAAGTCAGCACTGCACCGGGGGGCATTACCCCGCGCATGCAGCGTTTGAACGTGGTCGGTGTGTTCAAGGTCGGTGCCGAGCTTGATGGCTCGATGGCCTTGATCCACATGGCCGATGCCGCGCAGATGCAGCGCTGGGAGCCGAATCAGGTGCAGAGCGTGCGTCTGGCGGTGAAGGATCTGTACGCTGCGCCGCAAGTGTCGAGCGATATCGCCACGGGCCTGGGCGCCGCCTACAAGGCTGACGACTGGACCCACACCCAGGGCAGCCTGTTCAGTGCGATGAAGATGGAAAAGACCATGATCGGCCTGTTGTTGCTGATGATTGTCGCGGTGGCGGCATTCAATATCATCGCCACCCTGATCATGGTGGTGAACGACAAGGGCGCGGACATCGCGATCCTGCGCACCATTGGCGCCACGCCACGGCAGATCATGGCTATCTTCATGGTGCAAGGCACGGTGATCGGCATTGTCGGCACCTTGATCGGTGGCGTGCTCGGTGTGATTGCGGCACTGAACGTCAGCGCGCTGGTGGGCTGGATCGAACGGATCAGCGGGCAGCACATCTTCAGTTCCGATGTGTACTTCGTCAGCAACCTGCCGTCCGAGCTGCAAGGGGCGGACGTGGCGCTGATCTGCTCGGCGGGTTTCATCCTCAGCTTCCTGGCGACGGTGTACCCGGCCTGGCGCGCGGCGAAGATCGAACCGGCTCATGCGTTGCGCTATTCGTAAGCGCTGATACCGCGATCGCCGGCAGACCGGCTCCCACAGGGGCCGGTGTTGTGCACGAATGTGTAATTCCATTGGGGAGCTGCGGAGCGGCGATCCGACTTGCCAGCGATGAGGCCGGCCCTACCGGCCTCAATCCCCCCTTGGCAACTCAATCACAAACCGCGTCCATCCATTGTCCGATTCGCAACGAATCTGCCCGCCATGGGCCCGCACGATCGACTGGGTAATCGCCAGCCCCAACCCCGCATGCTCGCTGCTGCCTTCATGACGCGCCGGATCGGCTCGGTAGAAACGGTCGAACAACCGTGGCAGCAGCTGCGCTGAAACTCCTTCGCCGCTGTTTTCCACAATGATGCTCAACTGCTTCGGTTGCTCGGCGATACGCAAGCGTACCTGGCCGTCGACCGGGGTAAACCGCAGGGCATTGTCCAGCAGGTTCGACAGCGCCCGACGCAACATGCTGCGGTCGCCTTCGATTCGCCCATGGCCCTCGCGGCCAAGCGTAACCCTGGTGTCTTCCGCCAGCGGCGCGAAAAACTCCAGCAGCAGGTCCGCTTCTTCCGCCAGCTCCAGCGATTGGCGTGTGGGCACCAACAACCCGTGGTCCGCCTTGGCCAGGTACAACATGTCGTTGACCAGTTGCGCCATCCATTGCAGTTCTTCCAGGTTACTGTGCAATGCTTCACGGTAGTCCTCGATGGGGCGAGGGCGGGTGAGGGTGACCTGGGTGTGGGTCAGCAAGTTCGACAGCGGTGTGCGCAGCTCATGGGCGATGTCGGCAGAGAAGGCTGAGAGCCGCTGAAAGGAGTCGTCGAGGCGTCCGAGCATGGCGTTGAAGCTGTGGGCCATTTCCGCTAGTTCCGGCGGCATGTTTTCTTCCGGCAGACGTGAGCTCAGCGATTGCGCGGATACGCCACTGGCGATCGTGCTCATCCGTCGCAATGGCCGCAACCCGCTGCGCGCCGCCCAGGCACCAAGCAGCGCGGTGGCCAGTGCCGACAAGCCGACGGTCAGCCAGATCAAACGCTGCATGCGTTGCAGAAAGTGCTGGTGATGAGTGATATCCAGCAACAGCGTCAGCTGTGGCGAGTTGGCCTGATCGGGGTAGAGCGGTGCATTGAGGACGCGATACGCGGTGCCCTCGTGGCTCACCGTGGACAATCCCGGCTGGCGCGGTAACGCTTGCGGCAGCTGCGTCGAACTCTCATACCGGCGCTGGCCATCACTGCCGGTGATGCGCAGGGACAGATCGGCCTGGCGGCTGAGCTCGTCGGCCAATCTTGTTTCGCTGGTGCTCGAGTGCAGGTCCTGAAGGGCGCGGCGCACACCGATCAATTTGCCGTCCAGCAACTGCTGGTCCAACTCAACAAAGTGCGCCTCGCTGGCGCGACTGAACAACACCCCGGCGAACAACGACACCACGGCGGTGCACGCGGCAAACAGCAGCGCCAGGCGGCTGCTCAAGGACAGTCGGCGCATCAGGTTGGGCGCTCTTCAAGGACATAACCCATGCCGCGCACGGTGTGGATCAACTTGTTGGGGAATTCATCGTCGATCTTCAGGCGCAAACGGCGGATCGCCACTTCGATGACGTTGGTGTCACTGTCGAAGTTCATGTCCCACACCTGGGACGCGATCAGTGATTTGGGCAGGACTTCACCCTGGCGGCGCAGGAGCATTTCCAGCAAAGCGAACTCCTTGGCGGTCAGGTCAATACGCTGGCCGCTGCGTTCAACCCGACGGCGGATCAGGTCCAGGCGCAAGTCGGCCAGATGCAGGCTGGTCTCCTGTGGGGCAACGCTGCCACGACGCAACAGGCTGCGAACCCGGGCCAGCAGTTCGGAGAAGGCAAACGGCTTGACCAGATAGTCGTCGGCACCCAGTTCCAGGCCATGAACCCTGTCATCCACCGCGTCCCGCGCCGTCAGAAAAAGTACCGGGGTGTCGAGGCCGGCGCTGCGCACCGCCTGCAGAATCTGCCAGCCATCGCGACCGGGCAGCATCACGTCGAGGATCAGCAGGGCGTAATCGCCGCTGAGGGCCAATTGCTGGCCGGTGCTGCCGTCGGCCACCAGTTCCGTATTGAACCCGGCCTCGGTCAGGCCCTGGCGCAGGTATAGGCCGGTTTTGTGTTGGTCTTCGACGATCAGCAGTTTCATGGGCGACTCTATCAAGATGGTACGAACGCTTTATACCGTGGGTGGCCTTGATGCAGCTCAACCTTACAAAGTTGTAATCTGGCTGTCAGGTTACAGGCAGTGCCAGCAGTTTAGAGTTTTCCCCAAGCCGAGCCTTACCTTGTTGGAGTACGACGATGTTTTTTCGCAAATCCCTGATGCAAGTCGCTTGTTTGCTGGCGTTGAGCTCGCCGGTATGGGCCGGTCCGGCACCTGCCTACGATTTCGGCCAACCCGCGCCGGCGAACAAGGCGACCCGCAGCGTTGAAGTGGTGATGAGAGACATGAGCTTCAATCTGCAGTCCATTGACATCAAAGCCGGGGAAACCGTGCGCTTCGTGCTGGTGAATAAAGGCCAGTTACTGCACGAGTTCAACCTGGGGGACGCGGCGATGCATGCCCGCCACCAGCAGGAAATGTTGCAGATGCAGCAAAGCGGCATGCTGACACCTACCGGCATGAAGGAAATGGACCACGACGCCATGGCCGCGATGGAGCACGCCTCGCACGGGCATGCCATGAAGCATGACGACCCCAATAGCGTGTTGGTCGAACCGGGCAAGACCGCTGAGCTGACCTGGACCTTCAGCCGCGCCGGCAGCCTGGAATTTGCCTGCAACATTCCCGGGCATTACCAGGCTGGCATGGTCGGCAAAGTGTCTGTCAGTCAGTAAGCACTCAAAGGCTGGTAGAATCGGCTGATTCTTCAGACAGGTTTCCGCCATGCATCCCGCAGCCGAACACTCGCCGCTGGGCAAATCCAGCGAATACATCGCCACTTACACGCCGTCCCTGCTGTTCCCGATCCCGCGCACCGCGAAATGGGCCGAACTGGGCCTGACGGCGCAAACCCTGCCTTACAAGGGCGTGGACTTCTGGAACTGCTTTGAACTGTCCTGGCTGTTGCCGTCGGGCAAGCCGGTGGTGGCGATCGGCGAGTTCAGCATCCCGGCGGATTCGCCGAACATCATCGAGTCGAAGTCGTTCAAGCTGTACCTCAACTCGCTGAACCAGACCCCCTTTGCCGATACGGCGAGCCTGGAAGCGACGCTGGTCAAGGACTTGTCGGCTGCTGCCGGCAAGCCGGTGGGCGTGCGCATTCGCAGCCTCAAGGATGTCGAGGCTGAAGGTGTGGTGGCGTTGCCGGGGGTGTGCATCGATGAGCTGGATATCAGCGTCAGCAACTACGAGCATCCGCGCCCTGAGCTGCTGCGTTGTGATGAATCGCGCATTGTCGAAGAGAGCGTGCACAGCCACTTGCTCAAATCCAATTGCCCGGTGACCAGCCAGCCGGACTGGGGCAGCGTGGCGGTGGAGTATCGCGGCGCGGCGCTCGATCACGCGAGTCTGCTGGAGTACATCGTCAGCTTCCGCCAGCACTCGGATTTCCATGAGCAGTGTGTGGAGCGGATCTTTCTCGACCTGCAGCGGTTGCTCAAACCCGAGAAATTGACGGTGTATGCGCGTTATGTGCGCCGGGGCGGGCTGGATATCAATCCGTATCGCAGCACGGAAGAAGCGCAACTGCCGAACCATCGTCTGGCCCGCCAGTAACCCCCCCCTGTAGGTGTAGGAGCGAGCAGGCTCGCTCCTACAGTGCTTCTACCCGATTCAGATCCCCATGTTGGCCAAGGCCTGCCCGATGTTGCGCAGGGTGCCGGCGAGGGTCGGGTGTTCGAGCTCAAAGCGCTCCACGGCCAGGTTGACGCCGTCGGCGAGGCTGGAGTCCTGAGTCTTGGTTTCGAGCTCAAGCTTGAGTTCGATCTGTTGCATCAGTTCGTGCAGGTTCTCGCGCTCTGATTCGGACAGCGGAGGGTTCTGTTCCAATTGCTCGCGCAGGGCATTGAGCTGTTCTTGCAGTTCGCGGGCAGGCATGACGGTCTTCCTTTTATCGATAGGCACTGGCATAGACCGTAACGTTACGCCAAAGGTCTATGGCTGACCTTTAGATTAATCCACTCGCGTACAAACTGCATGATCTCGGTCAGGGCTTTTCGCCCTTGAGTCGACGCAGGTTGATATCGGCCAGGCAGGTGTCGAGTTCACCAAGGTGATCGATCACCGAGTGCACGCCCAGGCCAAACAGTTGCATGGTCGCCCTGGCGCGTTTGCTGTCGCGCTCCTGCGGGCTCAACGCCTGCCATTGCTCGGGGGGCAGGCCGCAAAGTGAGCCGCAGGATGCCAGGCCGATGGTCCATAGACCGGCATTGAGCGCCGATTGCAGCAATCGCGGCTCGCCACTGACCAGCACGCAGCCGTCCAGCCGTTCGACATTCAACGACATCAACGCTTGCCAGCAGGCGTTCGGTGCGGGCCATGGATTGAGTGATGCTGGATGTTGCGCAGGTTTCACCCATTGCGGCAGAGCGCAGGCCAGGGCATGGCTGACGGCGAGGGGGAGTTCATCGAGCCATGCGCAGGGAACTTGCTGGCGCTGCAGGCTGCTCAGGCTGTCCAGTGCTCCCGGTGTGACTTGCGCGTATTCGGCTAGAGGGTTGTCGTGGCGCTGTGCGCGTGCGCCGAAATCTACCAGGCAGCCACTGAGGCCAAACAATACGGCGGTCAGGCTGGGTGCGGTCTGGGGCAAGGCTTGGGCTTGTGGCATGTCAGCGTCCCTGAAATAGCCTCAACGCTAGCGGGGCACAGTGACAGTTGAGTTACAAAGATGCTAATCGGTCACATTTGGTGCCAATTTGTGCCAGTGTGGTCCGTTCATATGCCCGAAACGCTGTTTCCGTCTTATACTTGCCAGCTTGTTGTCCGGGCCAGGCGCCCGGGCCGGTACAGTCCAAGGAGTTTTTCTATGCGCTGGAGCAATCATCTAGCCAAGATATGTGTGTGTGCCAGCGTGTTGCTGGTTCCGTTCACTGCCCAGGCAGCAACGGAAGACGATCCTTGGGAAAGCGTCAACCGCCCGATCTTCGAGTTCAATGACTTCGTCGATACCTACGGCCTGAAACCGTTGGCGCAAGGCTATGAGTTTGTCACCCCGCAGTTCCTCGAAGACGGCATTCACAACATGTTCCGCAACGTCGGTGATGTCACCAACCTTGCCAACAACCTGCTGCAGGTCAAACCGGCTGCTGCCGGTGTCGATACCGCGCGCCTGCTCTTCAACACCACGTTCGGCCTGCTGGGCTTCTTTGATGTCGGCACGAAGATGGGCCTGCAACGAAATGACGAAGATTTCGGCCAGACCCTTGGTTATTGGGGGCTAGGCAGTGGTCCCTACGTGATGCTGCCGTTGCTCGGTCCTAGCACCTTGCGTGATGCGCCATCGAAGTACGTCGATGGTTATACCGGCCCGTATCGTTATATCAACGACGTGCCGGTGCGAAATTCGGTTTTCGGCCTGAACGTTGTCGACACCCGTGCCAGCCTGTTGTCGAGCGAGAAGCTGATCAGCGGCGACAAGTACACCTTCATCCGCAATGCGTACTTGCAGAACCGTGAGTTCAAGGTCAAGGACGGACAGGTTGAAGACGATTTCTGATTTCGGCCTGTAATACAGGAAAGGCGGCCATATGGCCGCCTTTTTGTTTTGCCGGGGCGAATGAAATCGCGCTTTTCACCGTAGTCCCGACGGGTTTTACCCATGGGTTTGATCCTTCCATTGGGTTACGGTTTTGATGGTTCTTATAACTCCCGGTGATTTGACAAGTGTTGACGTCAAGCGACCATCGGCGTGAGCTTGAAACGCTTCGCGGATGGGAGTACCGTCTGCGCCTTAGAAGGGCACCTCTGGTGTACATGTGAATAGGGCAAATGCTCGAAAGCGGTGCAGCAGAGAGGCTAGAAAGCGAATCCAGTAGTTCGAGCCGGGTAAAATGCCCCTCCTGCTACGCCAACCTAATTCTGGCGCCGTTTGCCCACATGCCAAAAACCAGTGCCACGCTGCTGATAATCGATGATGACGAAGTAGTGCGCGCGAGCCTCGCCGCCTATTTGGAAGACAGTGGTTTCAGCGTCTTGCAGGCCAGCAATGGCCAGCAGGGACTTCAGGTATTCGAGCAAGACAAGCCCGACTTGGTCATCTGCGATCTGCGCATGCCGCAGATGGGCGGACTCGAACTCATCCGTCAGGTCACCGAACGCTCGTCGCAAACGCCGGTGATCGTGGTATCGGGTGCCGGAGTGATGAACGACGCGGTCGAGGCCCTGCGCCTGGGCGCGGCCGACTACCTGATCAAGCCACTCGAAGATCTGGCCGTGCTTGAGCACTCGGTGCGCCGGGCCCTGGATCGTGCGCGCCTGCTGCTGGAGAACCAGCGCTACCGCGAGAAGCTGGAAAAGGCCAACCGCGAGCTCGAAGCCAGCCTCAATCTGCTCCAGGAAGACCAGAACGCCGGTCGCCAGGTGCAGATGAACATGCTGCCGGTCAGCCCCTGGACCATCGACGAGTTCAAGTTTGCTCACCAGATCATCCCGTCGCTGTACCTGTCGGGTGATTTCGTCGACTATTTTCGCGTCGACGAGCGCCGGGTTGCGTTCTACCTGGCGGACGTTTCCGGGCATGGCGCCTCTTCAGCCTTCGTCACCGTGCTGCTGAAGTTCATGACCACGCGCTTGCTGTTCGAATCCAGGCGCAGCGGCACCTTGCCGGAATTCAAGCCTTCAGAGGTTCTGGGTCATATCAACCGGGGCCTGATCAGCTGTAAGCTGGGTAAACACGTCACAATGGTCGGTGGAGTCATCGACGAGGAGACAGGTTTGTTGACCTATAGCATCGGCGGTCATCTGCCGTTGCCAGTGTTGTACACACCAGACAGTGTTCGTTATCTGGAAGGGCGCGGTCTGCCAGTGGGCCTCTTCAACGAAGCCACCTACGAAGATCACGTGCTGGAGCTGCCACCGACGTTCAGCCTGACGCTGATGTCTGATGGCATTCTGGACCTTTTGCCAGAACCGACACTCAAAGAGAAAGAGGCGGCGTTGCCCCAACGGGTCAAGGCTGCGGGCGGCACCCTGGATGGGCTGCGGCAGGTTTTTGGATTGGCCACGCTAGGGGAGATGCCGGATGATATCGCCCTGTTGGTGTTGAGCAGGAATCTTCAATGAGTACCGGTAGAATCCAGTTCGCCGAGCAGGACGGCACCTTCGTCCTGAAGTTCGTCGGTGAAGTTCGCCTGACCCTGTGTTCGGCGTTGGATGCGACTATTGAGCGGATCTTCACCGCGTTGAATTTCAACGCGATCGTGATCGACCTGACCGAAACCCGCAGCATCGACAGCACCACCCTTGGCTTGCTGGCCAAGTTGTCGATCCTGTCGCGGCAGAAGGTCGGCCTGTTGCCGACTGTCGTCACCACCCACGAAGACATCACCCGTCTGCTGCAGTCCATGGGCTTCGAGCAAGTGTTCAACATCGTTGACCAGCCCGTGCCGTGCCCTGAGTGCCTGGACGACCTTCCAGACCAGGATCAGTCGGAAGAAGTGGTGCGGATCAAGGTGCTCGAAGCGCACAAGATCCTCATGGGCCTGAACGACCACAATCGTGAAGCGTTCCATGACCTGGTGAATGCGCTGGAGCGTCACTGATCCTCTGAGAAAATGGGTGCCTGTCCGGACGCCTTCGCGGGCAAGCCCGCTCCCACAGGTTTGGCGTGCCCCACAAAATGTGAGTTCGACACGGACACTGTGGGAGCGGGCTTGCCCGCGAAGGCGGCAGCACAGTCACCGCTCATTTCCGCGAGATCAACCTGTCCTTCCAGACACAAAAAAGGGCGAACCCACCAGGGTTCGCCCTTTTTGCATTACACCAGCTCAGATCACAGCTTGGCCTGCAACAACGCCTCGAGTTTTTCCTGGTCGCGAGCGAACTGACGGATACCCTCAGCCAGTTTCTCGGTCGCCATCGCATCCTCGTTGGACAACCAGCGGAACTGCGCTTCATTGAGGCTCAGGCGGGCTTCACCAGCATGTCCAGGAGCGAGCTTGCGCTCCAGCTTGCCCGTATCCGCCGCCAGCTTGTCGATCAGGTCCGGGCTGATGGTCAGGCGGTCGCAGCCGGCCAGTTGCTCGATCTGGCCGAGGTTGCGGAAGCTCGCGCCCATGACCACGGTCTTGTAGTCATTGGCCTTGTAGTAGTTGTAGATACGGGTCACCGACTGCACGCCCGGGTCATCCGCGCCGGTGTAGTCGTTTCCATTGGCTTTCTTGTACCAGTCGTAGATGCGCCCCACGAACGGCGAAATCAGGAACACCCCGGCATCGGCACAGGCGGCGGCCTGGGCGAAGGAGAACAGCAGGGTCAGGTTGGTCTGGATGCCTTCCTTTTCGAGGATCTCGGCAGCGCGGATGCCTTCCCAGGTCGAAGCGATCTTGATCAGTACGCGGTCACGGCCAATGCCGGCCTGTTCGTACAGCTCGATCAGACGATGCGCACGGGTCAACACGGCGTCAGTGTCGAATGACAGGCGCGCATCCACTTCGGTGGAAATACGCCCCGGAATCACCTTGAGGATCTCTTGGCCCACCGCGACGCCGAAACGGTCGCTGGCCAGGCCGACATCGCCCTTGCAGTCACTGACGCAAGCGTTCAACAGCTCGGCATAAGCGGGAATGGCCGCAGCCTTGAGCAGCAGCGACGGGTTGGTGGTGGCGTCCACGGGTTTGACGCGAGCGATAGCTTCGAAGTCGCCGGTGTCGGCAACCACGGTCGTCATTTGTTTAAGTTGTTCCAGCTTGGAAGTCATGGGCGTGCTCTGTCCTATGGGTCTGGTGACATTACCCGAGCGCTGACAGCCACTCAAGGGCGCTTACGTGTATCGATAGCCCCTGCGGCAACAACTTGAAAACGGCTGCTGGAAAGGAGGGGCCTGGTATTGATCAATAAGATGCCGAATCGCCCGGCAGGTTCAAAGCAACTGACCGTTGACGCTTGGGCAGCCCCTCCCGCCTTGCGCCTGTCTGCCCAGGCGCAGAGTTCATATCCGTCTGAAACGCCGGTTATTTCAACAGCGCTTGTGCAGCAGTTGCCGCTGGCTTGGGCTTGCCATCCGATGTCATCAAACCAAAGTTCTTCTCGCGGTCGTTGCTTCCTGAATCGGTGTTTTTCCATTCGTAAATCGAGGTCAGCGGTACGTTCAGCTTTTTGATGCCTGCAATAAAGTCTGTGATCCTTGATGCCTGGCCGGTAGTTCCGCCGATGCGTGTGAGCGACGGCACGCCCCATTCGGAAATGACACCGGGTACATGGAAAGTATCCAGAATGTACGCCTGGGTCCGGCTGATTTCACTGTGCGACATCCCATAGGGGTGGTACGAGACCGCAGTCAGGCACTGTGGATGATCGTTGACAATCCTGGTCAGCGCGACGCTCGCCTTGGAGTTTGCGGTCGGCGCCTTTGCAAATCCAAAACCGATCATTGGCGTCGAGTAATCGCGCTTGCTCAACGAGTTGCATGCGGCACTCATGAAAGGGACAAACGTCTGCTCAAAATCGCCTGTGGGCCAATATTTCGACAAATCGGGTTCATTCCAGATTTCAATGGCCACAAGTTGACTGTGGTAGGTGTTTTCCAGATTGATGACGGAATGGGCGAACGACTCTCCAGCGCTGGCCAGATCCCGGCTGCCGCTGTTGGTGCTGTTGGTTAGAGCCACCGTAGATCGAACGGTCATCAACACCGGCAGGTCAGCCGACCCGGCGGCAGCAAAGGCTTCCTTGATCCGGGTTTGATACGCAGGGTTTGCCAGGCTGTTGGTCCATACGCCAAAACGCACGAAACCGAAACCGGCCTCTTTGATCTGCCGGGCGTCGGTGGCGGTGAAGTTTTGAATCTTTACTTGAATACCTATTGTGCTGTTTTCTTCTTTCAGCGCCGGAAAAGTGTCACTGGCATAAGCCTGATTGAGTATGCCGGATACGAAAACAAACGAGGCGGTAAACAGTTTGAAATTTGTCATTGTCTTGTTGGACGTTCCTGAGGTAATACTGTAGTCCTGCAATGAATCAGACTGGAGGGGCAAGGCGGAGTTCATTCAATCCATAAGACCGATTTGCCTGTAGGTGAGGGTGAGTGAAGTGAAATGTTATTTTTTGTCTGGTAATTATCAGTAGCGGCGCCGTCGTTATTTTTAGTCCGGCTATTCTGCTTGGGCGTTATTTGTGAGTCGTGGTATCTAATACACTTGCATCAACAACATTGATCCATCTCTGAATGCGGGACCGACCTGTCGGTTCACTCATATCCCCGCGATAGATTGGCCAAATCGACACACTACGGGGAAAGTAGCCTTGTTCAGAAATATTCTTATCGTTTGCGTTGGCAATATTTGTCGAAGCCCCACTGCCGAACTGTTGCTGCGCAACGCACTGGAACCTTCACCTATCGTCGTGACCTCCGCGGGCTTGCACGCGCGGGCAGGCGAGTCCATGGAAAGCAATGCCCGCCAGTTGCTGGAAGAGCAAGGGCTTTGCGCTCAAGCGTTTCGGGCGCGCCAGATTACTTCAGCCATTGTCGATGAATCCGATCTTATCCTTGTCATGGAAAAGGGCCATGTAGCGGATGTACTGAAAGTTGCACCGCACGCGCGGGGCAAAGTGTTTCTTCTGGGCAAGTGGCAGAGTGAGCGAGAAATCAAGGATCCGTATCGTCAAGGAAAAGCTGCTTTTGTCCATGCCCATGCATTGATTAAAGATGCCGTGTGCTCATGGGCACAGCGCCTCGGATGATGGATGAATTCCAGATTAGTGATAATGGTAAAAGAATAGACATTATGCAGTTACCGTCAGTACTCAGTACCCGGGCAAAAGATAGAGACGAGATTGATCTTCTCGGTCTGCTAGGCACGTTGATTGATCATAAATGGTTGATAGGCGCCATCACCGGAGCGTTCATGGTGAGCGGTGTCGCGTATTCGGTATTAGCCCCTCCGGTGTATCTGGCTAATGCGTTAGTGCAGGTCGAACCGAAAAAGAACGACATGCTGGGCTTCTCCGATATCAGCAGCATGCTCGGTGGGCAATCCCCGGCAGCTACCGAGATCGGCATTATCAAGTCCCGGGCGATCATCGGCAAAACAGTCGATGATCTGCACCTGGATATTCAGATAACACCCAATACATTCCCTGTGGTCGGTGGTTTCCTGGCCAGGCGCTACAAGGGAGCTACCGCTGACAGTGTGGCGCCTGCGCGTTTCGGCATGGACAGCTATGCATGGGGCGGCGAGCGTCTTGAAATCGTAAAGCTCAACCTGCCTGACGAACTGCTGGGTAAAAAACTCAAGCTGGTTGCCGCAGAACAGCAACGATTCAAACTGTTCAATGACGACGGTGTCTTGCTGGTGGATGGCGCCGCAGGAGAAGAAATCGCACAAAACGGGGTGACTGTTTGCGTCGCGACCCTGACGGCGAATCCGGGTACTGAATTCGAGGTCGTTCGCAATCCTCGAATCGTCACTATCCAGAATTACCAGGACGTCATTGAAGTCTCCGAGCAGGGTAAGGAGTCGGGCATCATCAACCTGGCCCTGGCCAGCACCGACTCCGCCCTGGCGGTCAAGATCCTGAACAAGGTGTCAGCGCTCTATGTGCAGCAGAACGTGCAACGCACCTCTGCCGAAGCAGCCCAGAGTCTTGATTTCCTGCAGGCGCAACTGCCGCAAGTCAAGCAAGACCTGGCCAAGGCCAGCAATGCGCTGAACAGCTATCAAACCGGCGGCAACACGGTAAATATCTCCCTCGAGACCAAGTCGGTGCTGGAACAGATTGTGGTCCTGGATACCCGTATCTCCGATTTGAAACTGCAGCAGGCGGAGATGGATCGCAAGTTCACCAGGGAGCACCCGACCTATCGTGCCTTGATGGCGCAAATGGCGGATTTGAACAGTCAGCGACGCGGTCTGGAGAAAAAGGTCCAAGGTCTTCCGGCTACCCAACAAGAGCTTTTGAACCTGACTCGGGATGTGGAGGTCGCCACGCAGATCTATACCCAGCTGCTGAATAAATCCCAGGAACTGGACATTGTCCGGGCCGGTGCGGTGGGTAATGCACGGTTGATCGATACCGCGGATGTCGACAGGACAAACCCGGTCAAGCCGCGCAAAGCCTTGATTGTCCTGATTGCGACTTTTCTCGGTGCATTCGTCGGTGTCGCTTTAGTACTGCTGCGCAAATCGCTCAGTAGAGGCATTGAGGGCCCCGAAGCCATTGAACAGCTCGGCCTGCCGGTCTATGCGTCCATTCCGTACAGCTCGCTGCAACAGGAAGAAGACAACAAGAAGCCCCGGGCGAACGATGACAAGAATCGCCAGGCGTTTCTGTTGGCGCAGAGCAACCCGACGGATTTGTCCATCGAGTCGATACGCAGCCTGCGAACCTGTCTGCATTTTGCCGGACTGGATGCAACCAACAACCGCATCATGATTTCCGGCCCGAGCCCGGAGGTCGGCAAAACGTTCGTTTCCTCGAACCTTGCCGCCGTCATTGCGCAAGGCGGGCAGAAAGTCGTGCTGGTCGACGCCGATATGCGTAAAGGTCATCTGCACAAAACCCTGGCAACGCCGGTCAGCAATGGCTTGTCGGATCTGCTGGCCAAGCGCTGCAGTGTCGAGCAGGCGATCCATAAACTCGAAGTCGAAAATCTGCACTTCATCAGTCGTGGGCAGGTGCCGCCCAACCCGTCAGAGCTGTTGATGCATGCCAATTTCAGAGAACTCATGACGCAGTTGAGTCAGATGTACGACGTGGTAATCATCGATACACCGCCGCTACTCGCTGTCACTGACGCCGCGATCGTTGGGCGTGAAGCAGCCATTAACTTGATCGTGACTCGCTTTGGTGTGAACCCTGCCAAGGAGATCGAATTGACTATTCGCCGCTTTGCGCAGAACGGAATCGAGTTGAAGGGCGCCATTTTCAACGGCGTCGAGAAGCGCGCGTCCAGTTATTACGGTAATGGCAGTTACGCCTATTACAACTACGAATACGCCTCTGACAAGTCCTGATGAAAGTGTGGCCGAGAGCGGGTTGGCGCAAGCCGGCCGCTCTCGGCTTCGTCTTGCTTACCGCTAAACATGGAGAAGGGTGGATTGTGAAGAAAATTCTACACGTGGCGGAAACGATAAAGGGTGGTGTTGCGACAGTCATTCGTTCGATATCGACACCTCCAGAGGGTCAAGACCGGCAATATGAACTGGTTTATTTGGTGCCGTTCGACCAGAAGCAAGAGTTGCACGGAATCGATGAACGCAACATCCGTACCTTTTCAAGGAACAACCGGGGTGTGCTGTCGCTCTTGCGATTTGCCTGGCAACTCATCCGCGTCATCTTCAAGGAAAAGCCTGATGTCGTGCACTTGCACAGCACTTTCTCCGGAGTGATAGGCCGATGCGTCTGTGTGCTGATGCGGCCTTGGCGCTCACCCAAAATCGTTTACTGCCCCCATGCCTTTTCGTTTCTGATGGAGAGCTCTCCGGCCAAGCAAAAAGCCTATTCGCTGATTGAGCGGCTTTTGCAGAAAGTCACCGACGTCATTATTTGCGTCAGCCAGTACGAACTGGATCAAGCCGCGGCTTTTGGTATTGATCGTCACCGCATGAAGCTGATTTACAACGGCATTCATTACAAAAAAGATGAGCTCAAGCCTGACACCGATTCGGACATACGTCTTTTGTTCGTAGGGCGACTGGATTATCAGAAGGGCTTTGACGTCTTGCTCAAGGCTTTTTCAACAGTCGAGCGAAATGACTTGCGGCTCACGGTGGTGGGCAGTGCGGTCAATTCGGACCCGGTTGAATGCCCGGCCATCGATTCCGTGGAGTACTTGCCCTGGGTGACTCCGAGTGAAGTGAACGATCTCTATAAAAAGGCCGATGCCTTGATTGTTCCGAGTCGCTGGGAAGGCTTTGCCATGGTTCCCCTGGAAGGCATGGCCATGGGGTTGCCGGTGATTGCCAGCGACTGCACATCACTCCCTGAGCTGGTCAAGCACGACACCACAGGCTACATATTCGGCACTGGTGATCACCAGGCGTTGGCCGGGATATTGAACGGCATCAAGAAACAGAGGTTGCTGGATCTCGGTATCGAAGGTCGCAAGATGGTGCGCGAGCGCTTCAGCGCAATGCTGATGATCCAGCAAACCTATGACGTGTATTCCGCTAAAACTCTTTAAGTGAAATCAAGACGATGAACGTAACTATTTTGCACGGCTACAGTGCGTCCAATTCGGGTGATGGCCTTCTTGTGGATTTGGCGATCGCCCTGGTGCATCGTAACTTTGGCCCGGAAACCACGATCAACGTCGTTGCGTCAGACCCTGAATCATTCAGTTATCTTCCCTATGAACGCTATGACGCGCCGGTTATGGCAGCGAAGGGATTGGGCAGGGTAAAACAAGCGGTTTTCCTCAATCAGTCCTATGCAGGTCTCGCGCAGCTCTTGAGCAAGAGTGATCTGATTGTGGGAGTGGGCGGTGGTTATATGCGTTCCAAAAGCGCGTTCGAGCACATCAAGTTGAAGCTCGGACACGCCAAGCAACTGGAAACGGCGATCCTGAGCAAGGTGCCGTCAGTTTATCTTCCCCAAAGCATCGGCCCTTTCCACGGTGAGAGCAGTGACATCGTCAAGCACTACGCCAGCGCCGATGCGGTGTTTGTCCGCGACAACAGGTCCTCGGCCATTTTCGAGTCCAACGAAAACGTTTATCGCGCGCCGGACCTCGCCGTCCAGGCGCTGGCGAGCAAAATACTGGCCCAGCCCAAGTTCACTCGTTGTGCGTCATCGCCCGCCGTGGTCTGCGTTGTTTTACGCAAGCCGCCGCAGTGGAGCAAAGAGAAGAAAGCCAGCTACGTGGCCAATTTGCAGCTGTTGTTGAGAAGACTGCGGGACAAGTGCAAGGTGGTCTGCGCGGTACAAAGCGCAGTGCGTGGCAACGATGATGGGGCGTTTTACCGGGAACTCGGTATTACCGAAGACCTGCTGCCTTTGAAGGCGACACTTGCCAAGTATCAGCCTGACCTGGTCATTTCCGTAAGGTTGCATGGAGCCATTGAGTCATTGCTGTCCGGCGTGCCTGCTTTCCATATCAGTTACGAGCGTAAAGGCTTCGGTGCTTATCAGGATATGGGCGTGGAAGACTGGGTCATCAATGGTGGCGATATCAATGTCGACGCCATAATCGATACGGTCTTCGCCCCGAATGCGTTATCCCGTTTCGGTAAGAAACTCACGGACACCTGTAAGGAAATCGAAGGCAAAGCCGTGCAGATGGACAATATCATCAAAGGTATTGTTCGATGATATTTCGCCTGTTGCTTCGGGGCGGTGCATTAGGCGCAAAGTTTTTGCTGGTGTTGGCCATCACCCATTATCTGGGTTATGACGCATTGGGTTTTTACGGTGTCGTCGTGGCTGCCTCGCTGATCGCCTCGAAGTTCTACAGCGTCGGCTTCAGTTCTGAAATCAATCGACTGATCAGTGTCGGCGGCAGTTCGCGGCTTGTCGTCGATAAAGTACTGCTCTTGTACCTGGCGGTCGGTGTGCTGCTGTCGACGCTGACGGTCGCGCTGTACTCGCTGGTCAGCCATGTCGAGGCGGGAACTGCGTTGATCGCATGCGTCACGCTGTTACTGCTGACCGAGCATCTGTCCTTCGAAATCAACTCGTTCGTGTTCTCGGCGCAGAAAGCCAACTGGGGCGCGATGCTGTTCTTCGTCAAGACCGGTCTATGGGCGCTGGTTGCCGTAGCCGGACTCATGCTGGGCGTGGTCGCCGACATCGCCAGTGTTCTGTGGTTGTGGGTAGCCACGAACATCCTGGTGATCGTCGCCGGGTACCTGATCGTCATTAACGTAAACAAGGGGCGCCCGGTCAGTACGGTCACCACGGCTTCCGTATGGAAAGCCGGGCTGCCGTTTTATCTGGGCGCAGGACTGATTGCATTAAGTCAGTACGCGGAACGTTTTCTGATTCTGGACCTGGAGCCCTACGCGAGCCTTGGCAAGTATGTGTACTCCTGGTCGGCCGCGAACACTTTGCAGGCGCTGTCATACGCTGTCGTTGCGGTGGTTGGCATTCCTGTCCTGGCCAAGCGTTACAAGGATAATCAACAGGCGCTGACGGTCCGGCAACTCTTCCTCAATCAGTGGGTGCTGCGCTCCCTGGTGGTTTCCTGCGTCGTTGCCGTGTTGATTTACGCCTTCTTCAATATCTTGCTCGACTACGTGGCGGTGGACGTTCCGCGCCCGGATAACAAGATCTTGAGCGTTCTGATTTTCTCCTTCGCCCTGCGCGCCATCGGCGACATCGTCTGGGGCGGGCTGATTGCCTCGAAGAACAGTCGGGTGTCGTTAATCAGTGCGGCGGTTTGCCTGGCGGTTTCACTGCCGGTCAGTTACGTGCTGATTAAACACTATTCAATTTACGGCGCAGCCTGGGGCAATGTCTTCTCGATTGCCGTGCAGTTGGCCGTTATTGCGTTGTTGAGCAGATTTATCCGGGCGAAGGGGCGCGTGTAATGGCTTTATCTTTACCTTCCATTGAGTTTCGCGCAAGCAAGCTGGACTCGTCGCTGTCATTCCTGATTTTGTTCTGTGGCCTTTTCCTGTCCATTGCAATGCCGCTGCTGATGCATCGCGACCCGGGTCCGGATGCAATGACACTGTGGTCATCCTACGCCCGTGCCGACAATTGCAATTTCTGGAATCCGTTTTCGCCAGACCGCTCTTCTTATGAGTGCTCCGCCTACCTGCTACGTCCCACGGGCATTAACCTGACCAATGCATGGGCCTACGGGATGCTGTGCAACCTGTTCCTGACCGCTATCCCGATCTTCATTTTCAGAAGAATACCGATAACGATTTTTTTTACCCTGTGTCTCTGGGGTGTGGTCAGGTCTTTTTTTCTCGATAACCTGACCAAGGAAATCATTGTCTCGGTGGCGGTGATCGCCATTCTGTTTTTTTCATTTTCGAAGCGCTACAGGGCCGGATTTTTTCTCTCCGCGCTGTTCTATGGCGTGCTGATTCGACCTTACTGGATCTTGTTCTCGCTGGTCTGGGTGGGCGTGACCATCATGAAGAAGCATGTTTCGCGTTGGAGCTTTTTCCTGATGCTGTTCATGTTTTACCTGGCCATTGCCACAGCGATTCAGTTGCTCGTCGGTTATTCGGTTTCGTCCATCCGAGCCAGCAACAATGAACAACGCACCTTGGGCGAGGAGGGGTCGAAGTCATTGATTGTGTCGTGGATAAACGGCGGCGACTTCGTTTCACAAGCGATTGACTCAATGAGCATCTTTTTCCGGCTGTCGTTCCCTGTAGAGCTGATCCTTCTGTCCGGCCTGGGTCAGATCATCTTTGTCGTGTTGATGATGATGACGTCATTGTTGATGTTCAAAATGATCACTTCAAGTCACTACAAGGGCTCCGTCATCGAACCGAAAGTCAAAGAGCTGATCGCAATACCCCTTTCGTTTTTGTTGGTGCAGGGCTTGTTCGAACCCGACTTCGGCTCCTTTGCCCGTCATTTTTCCATGGTGGTACCCGTTCTGTTTGTGGGGCTGGGATTGCAGCTGCGCTCAAGAAAACCTGAGTTGGTTGAAAACAGAATTTTGAACTGAGGTTTGTGTTCCATGCAAAGCAAGAAGAAGTCGCTGGAAATAGAAACGTTACGAGGCCTGGCGTGTCTTCTGCTGGTGCTTTATCACGTCATCGGGCCATTTGGCGGCGGGCTGAAAATCGACCTGGGATCGCCTTATCGGGTTATCGCCGACTCTATGGTCTACGTGCGGATGCCGTTGTTCACGTTTATCTCGGGCTACATCTATTCCATCTACAAAATCAGGGGTAATGATTTTTCGGCCTACTTCACTGGCAAAGTGAGACGGCTTATTCTGCCGCTGGCTTTTGTCGGGATTCCGTTTTCGCTGCTGCAGGCGGTCGGGCCGGGGGTCAACAAGGATCTCAGTGTGGTCGACGCCTTGTTGTCGTTCTACGTGCCGGTCAACCATTTCTGGTTCTTGCAGGCTGTATTCATCATTTTCATGTTTGTCGGGTTCCTGCAGTGGCGCGGTTTACTGCGCACGCCTTTGCACCTTTACCTGTTGTTTGCATTTTCGGCGGTCGTGTTTTTGTTGCCGCCTTTTGCGGTCGATGCGTTCGGCATCAACGGTGCCATCTATCTGCTGCCGTTTTTTGTGACCGGGATGATTTGCCAGGAAAACGTCAGTGCCTTGAAGCGTTCGCTCAAAGGTATTGGCCCGGTTGTATTCGTCCTGATTTCGATAGCTTTGCTCTACATAGCCACTGTGGACCGCGAGCTGATCGTCGATCGCCGAAGCCTTGTCGGCCTGCTGGTGGGGTGTATTTCCTGTGTTGCCTTGCTGTCGAGTGACATGCGCTCAAGATTTCTGATCTGGCTTGGAGGGTACTCCTACGCGATATTCCTGTTTCACGTGTTGTTTGCTGCCACGTCACGGTTCGCCCTGGGTCGATTGGGTGTCACGGATCAAAGCGCTCTGGTCTTTGCCGGGTTGTTCAGCGGCCTGTTGGGGCCGGTGCTGTTGGCGAATGTGTTCAGTCGATTCAGCGTGACCTCTGTCCTGTTCCTGGGCGAGCGCGCGCTCAGCAAAAAGCCCCGGGAATCAGGCCTGAAACACATGCCTGAGGCTGGCTGAAACATGGCCTATATCGATGAAATGCGTGAGGTAGCGGTGCCGGCGATCGAAGTGCAAGCCGCGCACCAGCGGCTGGCGCAATGGGGTGGGCACAAGGACAAGGTCCTGGCGATCTCGGTGATCGGCGACAGCTACAGCGCCGGGCAGGATTTTTATCTCAATCAGCTCACTCAACGATTGGCCAGAGAATTCGGTTTCGCCGGGCCTGGTTATGTCGGGTTCAATCACGGTGCCGCCCTTGGCGGTACCAACATCAAGTACACCCGCAGCAGTGAAAAATATTTCGGCGGTGACTGGGATGTTTCATCGCTCGGCCAGGCGAGTCCGGACAGTCGCACCATCACCGGGCACGCGGGTTCCTATCTCGAGGTCGATTCCAACGAAACAGCGGCCATCGATACTTCCATTTCCCAGGCCCGGTTGCTCTACCTTGGAAACGGCAAAGCCAATGAACTGCGTTATCGCTGGGGCTCTTCGGATCCGTGGCGCTCGTTGACGCTTGCCGGCCAGGGTGTCCAGGCAGTGCAGCTGGCCGACGTGCCGGCCGGTGCTGCCTGGGCGCTCAGGCTGGAAGTGGTCGAGGGGGCGCCAACGCTGTTCGGGCTGTGGATGAGCAATGACCGTGGCGGGATCAGGGTCTCCAAGCTCGCCGCCTCCGGTGCTGCGTCCGCCGATTTTTATAAAAGCGACGGTCAGTGGCAGGCCCAGTGGAAAGCAGTCGTTGCGAAGATACCGGCAGACGCTTACCTGATTATGCTGGGCGGCAATGATCAGGGGTTCGGGGTAAAGCCCAAGGACTATCTGGAGCGCATGAAAGGCTTGGCGCGGATGATTCGCGAGGTTCATCCGATGGCGAGCATCAATGTGATCATGCGGCAGGACACCACGCGTTCGAGTGCCTATCCGATGTCGGATTATGCGCAGGTCCTGGAGCCGTGGGCGCGCTCGCAGAACATCGCCTATGCGAGCCTGCAATGCACGTTCGGCCCGGACTTCAAGCGCTACGCCAGCAACGGGCCGACTCCGATGATCGGCCCCGATAACATTCACCCGATACCGGCTTCCGGCGGTCGGCTGATCGCGGATTTTTTCTATCGCTTGATCGTTGATGGGGCTTCCGGCGCCCGGGGTGAATGCGGTGCCGCGTTGAAGTAGTCATTCACCGCTCAAGGCGGGCGTTCTCGAAGTGTTGCAGATGGTTCAGCAGTTCTGCGGTTTTCAGCGGCATCAGCTCGGGATCCCGGCGTGATTCAATGTTGAGGACGATAGCCGGGACGCCACGCAGGGAGCGCACCCGGAAACGCCAATCGTTGAAGATCACTTTGAGGCCGTCGCGCTCGTCGACATCCAGCGCCTTGTGGGCGTAGAGGCTTTTCAAGTGGGCCAGAAGCGGACGCGGGTCTTCGATTTGGCGATGGATGTCGCCCGAAGAAGGGAACACGCCAATGCGCTCTACCAGCAGGGATGTGCCCGCGCCGGGAAGGGTAGAGGAGGGCAACGACGGGTTTTTCGACTGCCACGCCACCACTCCGGAGTTGCCCGCATTCAGTTCGATCTCAACCGAGCTTTGTACTGTGTTCATAGTGTTTTGCCGGAATGATGGAAGTTGACGACGGCTCCGGTGCGGGAGCGTTGAGTGCGCCAGGCCCTTTGGTTAGTGGCCCTTGAGATACAGCTGCTCATAACAGAAGTTGGTCGCGTCGATGTAGCCTTCTGCGCTGCCGCAATCAAAGCGCAGGCCATCGAATTTGTAGGCCAGTACGCAGCCATTTTGCGCCTGCTTCATGAGCGCGTCGGTGATCTGGATTTCGCCGCCCTTGCCAGGCTGGGTATCGGCGATCAGATCAAAGATGTCGGGGGTCAGAATGTACCGGCCAATGATGGCCATATTCGATGGCGCGTCTTCGGGGGCTGGTTTTTCAACCATGCTGTTGACCCGGTAGATGCCCTCGGAAATCTGTTCGCCGGCGATCACCCCGTATTTGTGAGTCTGGTCGCGGGGCACTTCCTGGATGGCCACGATCGAGCAGCGGAATTTTTTATAGAGCTCGATCATTTGCGCCAGCACGCCGTCGCCTTGCAGGTTCAGGCACAAGTCATCGGCCAGTACCACGGCAAAGGGTTCGTCACCGATCAAGGGGCGACCGCTGAGGATGGCGTGGCCCAGGCCTTTCATTTCGACCTGACGGGTGTAGGCGAATGTGCAGGTTTCTATCAGCTCCCGGGTGCTGGCCAGAAACTTTTCTTTCTCGGTACCGCGAATCTGGTGCTCGAGTTCGTAACTGATATCGAAGTGGTCTTCCAATGCGCGTTTGCCCCGACCGGTGACAATCGCCATGTGCTGCAGACCTGCGTCCCGAGCCTCTTCAACGGCGTATTGAATCAATGGCTTGTTGACGATCGGCAGCATTTCCTTGGGCATTGCTTTGGTAGCAGGCAGGAAACGCGTGCCGTAGCCAGCGGCGGGGAACAAGCATTTACGAATCATGGTTATATCCTGGTAAGTCGTTTTCCACAGTCAGCCGCAGACGCTATCAACGTTGGCTGTGAGTTTCGATGTGTTGCTGAACAATATGTCTTAATACATGAGGTGTGTTGTTAATAGCAATTATAAGGCTGTGTAAAACAGGCTCAATGTTATTAGTTGTCTGGTGGGATGGTATTTAGTTAGTTTTGGTCGGGGTGTTGTCGTGGAGTTGGGGTTTTTAAAGTGTTACTAAGTAAGTAGCGCTGACTCGTGCCCGGAAAAGAATATCGGGCTGCATGGGATGTGATTAAACGGCTGGACGCAATTGCATCTGCGGCCTGCGTTTGCGCGTGTTTTATCTGCAGTCACGCGCTATTTGGCACTTCCAATACCCGACTATGGACCGCTCTATGAAAATTCTGGTAACAGGTGGAACCGGTTATATCGGTTCGCACACAACACTTGCACTGCTTGAGGCGGGCTATGAAGTGGTTGTGCTGGACAACCTGTGCAACAGCTCTGAAGCCGCGTTGCATGCAGTGGAAGCCATCTGCGCAAAGTCCGCATTATTGATTCGTGGAGATGTGTGCGACCGGGCATTGCTCGACCGGATATTCCAGGAACATGCCATTGATGCGGTCCTGCATTTTGCCGGGCTCAAGGCGGTGGGCGAGAGCGTGCGCAAGCCCCTTGAATACTACCAGGCCAACGTTTGCGGCAGCATCACCCTGTGTCAGGCGATGGCCGCGGCCGGTGTGTTCCGTCTGGTATTCAGTTCCTCGGCCACGGTTTACGGCGCGCCGGAACACATGCCGATCCGCGAGGATTTTCCTACGGGCACTCCCACCAACCCTTATGGGCAATCCAAGCTGATCATCGAAAACGTATTGCATGATCTGTGCGCTGCTCAACCGCGCTGGAGCGTTGCGCTGTTGCGTTATTTCAATCCGGTCGGCGCTCACGCCAGTGGGCTCATGGGTGAGGATCCCCGGGGCATTCCGAATAACCTGGTGCCCTACATCAGTCAGGTAGCAGTAGGCAGCCTGAATGAGCTGTCGATTTTTGGTGACGATTACCCCACGGTCGATGGCACCGGCGTGCGCGATTACATTCACGTCGTGGACCTGGCGGACGGGCATCTCAAAGCACTGCAGACGATCTCTGGCGGCAGCGGAATCAATGTCTGGAACCTGGGTACGGGTGACGGCTACAGCGTTCGGCAAGTGGTGCACGCGTTCGAGCAGGCATCCGGTCGCCCGGTGCCTTATCGAGTGGAGCCGCGACGCGCGGGCGACATTGCCGAGTGTTGGGCCGATCCCTCCAAGGCTGAGCAGGAACTGGGCTGGACGGCCACTCGAAATCTGCAGGAGATGATGGCCGACACCTGGCGCTGGCAATCCAGTCATCCCAAGGGCTACCTCGAGTAAGGTTTCCTGGCGAGCCGGGGATCATCGATTTTCACTCAACTGTTATCTCTGGCGACGATGTTAAAGAACGTCGGGAAAATTGACTGTTCATGTGTCCGGCAACCCCGTAGATATGAACATTGCCGTTCGACATGTGGCAGTCATGCGGTGTTGGCGACGAATTCGAACACCTTGCGGCTTGATCATGTTCTGCAATTAACTGAACGCCTGGTATCAATCCGAAACGTCGAGCACCAGGGAGGAATTTGATATGAAAAGAATGCTGGTAATAGCCCTTTTGTCCATGACAAGCAGCTGGGCAATCGCCGTAGAAGCACCGCTGACCCTGGAGACGAAAGTCCTGGGTGACGTGACCGCTGCACAAGCCGCAATGGCGAGTACTGCATTGGTTGCGACGGCGGTTGCAGCTTCCAACAGTGGTGGCAGTTCCAACGGCGGAACCACTGGCACTACCGGAACCACTGGCACTACCGGGACCACCGGTACAAGTAACTGAGAACACCTGCAGCTGTAATACAAGATTGCCCGGTTAATGCCGGGTGATCTTGTTTTGCTTTGCCCCTGACTAGCGTGCTGTTATGAATCGTAGTTTTCCTTTTTTAATGCTGGCAAGTATTGCTTTGCAAGGTTGCATGTTTTCTCCGGGTCAACATCTGAGCAGCAGTGATATCACTCGCGAAGGTACCAGCGAAAGCAGTCGGGTCGAGCTTATCCCGATTACCCCCAAGCTCATCGCCATGGAAAGAGCCACCCCCGTACGTGATTCTCTGCCACCGGAGCTGTTGGTGGAGCCCGCCGAATACCTGATCGGGAATAACGATGTCTTGTACATCACGGTATGGGACCACCCCGAACTCACGGCCCCGTCGGGGGCGCAGCAACAAATCGATGCCAACGGCCGCCTGGTTCGCTCCGATGGCACGCTTTACTACCCCTACATCAAAGAAATCCAGGCCGCCGGAAAGACCATCCAGCAACTGCGCTCCGATATCGCCGAGAAGTTGTCGACGTTTATTTCGGACCCGCAAGTGGATGTCGCGGTCCTGCGGTTTGCCAGCCAGAAAATCGTGGTCTCGGGTGCCGTGTTGAAGGCTGGTCCGCAGCCGATATCCACCAACCCGCTCAGCGTCGTCGAGGCCCTGGGTTCGGCCGGCATCGATCCGCTCAATGCCGATCTGTCCGGGCTGCTGTTGACGCGAAACGGGCGGGTTTATCCGCTGAACCTCGATGCGCTCAATCAACAGGATTCGGCGTTGCAGAAGGTCTATCTGCGCGGCGGTGATCAGCTGTACCTGCCCTACAACGACAACAAAAAGATTTATGTGATGGGGGAGGTCAATCAGCCACGTGCGTTGACGTTCAAGACCCGCACCATGAACCTGTCCGACGTCATCGGTTCGGTCGGCGGGTTGAACCAGAACACCTCCAACGGCAACGCGGTGTACGTCATCAGGGGCGTTGAAAACCTCGATGTCGAACCGGCCAGGATCTATCAGCTGCAAGCCGAATCGCCTTCCGCCATGGCCCTGGCCACGCACTTCGATGTGCACCCCAAGGACATCGTTTACGTCGGCCCTGCCAACGTCACTCGCTGGAACCGCTTCATCAGCCAATTGGTGCCATCGGCTTCGATTCTGGGCATAGGCGCTGCCGCGCAAAACAACCTCAGTGAAGCCAACAACCGATAAGGCCCGTGCCGACTGTGAGAACGTTGAAAGTTAGCGTCTGCTTGATGGCGGCGTCGCTGTTGTGTGGCTGTAATCCCCTGATGACCGCCTCGTTGACCAACCTGAAAGCGGCGTTCAGCGGGCCCGATGAGCTGCAGGTGACGCCGGCCCAGGTGGCGGCGGTGCAGTTTCCCCAACTCAAGCTCAGCACGCCCTCCGGCGAGGGGGTGCTGGCGATGGTGCGCCAGCGGGGGGACCTGGAGTACTGGGTCGCGTCCGGCAAGCAGGTGCTGTTGCTGCGCGACGGGCTGGCGGTACGCAGTGTCGGACTCGGTGTCGATGGCGACCTCGACGGGACGCGCTTTGACGCCGTCTCGCCGTTCCGCCAAGGACTGCATCGGCTGCCCGACGGGTACAGCAGTCAACGCTGGATCGATCTTTATCAAGGCTACGAAGTGGGTGTCGAGTTGAGCAGTCGCTTCAATCGCCGGCCCATGGAAACCATCAGGATTCTGGACAAGGAATACGCCGTGCTGCGTGTCGACGAGCATATTGATGCACCGGCTATTGGGCTGCATGCGACCAATCATTATTGGGTCGATCCGGATAACGGTTTGATTCTGCAGAGTGAGCAGCAGCTGACGAAGCAACTGCGGGTGAAGATCGTTCAGTTGACGTCTGAGCGTGGGGTTGTCCGTTGAAGCTCGCCAGGATTTTATCGACGTGCGTACTGCTGACGGCGGGCAGCGTGAGTGTGGCGGCGGTGTCTGTCACTGGCGATGTTCGCCACCCGGGGCAGGTCGACTTGCAACCCGGCGCCCGCGTACTGGACGTGATTCGTTCCGCGCAACCCAACCCTGAAGGTTACTGGCTGGCGGCCGCCTGGTTGCGCCAGTCGCTGCTCGAGGAGCAGACCCGGCTGAAAGCCGGGGTCTTGTTCGATTTGAAGGTGCTGCAACGTACCGCCTTGCTCTTCGAGCAGACCGGGCGGGCGGCATTGGCGTCGCGCCTGTACGAGCAAGTCAGCCGTTTGCCGGTCACTGGCCGGCAGGTTGCCGTCCTCGACCCGGTCGCGGTCGAGGTCGGGTTCGCCCGCAACTTCCGTCTCGATGACGGCGACAGCCTGGTCTATCCGCAACGCCCCAAGGTTGTTGAAGTGCTGGGCGCTGTGGCCGTGCCGTGCCGGCTCGAGCACCGCGCCATGCAGCAGGCCAGTGACTACCTGCAAGGGTGTGCACCGCTTGCCGATGCCGAAACCGATTACCTCTGGCTCATTCAACCCGACGGTGTCACTCGGCGGGTCGGCATTGCGCCGTGGAATCGCGAGGGCGGGCAGGTGCCTGCCGCCGGCAGCAAAATTCTGGTGCCGGTCAGAACCGATGATCTGAATCCGCCCCTACCTGAACTGAATCAGCAGCTGGCTGAATTTTTTGCCACGCAACTGGCTGAGGTGGTTCCTTGAGTTTACGTTTTGCAGCTGTGTTGTTAATACCCTGTGGCCTGGCGTATGCAGAGCCACGCATAACCCAAAATGATTTCGGCGGTGTAGGCCTGTTGCAGACTCCGACGGCCCGCATGGCACCCGCCGGCGAGTTGAGTGTGAATGCCAACCGCACCAGTCCATATAGCCGCTACAGCGTTTCGTTACAGCCCTTTGAGTGGCTTGAAGGTTCATTCCGCTACACCGCGATCACCAACCGCAGATATGGCCCCGAGTCGTTGAGTGGCGATCAGAGTTATAAAGACAAGGCCGTGGACGTCAAGTTGCGGCTGTGGCAGGAAAGCCACTGGGCACCCGAGCTGGCCCTGGGCTTTCGCGACGTTGGTGGTACCGGTCTGTTCTCCAGTGAATACCTGGTTGCCAACAAGCGATACAACGACTTCGATTTCAGCGCCGGCGTTGCCTGGGGCTACCTGGGCAACCGCGGCGATTTCGATAACCCGTTAGGCGGGATCGATGACCGCTTCGATACCCGGCCTGAGGGCGATGGCACCGGTGACGTCAATACCAATGCGTATTTTCGTGGACGCCCCTCGTTGTTTGGTGGTGTGAGCTACCAGACACCTTGGGAGCCCCTCAGCCTGAAACTCGAATACGAAGGCAACGACTACAAGGACGAGCCCAAGGACAACCACATCAAGCAAGACTCGCCGATCAATCTCGGTGCGGTGTTCAAGCTGACCGACTCGGTGGATCTCAGCGCTGCCTGGGAACGCGGCAACACCGCCATGTTCGGCATTACCTTGCACACCAACTTCGTCAGCCGCAAGGCACCGGCCAAAACCTTCGACCCGCCGGCGGAGCGCCTGCCCGCGTACGCGCCGGTCACCGCACCGGACCAGGTCAATTGGGCCGACGTATCCCGACGCTTGCAGAAAAATGCGGGCTACGACGTCGAGCGTGTGGCCCAACGCGGTTCCGAGCTGCTGGTGTACGGCGAGCAGACCAATTACTTCCATTCGGCAAAAGCGGTCGGTCGCGCCAGCCGGATCCTGGATAACAGCGTCAATGACGACATCGACTGGTTTACCCTGGTCAACAAGCGTTACGACATGCCCCTGGAAGAAACCAGCGTGCCTCGTGAGACCTTCCGCGAAGTGGTCAACAATGAGGAACCGCTGCAAAGTCTGCATCGCACCACCGAGGTCAACGCGGCCATGCCGCACAGGGAGACGACGCTCTATACCCAGGCACGTGATCCACTCAAATATGGTGTCGGCCTGGGCTACAAACAGAACGTCGGCGGCCCGGATGGTTTGCTCTATCAGATAAGCGCCGATGCGGATGCCGAGTATCGCTTCACGCGCAACACCTGGTGGAGCGGTTTGCTCAGCGTCAATCTGCTGAACAACTACGATAATTTTACCTACGACGCACCGAGTGGGTTGCCGCGGGTTCGAACGGATCTGCGCCAGTATATGACCACCTCTGACGTCACCATGCCGACGTTCCAGTTCAACCACGCCAGGCAACTGGACCAGGACTGGTATGGCATGGTCTACGGTGGTTACCTGGAGTCGATGTTCGCCGGTGTCGGCGGTGAAGCGCTGTTCCGTCCGCAGGGGCAGCGCTGGTCCGTCGGCGCGGACCTGAACTACGTTCGCCAGCGTGACTTCGACCAGGGCTTTGGCCTGCGCGATTACTCGACTGTCACCGGTCACATCACCGGTTACACCGACTTGCCTTTCGACGCCCAGGCCGCCGTCAGCGTCGGACGCTACCTGGCGAAGGACTGGGGCGCCACGGTCGACCTGTCTCGGGAATTCGCCAACGGCGTGCGCTTCGGTGCCTGGGCCACGATGACCAGCGCCACCAGCGAGGAATACGGCGAGGGCAGTTTCGACAAGGGTATCTACGTGTCCATTCCGTTCGACGAGATGATGAGTGTGTCGACCATGCGTCGCGCCAACATCGTCTGGTCGCCATTGACCCGCGACGGTGGTGCACGACTTGGTCGCAGTTACTCGCTGCACGCCATGACCGATAGCCGCGACAGTGATCTGTTCTACCGTAACTTCGGCAAGATCACTGAGTAAATCTGTAGGCGCGCTTGCAGGCGATGCGGTCTTGAGGTTTGCGTTGGACGTTCGGACGTCATCGCTGGCAAGCCAGTTCCTACAAATTCGGTGTCGTGTGATGGAGCCGGTCTCTGTAGGAGCCGGCTTGCTGGCGATGGACTCAAGCGCGCCGCGTTTAACCAGCTTGCACGCGTTATCGTTAACGACCATCGCCAGCAGGCTGGCTCCTACAGCATCGCGCGCCCCCACCAAAAAAAACGTGCCATCCCTCTGCTGACATGACGGATGGTGGGGCGTTGGTGGTTCTCGGAAATTAATGATCACCCACGAAAAAGGGGACTTGCGTCCCCTTGTCGTGTTGCCGGTATCGCGTGGAAAACCGTCAATAGATGTCTTTTGATAGCAAGGTAAACGGGGTTTTCACGAGGATCTTCAGATCCAGCCACAGTGACCAGTTGTTGATGTACTTAAGGTCGATCTCGACACGCTTCTGCATCTTGTCAATGGTGTCGGTCTCGCCACGGCAACCATTGATTTGAGCCAGGCCGGTAATGCCCGGTTTGATTCGATGGCGAGCCATATAGGCAAGAATCTTCCCGGAGTAGTAGTCATTGTGGGCAACGGCATGGGGACGTGGTCCCACCAGTGCCATGTGGCCTTGCAATACGTTGAACAACTGCGGCAACTCATCGATCGAGGTGCGGCGGATAAAACGCCCGACCGGCGTGATTCGCGAATCGTTGCGGCTGGCCTGCTTCACCTCGAGGTCGTCGTGCACACGCATCGAGCGGAACTTCCAGACCTGAATGACCTTGCCGTTCCAGCCATGTCGGTCCTGCTTGAAGAATACCGGCCCATGGGAAGTCAACTTGACGGCCAGGCCAATCAGCAACAGCAGCGGGCTCAGTACGACAATGGCCATGAGCGCCACGCTTTTATCGAGCAGGCTTTTGCTCAATGCGGCGGTGGGTTGGCTGGTCAACGGGCTTTCGTTCAGATAGATCGCCGGCAGGCCATTCACGTCCCGGACCGAATGATTGAGCAGCGTCAGGCTGTTCAGGTCAGGAACCCAGACCACGTCCACATTGGCATCCAGCAGATCGACGTACATCGCTTCGATCCTGCTCGCTTCATTGAGCGGAAGCGTGATGTACAGGCGGCGGATTTCATGGGTCCTGATCAGCTCCAGGAGTTCATCCTGCGAGCCGACGACAGGTGGCGCGCTCGCTTCCAGCAAAGGTGTGGCGTCGGAACTCACCAGGCCTACCAACGGGAAGTGCTCGAGGGTACGCAGCTTGCCGGCCAATCCCAAGGCCAACTCGCCAGTCCCCACAATAAGGGTTCTGCGCTCACTTTGCAGTGAACGTTGGTAGTACCTGGAAAAACCATGCAACGGGACATACAACAGCGCCTGGCCGATGTAGCCGCAGATTGCCCATACCAGAATGATCTGGCGAGAAAACAGTTCATTGGCCTTGCAGAGGAAGGCGACGATGGCCAGCGCTGCCAGAGTCATTGACCAGCCCATCAGTAGCCTGAGCAAACCTTCCAGATAATTGTCTTTCTTTGCATAGACGCCACACCAGGTATAGGCGGGCACCGATGCAAGTACAGTCAGTGTTGCACACACTCGGTAATAGAACTCTACAGTGCCCGTCTGGTTGTAAACCAATAGGAGTAACAAGGCGACAGCAACGCCTTGACCCAGTACCCACTGCCCCCAGAAGGTCAATCCTTTGAACGAGGTATTTCGATTGATACGAAGATTGTTATCCATGCGTTATCCCCAAAGTACGTCCATTCACGTGCCGCCCACGCTAGAGCCAGGTTGATATTCAACGTTATTGTTTTTGTAGGATGGCAATGCATTGACGATCGAAACGCCAAGGGACGGCGCTATTGTCAGTCAATAGATTAAGTTATTGATGTGCGGGCTGTCTGACGACTTATAACGAGGAGGAGTTTGGTTTGGTGATATATAAGGTGGGGGTGTTAGAAATGGTCGGTAAATGTAACTTTGTTGGTGTGGTTGTATAAGAGGAGGGGCGGGGGCTATAGGCCGGGGTGCGTTATAATTATTGTTGTAGTGCACTACCAGTGAGGCTAATTACTTGCTCAGTTCAAGCTTTTTCCGCGTGTGATCTTCTGTATCAGGCAGTAGCCGCGATTCCTGACGGCGCGGAACAAGCGTTCGCCATTGCTGGCGCTCTTGAACTTCTCCTGTAGTCGGCTCAGGCACATCTCGAGACCCCGATAATGTTCAGGTTCCCGGCCGATGCTGCGGATCAGATCATCTTTGCTGACCACGCGATCATCGTGATGCAGCATGGTCTGCAGCAGTGTCGACTCCAGGCCGGTCAACTCGACCTTGATGTCATGCTTGATCAGCGCGCCGCTGCTTTTGCTCAGCCGCCAGGTTTCGCTCAATGGCGCAGGCGGTGCGGCCGAATAGGAGACGTCATCCCTGATGCTCTCCTTGGCTTTATCTGTGATAGCGGCAGTGTTATTAGGCCTGGCGTCAAACTGTGCCGATTGCCACTCGGTCTTGAACGTCGACACTATGCGCTGTGTGTCATGCTTGACAGCGGGTGGGGCAATTCTGTCCCCATGGGGGAAAATAAACTCCATTAGCTTCTGGGGCGGGGCGGGAGGGGCGGAGTTCTCGACAAACATTTTCGCTTGTGAAGTGCCCAGCGAGTTGTAGCGTTTGCTGGACAGTAATGTCTCCAGCTCCAGTTGTAGTGCGGGGCAATGAGTTACTACGACAAAATATTTTCTGGGGAGGTTCGTGCTGCTATCCATGTCTCTCTCCTGAATTGTGCACCTGGGTTGTGGGTTTAAAGGTTATCGATTGGGGAGTAGTGGCTCCCCTGGAAGTAATCAAAGGGCAGCGCTCGCGCCAGTACATGGCTGGCAGCGTTTTCGACCCGGTCCGCGATAAACGATACTTTGGTGGTGTGAGCCTGCTGGGTCATGCGTTCGTAGAGTCGATTGAAAAGTTCCGGGTTGTCGGTGAGTTTGAGGCTCAAATCCAGCGTTGAAATGGAGATCTTTATGTAGTCGAAGAGATTCAGGGTGGTCAGGATCTCGCTACTTTCATCGTAGATATTGAAGCCGTCGAAAGCGATTTCGATTCCGTGATCCTTCAATTGATACAGATTGCACAGGATTTTCTTTTTATCCGTGAAACTGACTGCCGGCAATGGCAGTTCGTTTAGTGCGATAACCAGAGTCTGCCCGAAGGCCTGCAAGGCTTCGTTGCACTGGATCAACTCTTTTGACAGTGCGCAGTCGATCAGGGCTGACTGTTCCAGACAAATAAACCGACGGCTCGGATACTGGTTTTCACTGACGGTACTGCTGTTTTTCAGCGAGAGGGCCACCCGCCGGGCCTGCATCAGTGCCTGGCTGTAGATGCCGCGCAGCTGAGGTGTTTGCGGGGCGAAAGATGCAAGCGCCGAGAGGACCTGATTGTCGTCGAATTTAATCCTGATTTCGCTGCCAAAAGGGCGGTCGTCGCGTGTGAGAATCAGCTGCCGAGACAGATAATAATTCGCGCGCTCGTATTGGGGCGCGCGCCCGGTTGCGTTCAAAATGCAATAACTCCCTTGCACGTAAATCATCAGGCGGTAAAGATCAGGCCCCTGATTAAGCGATATCCATGTCCACGAATGCTCTGAATGGCGTTGGTGCCATACGTGCCTTTTATTTTGCCGCGAAGACGGCTGATTGACTTTTCCAAGGCTCTTGGGTCATAAAAATTTACATTGAGACCCATGACTCTGGCGATTTCGTCATGGCTCAGTATATGGTTTTTTGTTAGAGCAAAAGCCTCGAGAATGCTCATTTCTGCAAACGATATATCCAGTTTTTTATAGCCCCCGACAAGGCACATGCGAGTGGGGTCTAGCAGCAGATTGTTTTCTTTTAACCATTCCGGGCTGTTGAAAAGCTCGGCCAGCACCTCGGCATTTTCGCCAGGGGTAGCGTTGAGTTTGATGCAGTGATCGGCCCCCGCGAGATAGTACTTCATCTTGTTGTAGGTGCCTGGGCCGGTGAAGACGGCAAATATTTCCAGCGCCAGATCGTCGCTGCGAATACCTTCAATCAAGGCAATGCTTTGATCAAGCGCCTGGGGTCTGTCAATGACAATAAACACCGCACGGTACAATCCGTGAGGCTTGTCTTCATTGATCGAATTGCTGTAGCAGGTGGTATCTATGGGCAAGTCATTGCCCAGGTGGCTGGTAACTAACTCCCTGAAATTCTCGGCTGACAAATGGGTCGGCCCAATGGTGAGAATCCCTGTCTGCTCCTGTGCGTGGTGGTGGCTTGAAGTGTAATTCCCTGTAAGCATCATGCTTTGACTCGGCTGGGTGCTGACGTTTGGATTTTAAAGCACCAATTCTCGTTTGTGACTGACAATTGGTAACATTTCGCTGAGATTTTAAGTCCCAGGCAAGTTTTTTAACATTACCGATAAGTCGGATGTGATCGTTTGCTCTCCTGAGGCAGATGTGCTGAATAATCCAGTTCAATATCGCGCGCAAATCGGCCATGGCGTTGTGCTATCTTTTGTCGCCATGTCCCGATTTTCCGGAGCAATTCGCCGTGTATGAGACTAAGGTGCCGGCTTCGATCAATTTTTGATCCGGCGTCATGTAATTCTGAATGTTACTGCTAGAAATTGGCCCCTGCGCCTGAATGTTCTTCCGTTATTAACTGATATATAACTCGCAAGCGTTAAGGCATAGTGGGCGACATTTGATAACAGGCTGTTTTAATGCGCGGTTCAATGAGTTTTAATTTCTCGTTTGCGTGGCTGATTTCAATAAAACTGCAGAATTCGCGCAATGTCAGGCGATGATCCCGGGCGCATTGCGTTCGGGATCGGCCAATAGCGGTGGGTTGTTCTTAAGATTGATCGGGTAGAGCGGAATGACGCGGCCTGGCAGGGAAAAACCAGCGCCAGGCTGCACGGCGTCGGCCTGGTGTTCAGTCCTACCGCCCCTCGAGCAACTGCGCCGCCTGATCCAGCAAAACCAATGGCTCTTTGGCCTTGTGAATATCCACCGACAATAACTGGCGGAACTTGCGCGCCCCCGGAAACCCGGTGCCCAGCCCCAGTACATGGCGAGTGATATGGTGCATCGAACCGCCCGCATCGATATGCGCGGCGATATAGGGTCGCAGTTGCGCCAGCGCCTCGGCGCGGCTGATCACCGGCGCCGGGCTGCCAAACAGTTGCTGATCGACCTCGGCCATCACATACGGGTTGTGATACGCCTCGCGACCGAGCATCACACCGTCGAAGGTCTGCAGATGTTCGTGGCAAGCCTCCAGCGTCTTGATCCCGCCGTTGAGAATGATCTCCAGCTCCGGAAAATCCGCCTTCAACCGCGCCGCCACGTCATAGCGCAGGGGTGGAATGTCACGGTTTTCCTTCGGCGACAACCCTTCCAGAATCGCAATCCGCGCATGCACGGTAAAACTGGTGCAGCCGGCATCACGCACCGTGCCGACGAAATCGCACAGTTCCTCGTAACTGTCCCGGCCGTTGATACCGATACGGTGCTTGACCGTCACCGGAATCGACACCGCATCACGCATCGCCTTCACGCAATCGGCCACCAACTGCGGATGCCCCATCAGGCACGCGCCGATCATATTGTTCTGCACCCGATCACTCGGGCAGCCGACATTCAGGTTCACCTCGTCGTAACCGTGCTCCTGGGCCATGCGCGCACACGCGGCCAGGTCCAGCGGAACACTGCCACCGAGCTGCAACGCCAGCGGGTGCTCGGCCTCGTTGTGACGCAGGAAACGCTCGTGATCGCCGTTGAGCAAGGCCCCGGTGGTGACCATTTCGGTGTAGAGCAGGGCGTTCTTCGACAGCAGGCGCAGGAAGAAGCGGCAGTGGCGGTCGGTCCAGTCCATCATCGGGGCGACGGAGAAGCGACGGGAAAGCGGGGCAGGTGTAGCGGTGGTTACGGACATGGGGGATCTGGAATCGGTGAGGCTGGGAGGTGGGGGAGTTTATCAGGATTGAGAGGGTGGGGGCGCGAGCCCCGATACGATTGATCGGCGGCGATAATAGATCTGTCTCCTTTGTTCCGGTCCCTTTGTTCCCCTTTGTTCCCTCGCTTGCTTTCTGTGGGTTCGAGTCTGTTTTTATCTAACACGTTGGTCTACGCGTCTTGGCCCATTTCTCGGGCATTTTCAGACGTTTTTCCGAGGTTAGTGCCGCTCATACGATGCCAATGATCCAAAACTCAAGAAAATGTCCATGTAACGGCCAGTTCCACCGGCCAAATCCCCATCAAAAACGAAAGGTGCCCTAATTCACCAAAAGCATCAGTCCTTCGCGCGCAAGCAGTCTGTCCATTCTCCCCATCAGTGCTCCGAAGCCAGTCGTCAGCGACTGTACTGACGACACACACAAACCTGAGTTTATGTCTGTAAATCAGCTACCTATCCGACGGACGTGCTAGCAAGGGTGATGGCACCCGGCTATCCTCTCGCTATCATTTTACCCCCACCCGCCCCGTCAACCTGCCGTTGGAGTCTCCCATGCCAAATCTCGGTGAAACCCGAATCAACACCACCACTGCAGGGGAACAGGAAGATCCCAATGTCTTCGGGTTGATCGACGGCGGTTATGTCATCGCCTGGAGGGGTAATGGTGTGGGCGACACGGTTGGCGTCTTCACCCAGCGCTATAACGCCAGCGGTGCCAAGGTGGGCGGCGAGACGCAGGTCAACACCACGGTTGCGGGCGATCAGACCCAACCCTCGGTGGTCGGGTTGCTTGGCGGCGGCTATGTGGTGACCTGGTACGGCCCCAATGCCGGGGGGGTGGAGAGCATCTTTGTCCAGCAGTACAACGCTAGCGGCGCCAAGGTGGGTGGCGAAATTGTTGTCAATACAACTGCGACCGGCCTGCGCGATTCTCCGGAAATTACCGGGCTGGCTGACGGTGGTTATGTGGTGGCATGGGAAGCCCAAGGCGCCGATGGCAGCTATGACTCCTACCTGCAGCGTTTCAATGCCAGCGGGGCCAAGGTGGGTGGGGAGGTCTTCATTAACACCAGCACCTTGGGGCCTCAGGATTATCCGCAGATTTTCGGTTTTCCCGACGGCGGTTATCTGGCGGTATGGGAGGGGGGTGGCCCGGGAGATGACTATGGCATCTTCGCCCAGCGCTTTAATTCGGCCGGCGTTAAAGTCGGTGGGCAACAACTGATTAATACAGCGTCTGTGGATACCCAGACCGAGCATATGGTGGCTGTCCAGGCGAACGGTAATTACCTGGTCGTCTGGGAGTCTTACCCTGAAACTGTCAACGGTCCGGGCCAGATAGACGTTATGGCCCAACTCTATAATTCCACTGGCGCCAAGGTCGGTGTACAGACCCGGCTCAACACCACGATCACCGGTGATCAGGGCGAGCCTCACGTCTCGGCCATGTTCGATGGCGGCTACCTGGTCACATGGGTGGGTAACGGACCAGGTGATGTCTACGGTGTCTACACCCAGCGTCTTAATGCCAGTGGTGCTCTGGTCGGCGGGGAAACCCTGGTCAACACGACCACAGCAGGCGATCAGGTCATCACGCGGGTGACCACCTTGGCTGATGGCGGTTATGTGGTGGTGTGGGAGTCCATCGGCCAGGACGCGGCCGGTTCCGCCGGAACCTACTTCCAGCGCTACGATGCCAGCGGCAAAAAACTCACCGGCCTGACGGGCGATGCCGCGGCCAACGTGCTGACCTGGGCGGGTGTTGGCAGCGTTGTCATCGATGCCGGTGCGGGGAACGACACGCTCACGGGCGGCAGTGGCAACGATCATCTCAACGGCGATGCCGGCAACGACGTACTCAATGGTGGTGCAGGCGCCGACAGGATGACCGGCGGCGACGGCTCTGATACCTACTTCGTCGATAACCTGCGCGATGTCGTCGTTGAAACCAATGCCGTTGCTGCGACCGGTGGCATCGATACGGTCAACAGTACCCTGACGATCCACGTCCTCGGTGCCAACGTAGAAAATCTGCGTCTGCTGGCCACCACTGCCGCCAACGGTACCGGCAATGCGTTGAACAACACGATCTTTGCCGGTGCCGGCAACAACGTTCTCAACGGTGGCGCGGGCATCGATACGGCGTCCTATGCCTTTGCCTCGGGTGCGGTGACGGCCAACCTGGCCCTGACCGCCGCTCAGGCTACCGGCGGCTCGGGCAGCGATACGCTGCTGGCCTTCGAAAACCTGACCGGCAGTAACTTCAACGACACCCTGACTGGCAATGCCGCCGCCAACGTCCTCAGCGGTGGCGCAGGTAATGATGTCCTCAATGGTGCTGCTGGCGCAGACTTGTTGGTGGGGGGCGACGGCTCGGACAGTTACGTTATCGATAACGTCGGCGATGTGGTCAGCGAAACCAATGCGGTGGTCACCAGCGGTGGAACCGATACGGTCAGTAGTTCTCTGGCGGCCTATACCCTGGGCGCCAACGTGGAAAACCTGCGCCTGCTGGCAACCACTGCCGCCAACGGTACCGGCAATGCATTGAACAACACGCTCTATGCCGGTGCCGGTAACAACATCCTCAACGGCGGCGATGGCATCGATACCGCGTCCTACGCCTTTGCCGCCAGTGCGGTGGTGGCCAGTCTGGCGGTCACCACCGGCCAGGCCACCGGTGGCTCAGGCAGCGATACTTTGTTGGCTTTCGAAAACCTGACCGGCAGCAACTTCAACGACACCCTGACCGGCAATGCCGCCGCCAACACCCTCAGTGGGGGCGTGGGCATTGATGTCCTCAATGGCGGTGCCAGCAATGACATTCTCGATGGTGGCGCCGGTGCAGACAGGTTGGTGGGTGGCGACGGTTCGGACACTTACGTTGTCGAAAACGTCGCTGATGTGGTCAGTGAAACCAATGCGGTCGCCATCACCGGCGGCACCGATACGGTCAATACCACCCTGGCCAGCTATACCCTGGGCGCCAACGTGGAAAACCTGCGCCTGATGGCAACCACTGCCGCCAACGGTACTGGCAATGCATTGGGCAATACACTCTTTGCCGGGGCCGGCAATAACATCCTCAATGGCGGCGACGGCATCGATACCGCGTCCTATGCCTTTGCCACCAGTGCGGTGACGGCCAACCTGGCCCTAACCACCGCCCAGGCCACCGGCGGCTCAGGTAGCGATACGCTGCTGGCCTTCGAAAACCTGACCGGTAGCAATTTCAACGACACCCTGACCGGCAATGCGGCCGCCAACACCCTCAGAGGGGGCATCGGCAACGATGTGCTTTCCGGTGGCGCCGGTAACGACCTGCTGATCGGCGGGGTGGGTGTTGACCGGCTCAACGGCGGTGTTGGAGCCGATCGCTTCGACTTCGATTTCTTGAGCGAAATGGGCCTGGGCATATTGCGCGATGTGGTGGGGGACTTCAAAACCAGCGAGGGTGACAAGATCGACCTGTCGACCCTGGACGCTAATGTCGCCACTGCCGTCAATGATGCTTTCAGCTTCATCGGGGCGAACGCCTTCAGCAGTAATGCGACCGGGCAGGTGCGTTTCGCTGGCGGCATCCTGTTTGGCAGCACCGATGCCGACACGGCTGCGGAGTTCGAGATTTCCCTGATCGGTGTGCCGACACTGGTTAGCGCGGACATTATTGCCTGATAAAGCGCTGCCGGGGCTCTATGGAACCCCGGCGTGTTACTGCACCGCAGAGCAAGGCCAGTCGCGTGAAGCAAGGGCAGCACGCAACCGGAGTTCTATCGCAAGCGCGTTTTCAACGACCTTGATAGATTTGCACCCAGCTCAAATTAGTGGGCGTTGGCGGCGGGACCGGTCCTGCGACCGGAGAATGGTGACCGAAGATCGCCGTGTTGGCCCACACCTTGTTGTTCTCGGCGCAGATACGTACTCCGGCGGCGAAACCTGCAATGTCCTTGCCGCAGGTGGAGATATAAACGGCGCCTGGTGCCTGTCCGGCCTGTATGTTGCCTTGCACGGAGGCCAGGAAGGTTTCCGCGTTGAGGGAAATCGCCGGGCCGGCATCCCCGATAACGTTGTTGTTACCGTGCGCCAGTACGACGATGACTGCACCCCCCGGGATGTTCAGGTTCATGTTCCTGACTGCTGCCCAGTCATGGCGTGCGGTTACCGCAGGCCAGGCGGGGTGGAGCGTGGTGTTTACGATGTCTGCATCGGTACTCATTTCAAAGACAATGGTCATGATCCATTCCTCATCAAGCGAAACTTGAATTTGGCAAAACCGTCACTGCCCGTGGCTGCTCAGAGTCTGGCCGCCAGTGCCGTATCGAAGCGTGCCTTGATACGCGCCACGATCGCACCGCCGTCGAGCGTCTCCGGTAGCGCTGCAAGCGCCGGCTGGGCCTCATTCACCGCTGGCCCTGCCAGCAGGCTGATGACCTGGAGCTTTTTGTCGATGGCTTCAAGACGAGTGTTCAGCGTGTCGCTGATGCCCGTGAACTTGGCCAGCATGGTCAGATAGTTGTCGGTGGAGGGGTCCAGCTTGTCGACCTCCTTGTCGACTTTCAGTAGCTGGTTGCGCATGGATTGCTTCTGGTTCTCGTACGCCTGCAGATCGTTCAACTTGGTCACGGCTTTGCCTTCCTTGATGGAGAAGCGCACGTCGAAGAGGAACAGCGTCTGGACAATCGACTCGTCGCTGAGGAAGTCTTTGCGGTGGTAGGAGTTCTCCATCACGGTAATGAACAAGGTCATGCCGGGCGCCAGCAGTTTTTCATCGGTCTTGACCGTAATGCTGGTTTCGGTTTTCGAGCCGACACTGGTCAACAGTCCTTGTATGGCGTCAAACGCTGCATTGGCGATCAGCAGGTCCAGGTTCGTCATCGCCTGAATGGCAGCGGTGACTTCTGCCGTCGGAGTGTCCTTTTTCGCGCCATCGGGCAACTTCCCTCCGAAGATGGCCTTGCGGCACGAGTCGATCATCACGTTAACCGAGGCCAGCGACCATTCGCTCACCGTGGTCAGGTGCTGGTAGCTGCTCGAAATCATTGAGGCGTCGTCGTTGTATTTACTGTAATGCGCCTTGATCTTGTCGTTCAAAGCAGCCGTTTGCGTGGTCAGGCTCTTGTCGAGGTCCGTACGCATCTGATCAACATAGGCCTGGAATTTGGCGTTCTGTTTTTGCTGTTCTTCGATCGTGTTTGACTGTCCCATGTCTGGCTCCAAGTGTTAGGTGGTATCGACCTTTCTTGTGCGCAATCACTATTTCCGTTTCCTTGGCGCATTGAAAAAGGCGACAACCAGAACATGAGCCTCGACGGCGCGTGACTCAACGCATTCAAATTGCGCGGCAGGCAAAATTTCCGGAATCTGCTTGCGCAGCGTTCAAGTGTCAGGAGAGTCGATGGCGGCCAGGAAGTTTTCCAGGTGTATGAGCGCCGCATCAGGGAGAGTGGACAGATGTTTTCGCACGTTTTGACGCAGTGGGGGCTGGACATTGCGGTGCATGTCCATTGTGCCGCGACCCAGCAGCAGCCAATCGGTGGAGACGTCCAGGAGTTCGCAGAGCGCGATTATGTTTTCCACCGTTATCCTGCCGTTCTTTCTCCAACGGCATACGGCACTTTCCGTGACGTCCAGTGCAACGGCGACGGCGTACAGTTTTGACAGGTTTCGTTGTTCCATCGCCTCACAGATTCGTACTCCGAGTGTCGATTGCATAATGTCATCCATTGAACGGGAAACTGGAAACCTGACTTTATGCATTGGAGCGTTTGACGCTGTGATCGCCCGCTCAATTGTGGGGGTGGGCATCAACAACAGGGGAGGGCACGATTAAAAATCGACGGGTTGCAAGTGGCTGGAAAGCAAGCAAAGCGTCAGATTGAGGGAGACAAGGCTGATCACCGTCTGATTTGAATTGTTCGAGTGCGCTTTCAGCCGTCCCCATCGCCTCATCCAAAATAACGACTGCGCCAACCGAGCTCCAAGCGTTGTGATTGTCTGTATAGGCGAACGATCCTGACTCGTCGATAAAAATGCGCATACTTTCTCTATGCTACGACAAGCACGCCAACGTGTGACGTGCATTAAATTTGGCGGGGTGATCCTGCTCATGATGATGAAGCATGGCGAAAAGGTCTTTGCTCCAGTGAGATGCTGGAGCTAGGCATTACGAAACATCCCATCTGGTTACCAATATAAACAACCGAAAAAAACTAGGCGACCAGAAGCCAATAGATAAATGCCACAGATAACGAGACACCACTAATGATCCAAGGCATCATTAACTTTCGTTTTAGGTGAGTCGGCAGATTCATCAACTCATCCTTTTCTATTAGTCCACGTTTTTCACAGAGTCGAGGAATCAAAAACATTAGTGCCATTGCACAATTCCTGATGAGCAGACCCATCAAGCCTGCATGGGAAAGCACCTTGCGATTACTCGCCACAAACTTACTTTTATCTAGATGGCTTTCTATCAGCTCAGTAAAACGATATGAAGACAAAATAACCCAACACGCTGATACGACTCCAAGAAAAAGAATCGATACAACGCTGATCGCCAGCGCAAAATCACTCATAATGGCAAAAATTCATAAATAATTTCTCCACCCGACTCTCCTATTTTTCCACCTATCTCACCTCCATAGTAGCCACCAACGCCACCCCCAATGACTGCGCAAGCTAACGCACCTGGCCCGCCGGTGACGGTGCCTAAGGCGACAGCGCATCCTAGCATTGCCACACCAGCTCCGACGGATCCCCCAATAGTTCCGAGGGCAAGACTTCCAGTCAATTTTCCACCTTCAACATATTTAGCTTTTCTGCACTGTATTTCGCGCCCAGTGGTACACGCGGCGTAGATAGAAGTTCCTGTTGCAGCCACATTCAGAGCAATCCCCAAGTAAGTGCCTTTTTTCATCAGATTCGAGGCTTTCGCCACGCCGTTGATAGTTGCGGCATAGCCTGCTATCACCCCTGAGTGCAAATAGCTTTTCGTGGATATTCCAAGCATGTTTTTAATAGAGCCTTGGTTGCGCAGGCCAGATCCATACTTGGCAATGCCTTTCAGTTGATCATTGAGTGTTTTAAATAGTACCTCGCGTTTTGCTAAAAAATCTTTCCTAGCCTGAGTCGTCCCATTTTTGAGATGATTGCGATGAGCCGCTTCAATGTCTTTCAGGGTTTGCTTGATACCATCAAGGTGTTTACTCCAGGCACCGCCAACGCTACCTACACCTATAGATGAATACCCAAGAACATTTGTTATGAGCGCATGATTCTCAACTAAAAACCCATCACTCTGCATTCCATTTGCCATCAGTGCTAAATGGACTTCAAAAGCCTTCTTCATGTAGAACGCCTCTTCGGCCGTACAGGACGGCGTCGAGCCATCACCTACAATTACAAGCTCGCCCGGCAGCACTACAGAATTCATAATGTGTGCATTTAACACATCGAATTTTGACATTGAGTTTTTACCAAGCTGCAATGTCGACTTCAGATATGAATAGGGCTGCATTCTTGGATTTACAAAGGTCGTTGACATTGATGACGACCTCAGGAGTATTTTTTATTGGTGATGCGATCCCAACCGCCCGCTACGTTGCCGCCGCCGGCACCATCCGTTCGTTTTTGCTGGGTGTAGATTGTTTTAATACGACCGTAGTTCAAGGTGAGACTTTCAGTAGGCACGCCATCATTTGCATTTTGTGCGTAGCTTGAAACGATGACCTCTTCCAGGACGATCTCAAAATACTTCTGTTTCTCGCCTCCGGCGCGGTGCAGTGTCAATACGACCTCCTTCAGATGATCACCTGCACAGCTGATTTCTATGAGCTTACAGCTGGATTTGTCCAGGTTCTTGGTGAACGTGAAGTCGCTAACGGTCGTGCGGCCTGATGAGGCGCCACCTGCCGAGCTGGCTGTAGCGGAAGTGCCTTGGTGAGTACCGAAGCTGTATCCGGTAATTTCTATCCAATCCTTATGTTGCTCATCAAGCGCTTCGCCTGGAATACCTTCGATTTTGATAAAAGCGTCGAACGCCATAAGACCACTCCTTGTCAGTAGTTGGTTTTTCTACGGGAGCAGAAAATCTACGCCGTTCGGGATCAGCGATGGCTCATTCAGCTATCGCCAAAAACCAGAATCAGATGCTTCCGACTCTGTTTCGGCATTTGGATGTAGGACGTTTCCACGCACCAGACATTGGAGTGGGTTTTGGGGGACTGTTTCAGTATTTGTGGCGGTTGGGCTGGTGCTATCGCCAGGAGGCTGGCTCCTACAGGGGGGTGTGGGGGGCTGGGATTTGGGGTTGGCCTCGGGGTTTTCGGGGCGTTCCAGTATTCGGGGTGGGGAATGGCTTTTGCTGTGAAGCGCAATTGATCAGCGCATCTGCTCCGTAGAATTGACAACCTGTCTAATAGCTACACCTATGACACACCTATCGCGAACGCGAGTTGATAGCCAAGGTCAGTTTGCCTGTCGAGGTGCTCTGTCGCTATCCGCGGTTTTTATCGAGCCCCGCTTGTGCGGGGCTGGTGCCTGAATTACTTGATCTCATCCTGATCCACGGTCACCTCTTTCCAACTGTCATCCGGATCAAAGCTCTTCATCGACAGCGCCAACTTCTCACTCTCGGGCCCCAGGTCCTTCTCGAACACCTGCCCTTCATGACTGATCATGAAGCTCATCACTCCCGTATCGTCGTACTTTGCTGGCCAGGCAATCAAGGCAAAGCCCCGGATCATCTTGTCGCCAACGAGATAGCTGTAGGCACCACCAGGTGCCGAAGGCCCCTGGCTTTCAAGGATGCGGAAGTAGTAGCCATGCCAGGCTTCGCCGGCGATGGTTTCGCCGAACAAGGGACCCAGGGGGCTGATCTGACCGCTATCGTCGTCCGGCCAATACAGCCCGTCGTGCTTGCCGGGGGCGCTGTAGATGTTCTGCGCATACTCCAGTGCGCCGTCACCGTCACGATCCATGGATGCATATTCCATTTGCGCGTCGTGATAACTCAGCGCCGATTGCACGGCGTCGATTTCGTTGCGGCCGATTCGACGAGCACGGACTTCGGCACTGCCGGACTTCATGTCGAAGCGCCAACCGGTGGCGGTTTTTACCATGGGTATGGGCAGTGTCCAATTGTCGTTGCCGACCGCCAGCATTGCCTTGCCGTCGCTGGTTTTTTCAATTTGGTGTCGCTCCTGGTATTGCTTGAGAAACGCCTCCACATCTTTGCGCTCGGTGCCTTCGCGAGGGATGAAACTGCGCCATTCCTTGCCCAGCAACTGAGTCAGGCGTTCGTGATCGGCGTGGTCGGTGCCCAGTGCTTCGACGAAGGCTTCAGCGGCCTTTTCTGGTGTTGGAAATTCCTGCTGTGCCATGGCGATGCACGACCAGGCCAGACCGGCAGTTATCGCCAGGGCACTGAGGCGCAAGCCCATGCGTGCCTTTACTCGAGGATTGTTATTCAACGACGGCCCCCTCTTGAACCTGAACGCGCTGGCGGATTGGATGGCCGACTGACCTGATGGCCAGCTGATCGCGAAGCGCTGGGGCGCTGAGCGGATGCCTGGCTGGCCCGGCCACGACTGGCTTGTGCGTTGACTTGAGAAGGTTTGCGTGCCCCGGCGAATGCGTTGTTGCGCGTACCGCTCTTGTTGGCGGCCGTCGCAGTTGGGCGTTTTTGCGTAGTCTGGCGCGCCTGTGCCTTGCCCTGTGCGCGTTGATTGGTCTGAGCGGTCTGCCGGCGGGGTTGCTGGGCTTCCCGGGTGTTTCTGGCTGTGCCCTGGCTTCTGTCGGTCGCGTTCGGTCTGTTGGTGCCTGCTTGCTGGCGATTGTTTGCCGCCGTTCTGGTCTGGGCTTCGCGCGCCCGATCACGGGCTTGTTGGTTGCTGGTGGCAGGGCGTTCGATGCCGGCCCTGTCCATCGAGGTGCGGGCATTTTCCCTGGCCTGGTTGCGCTGAGCACTCTCGCGCGCCTGGGCTCGTTGAGCGTTGTCGCCTCTATAGGCCTGGCGCTGATTGGCCCCGTCCAGTTGCCGGCCGTACTGCTCGCGGCTGCGATTGTCGCGATAGGGTACGCCGTTGCGGTGGGTGGAGTTGTGCTGCCACTTGTTCGAATTGTTGGTGATGCGGTTGTTGCCGTTGATGTTGTTGTAGCGGTCGACGTCGATTTCGACGTCGTTGTCGCCCCAGTCACACTCACCCCACAACGCACCGACGATTGCCACGCCGGTACCAAACGCCAGTCCGGCCATCAATGCCTGACCGGGGTAGTACGCAGGCGGCGGTGGATAGTACGCAGGCGGCGACGCCGGATAAGGCCAGGTGCCGTAGGTGGTGGTTGGATTATAAGTAGGGACGTATACGACCTGCGGATCAGCGGGCTCAATGATGATGGTGGAGCTGCTGCTGGCTGGCGCTGCGGGTGCGGATTCCTGCGCCGGTGCTGGCTCCGGTGTCGGGGGTGCGATGTTCTGGATCGTCACGTTCTGATACTGGTTGCTCTGCAGGTTGCCTGCTGCCTGCGCCTGATGACGCAAGCGTTGCACAGCGCCCATGACATCGTCGGGCTGGGCCAGGAAGGCATCACCTACCCGTTGTACCCAGACGGGATCCTGCCCCAGGGTAGCCAGAACCTGCGGGAAGGCGACCAGCGCCTGCACACTGGGGTCCCAGGGTTTGGTCGCTACCTGCCTGACGGCATCATCACCCTTGGCGTCGGGATTTCCCCTGGACCAGAACACCGCCTCGGCGACTTCCCCGGGATAAGTGCTGGCCATCAGCACCTGGGCCAGCAGCGGGTCCGGGTAAAGTGCAATGGGAGCCAGCATCTGATCCAGCTGTTCCTGGGTAAATACGGGATCTTTTGCCGGGACAGGTGCCGATGCCGACGCGGGTAGGGGGGCCGGGGCCGGTGTGGTACCGGGAGTGACTGCGGGTGGGGTTGCGGCCGCAACCACTGGCTGTGCCAGGCAGTTGGATCCGCTCAAAAAAAGGACAGCTGACAACACGTAATTAAATGGAATGCGCATTGCAGCTCCATGTGGTCAGGCACGTTTGAAATGAGTGGATCAGTGCCAGGGAAGTTAAAGCAGCCCTGGGCTTCGATGCCGTTCACTAATAGTAGCAAACAATTTTTTTTTGCCAGTTTTAAACGCGCAATCAAACCGCGCGGGTAACACGGGACCCGGTGGAATAAATCTCGCTCGCTTTAAAGAAGTGCCTGAATGCGGCCGATAATGGAAGAATGGAATCGTTTTGATATCATTTGAGGCGCGGGCCTCAGTCAGGACCAGGTATCAAAACTGCTCCGAAGCCCATTGAGCCGGCTCTCTAATAATAAAATTTCTTCATTCACCAAGGGATGGACTGTATGAATCACGTTTTTACGTTGGTGTGGAATGCAGCAATGGGTTGCTGGAACGTTACCCATGAACACAGTAAACGCCGTCGTAAAAACACCCGCCGAGTTCGCAAACTGGCGCTTTCATCCCTGTTGTTACCTTTGCTGTTCAGCTCTACCGCCCAGGCTACCTGCAGTACCGCCGGCTCGACCGTGACCTGTACCGGGGTGCCGTCGTTGCCGTTGTTTCTCAACAACTTTTCCAGCGCCACCACCGGCCTGACGGTCAACATCAACAGCGGAGCGCAGATGAATGCGACGCTCGGCGGCCACGTGCTGGACCTGACCGGGGTCAACATCTCCCTCAATAACTCCGGCACGATCGACCCGGCGCTGCTTGGCCTGGTGTCGGTGTTGAGTGGCGGCGCGTTCATTGGCACCGGGGCGACCAGTACGGTTAGCGTGCTCAACAATGCCAGCGGGATTATCCGCGGCACCGGCATGCTGCTCGGGCTTAATCTGACCAGCATCGATGGCCTGGGCATTGCGGTGAACAACGCCGCTGCCGGTACCACCAGCCTGACCAACAATGGCACCATCACCTCGACCGGGCTGTCGATAGGTGGCATCACCCTGGCCGACACTCCGGTGGTCGGCGTCTACGGCGGCTCGCAGGTCAACATGACTAACAGCAGCACCGGCGTCATCAATGGCCGGATTGCTTTCGAGACGTCAGCGGCAGGCAACACCTTTACCAACGCCGGGGCCATTACCGGCGGCGTGTCATTGGGGGCGGGCAGCACCAACACCTTCACCGCCATGACCGGTTCCACAGTCAACGTCGGCGATGGTGTCCAGGTCAGCGTCGGCCTCGGTGGCCTGATCGGCCTCAACCTGACCTTCGCCCCGACCGGGACTGTCGACGGTGGTGCTGGCGGCGTCAACAGTCTGATCCTGCAAAACCCTATCGGCGTCGGCGGCGGCACCACAGGTACCGGCACGGCATCGAGCGCCACCTACGTCAACTTCAGCAACCTGACCATCAACAGCGGCACCTGGACCTTGCAGGGGCCCTTGGTCAGCGGCGCGACCACGCTCAATGGCGGTGTCGCCCAATTCAACAACAACGCCACCTTCGGTTCCGGTGTACTGACCTCCAACGGCGGGATCCTTCAGGCGAGCAACGCCGGGTTGAACGTCAGCAACCTGATTGCGCTCGGCGCCGGTGGCGTGACCGTGCAAGGTAGCAACGCTACGACCTTGAGCGGCGTGATATCGGGCAGCGGTGGCCTGACCAAGATCGGCGCCGGCCAGTTGAACCTCAGCGCCGCCAACACCTATCTGGGCAATACCAACTTTAGCGGCGGCACCGTGCAGCTGGGTAACAACCAGGCGCTGAGCACCGGTACCATTTACGTATTCGGCGCGACCAGTCTGTTGGCGCCGGGCATCATCACCTTGAACAACGCCATCAACCTCAACGCCAACCTCACCGCCGGTGGCGCCAATGCACTGACCCTGGGCGGTGTGCTCAGCGGCGGCAACGGTTTGATCAAGACCGGCGCTTCGAGCCTGACCCTCAATGGCGCCAATACCTACACAGGCACCACGGCGCTCAATGCCGGCACGCTGATCGTCGGTTCCGATTCCGCGCTGGGTACCGGCTCGTTGAACGCATCGAACGGCACCACGCTGGATGCCAACACGGCGGTTGACCTGGCCAACAACGTCAACCTCGGTGGCAACCTGACCCTGGGCGGCACTAACGCGCTGACCCTCGACGGCATGGTTGCGGGCATCGGCGGCTTGATAAAGAACGGCGCCGCCGACTTGGCCCTCAATGGTGCCAACGTTTACCTGGGCAACACCACGCTCAATACCGGAAAATTAACGGTCGGCAGCAACACTGCGCTGGGTTCCGGCACGCTGAACGCAGCGGACAACACCACGCTGGATGCCAACAAGGCTGTAAGCCTGAATAACGCGGTGGCCCTGAACGGCGCGTTGAACGTCGGCGGAACTGCCGACCTTATCTTGACCGGCCTGGTCAGCGGTGCCGGCAGCCTGGTGAAAAACGGCGCCGCCAATCTGATTCTCAACGGGGCCAACAATTACCTCGACGGCACCACACTGAACGCGGGTACGCTGACCGTAGTCAACAGTTTGGCATTGGGCAGTGGTGCATTGACCGTCGGCGGCGCCGCGACCGTGGACAGCGAATCGCCGTCGGTCGCGCTGAACAACGCCATCGCCCTCAACGCTGCGCTCACTGTCGGCGGCACCCAGAACCTGACTCTCACCGGGGCCACCAGCGGCACCGGGCCGTTGATCAAGAACGGCGCAGCCAAGCTGACGCTCAACGGCAACAACACCTTCAGCGGCGGCACCACCCTCAACGCTGGCACCCTGACCCTGGGCAATGCCAACAGCATGGGCAGTGGTGCGTTGATCGTCGGGGGCGCCGCGACGCTGGACAACGGCGCCGCGTTCGGTAACGGCAACGCGATCACCCTCAACGCCGGATTATCCGTCGCGGGCAACAACGACCTGAGCCTCAATGGCGTGATCGATGGTGCCGGCAGCCTGACCAAGAACGGTCTGGCGGACCTGACCCTGGCCGGCAACAATAGCTTCACCGGCGCACTGAACATCGTCTCCGGCAGCGTCACCACGCTTAATACCCAGGCATTGGGCAACACCGCCGGGGTAAACATCAGTGCCGGTGCCGGGCTCAACCTTGGCAGCGATGCCAGTGCGGCAGCGTTGGCCGGCAGCGGCAGTGTGCAGCTTACCGGCAGCAACACCCTGACGGTGGGCGGCGTGAGCAGCACCAGCACCTTCGATGGCGATCTCGGCGGCAGCGGTGGCGTGACCAAGGTCGGCACCGGCACCCTGTATCTGACCGGGATCAACGGCGTCACTGGGAACACCACGATCAACGGTGGCACCCTCGATCTCAGCGGGTCGTTGGGCAGTGCGCAGATCAACGTCAATACCGGCGCATCCTTCACCGGTACCGGCGCGGCGCTCGGCACATTGAATATCAACAACGGCGGGCACCTGGCGCTGTCATCGGGCAATACTATGTCCGCTGGCGAGTTGGTACTGGGGGCTGGCAGCAACGTTGATATGTCGCTCGCTTCACCTTCCACCACTTCGTTGATGAACGTCGGTGGCAACCTCACTCTCAACGGTAACCTCAACGTCACCGATGCCGGCGGCTTTGGCGTCGGTGTGTACCGTATGTTCAACTACACCGGTGCCCTGACCAATCTGGGCCTCGATGTCGCCAGCGTGCCGGTTGGTTACGGGCTCGGCGATCTGGTGGTGCAGACCTCGATTGCCAACCAGGTCAACCTGCAAGTCTCGGCACCGAACGTCACCATCCGCTACTGGGACGGCAGCCAGACCATTCCCAACGGTACCGTGGATGGCGGCAGCGGTACCTGGAGCGCGGGCGGCACCAATTGGACCAATGCCAACGGTCTACTCAACCAGACCTGGGCCAGCGACTTCGCGGTGTTCCAGGGCAGCGCTGGCACGGTAGCGGTGAACGGCACGCAAGTGTTCACCGGCCTGCAATTCATCACCGACGGCTACAACCTGGTCAATGGCACGGCGGGGCAACTGACGGCTATCAACGGCACTGGCGGCACCACGGCAGTACGGGTCGACCCTGGCGTGACCGGCACGGTCGGCGTGAATATCGATGGCAGCGGCATTCTCCACAAACTCGACAGCGGTACCCTGGTGCTCAACGGTGCCAACACCTACACCGGCGGTACGCAACTGGATGGCGGCAAGATTGTCGTCGGCAGCAACACGGCGCTGGGCAGCGGTGTGCTGACGGCCAATGCCGGTACGCAACTGGATAGCAACAGCGCGGTGACCCTTGGCAATGCCGCGACGCTCAACGGTTACCTCACCGTGCTCGGCAGCAATGCACTGACCCTCAATGGCGGAATTGGCGGCACTGGTGGTTTGATCAAAAACGGCGCGGCGAACCTGACCCTCGGCGGCAACAATACCTTCCTCGGAGACGTGGCGTTGAATGCCGGTGGACTGACTTTGGCGTCGGACGCTGCGCTGGGCGCGGCCTCGCTGAACGCGGCGGGCGGCACCAACCTCGACGCCGCTACGGCGGTGGCCGTGAGCAACGCGGTCAATCTGGCCGGCAACCTGAGCGTGGGCGGCACGGCCGACCTGACCTTGAACGGTGCAGTCAACGGTGCCGGCAGCCTGACGAAAAACGGTGCGGGCGACCTGGCCATGAACGGTAGCAACAATTTCCTCGGCGGCGTTGCCCTGAATGCGGGCACCCTGACCGTCGGCAGCAACAGCGCCATCGGTCTGGGCAACCTCACTGTGGCCGGCGCGTCGACGCTGGACAGCAACAGTGCGCTGAATCTGGGCAACAACCTGTTGCTCAATGCCAGCCTCAGCAACGGTGGCAGCAATGACCTGACCCTGGGCGGGGTGCTCAGTGGCGCCGGCGCGCTGGTCAAAGACGGCGGGGCCAATCTGACCCTCAATGGTATCAACACCTATCAAGGCGGCACTGCCTTGAATGCCGGTACCCTGACCCTGGGTTCTGGTGCCGCGCTGGGCTCAGGAACATTGACCGCCGCTGGTAATGCAACGCTCGATACCGTTGCGCCTATGGTGCTGGCCAATAACATCAGCATCGACGCCAACCTGAATCTCGCCGGTGCTCACGACCTGACGCTGGGCGGCGTTATTGATGGGGCTGGTACGTTGAGCAAAAACGGTCTGGCCGACCTGACACTGGCTGGCAACAATACGTTCAGCGGCACCGTCGATGTGTTGAGCGGCAGTCTCATCACCCTTGGCAGCACCGCACTGGGCAACAATGCCAGCGTCCAGCTTGCCAGCGGCGCGGTGCTGAATCTCGGCGCCTCGACAAGTCTGGCCAGCCTGACCGGCAGCGGCGCAGCAAGCATTGGTACCGGCGACTCGCTGAGCATCGGTGGCAGCAACCTGGGCAGTACTTTTGATGGCGCCATTGTCGGCACTGGCGAACTGAACAAACTCGGTACAGGTACGCTGACGCTGTCCGGTAGCAACAGCCTGACCGGTGACACCACCGTCGAGGCGGGCACGTTGCGGGTCAACGGATCGCTTGGCAGCAGCCATTTGCAGGTCAACAGCGGCGCTACCCTGAGCGGTAACGGCAGTCTCGGTGGTGCAGTGACGGTGGCAGACGGCGGGCATCTCGCTCTGGCCACGGGCAACACGTTGTCGGCAGGCTCATTGGCGTTGGGCGCCGACAGTCAGCTGGATGTCGCTTTGGGTGCGCCATCGAACACCTCGTTGCTCAACGTCGGCGGCAACCTGACCCTCGACGGCAAGCTCAATATCAGTGACGCAGGCGGTTTCGGTACCGGCGTGTACCGTTTGATCAACTACACCGGCAACCTTACGGATCAGGGGCTCGACGTCGCCAGTGCGCCGCTCGGTTCCAGCCTCGGCGACCTGGTGCTGCAGACCGGAGTTGCCAATCAGATCAACCTGGTGTCGGCGCCGAACGACAGCATTCGTTTCTGGGACGGCAGCCAGACCGCGGGCAACGGCTCGGTGGATGGCGGCACAGGCACCTGGACGGCCGCGGGCACCAACTGGACCAGCCTCAATGGCACGATCAATCGCACCTGGGCCGGTGACTTCGCGGTGTTCCAGGGTAGCGCCGGCACGGTGACGGTGGACGGCACGCAGCTGTTCAGCGGTCTGCAATTTGTCACCGACGGCTACAATCTGGTCCATGGCGCGGCGGGGCAACTGACGGCCGTCAACGGCAGCAGTGGCACCACGGCAGTGCGGGTCGATCCGGGCGTAACCGCCACGGTCGGTGTGGATATCAATGGCAGCGGCACCCTCGACAAACTCGACAGCGGCACCCTGGTGCTCACCGGTGCCAACACCTACACCGGTGGCACGCAACTGCATGGCGGCAAGATTGTCGTCGGCAGCAACACGGCGCTGGGCAGCGGTGTGCTGACGGCCAGTGCCAGTACGCAACTGGACAGCAACAGCGCGCTTGCCCTGGGCAACGGGATCAGCCTCGATGGCGACCTGACCGTCGGTGGCAGCAATGCGCTGACCCTCAACGGTGCGATTGGTGGAACCGGCGGCCTGATCAAAACCGGTGCGACGGACTTGACCCTTGGCGGCAACAACGCCTTCCTCGGGGATGTGGCACTGAATGCCGGTGGGCTGATTCTGGCGTCGAACCCGGCGCTGGGCGCCGGCACACTGAACGCGGCGGGCGGCACCCGTCTCGACGCCAGTACGGCAGTGACCGTGAACAACGCGGTCAACCTGGCTGGCAACCTCGGCGTGGGCGGCACGGCCGACCTGACCTTGAACGGTGTAGTCAACGGTGCCGGCAGCCTGACGAAAAACGGCGCGGCCAATCTGACCCTCGATGGCCTCAACACCTATCAAGGCGGCACGGCCCTGAATGCCGGCACCCTGACCCTGGGTTCTGACGGTGCACTGGGCTCAGGTGCATTGACTGTCGCGGGTAACGCAACGCTCGATTCCGTTGCGCCGCTGGTGGTGGCCAATAACGTCAGCGTCGACGCCAACCTGAACCTCGCTGGTACTCACGACCTGACGCTGGCTGGCGTGATGAGTGGGGCCGGCGAACTGAACAAGCTCGGTACAGGTACGCTGACGCTGAACGGTAGCAACAGCCTGACCGGTGACACCACCGTCGAGGCAGGCACGTTGCGGGTCAACGGATCGCTTGGCAGCAGCCATTTGCAGGTGAACAGCGGCGCTACCCTGAGCGGTAACGGCAGTCTCGGTGGTGCAGTGACGGTGGCAGACGGCGGGCATCTCGCCCTGGCAACGGGCAACACGTTGTCGGCAGGCTCATTGGCGTTGGGCGCCGACAGTCAGCTGGATGTCGCTCTGGCCGCGCCATCGAACACCTCGTTGCTCAACGTCGGCGGCAACCTGACCCTCGACGGCAAGCTCAATATCAGTGACGCCGGCGGTTTCGGTACCGGCGTGTACCGTTTGATCAATTACACCGGCAATTTGACGGATCAGGGGCTCGACGTCGCCAGTGCGCCGCTCGGTTCCAGCCTCGGCGACCTGGCGGTGCAGACCGGGGTTGCCAATCAGATCAACCTGGTGTCGGCGCCGAACGACAGCATTCGTTTCTGGGACGGCAGCCAGACCGCGGGCAACGGTTCGGTGGATGGCGGCACAGGCACCTGGACGGCCGCGGGCACCAACTGGACCAGCCTCAATGGCACGATCAATCGCACCTGGGCCGGTGACTTCGCTGTGTTCCAGGGCAGCGCCGGCACGGTGACGGTGGACGGCACGCAGCTGTTCAGCGGTCTGCAATTCGTCACCGACGGCTACAACCTGATCGATGGCGCGGCGGGGCAACTGACGGCCGTCAACGGCAGCAGTGGCACCACGGCAGTGCGGGTCGATCCGGGCGTAACCGCCACGGTCGGTGTGGATATCAATGGCAGCGGCACTCTCGACAAACTCGACAGCGGCACCCTGGTGCTCACCGGTGCCAACACCTACAGCGGCGGCACGCAACTGCATGGCGGCCAGATCGTCGTCGGCAGCAATACGGCGCTGGGCAACGGTGTGCTGACAGCCAGTGCCGGTACGCAACTGGACAGCAACAGCGCGATCGCCCTGGGCAACGCAATCAGCCTCGATGGCGACCTGACCGTGGGTGGCAGCCATGCGCTGACCCTCAACGGTGCGATTGGCGGCAGCGGCGGCTTGATCAAAACCGGCGCGGCGGACCTGACGCTCGGCGGTACCAATACCTTGACGGGTGACATCGAGGTGCGGGGCGGTAGCCTGAGCGCGACAAGTTCCACGGCGCTGGGCAACAGCGCCGCGGTGAACATTGGCGGCGGGACCCGACTCAACCTCGGCGCGTCCATCAGTGTCGCCAGCCTCACAGGCAACGGCACGGCGCTGATCGGGGCCGGAAACACCCTGAGCGTCGGCGGCAGTAACCAGACCAGCACATTCGCCGGTGTCTTCGATGGCTTGGGTCATCTGAATAAACAGGGCTCGGGTAATTTAACCCTCAGCGGCGCCAATTCCCTGCGCGGCGACAGCAGCATCAATGGCGGCACACTGAAGGTCATCGGCTCGCTCGATAGCGCCAATATCGCGGTCAACAATGGCGGTACGCTCACAGGTAGTGGCAGCCTCACCGGTGCGGTCGCTGTCGCCGATGGTGGTCACCTGGTCGGCACCACGGGCAACACCTTGACGATGGACTCACTGGTGATGTCGGGTAACTCCAGCGTCGATGCCGGTCTTGGTAACCAGGGGTCTGCTGGCGCGAACCCGCTGTTCAGTGTCGGCACTGACCTGACCCTGGATGGCAAACTGAACATCACTGATGCCGGCGGCTTCGGTAGCGGCGTATATCGCCTCTTCAACTACGGTGGCAGCCTGACCGATAACGGCCTGCAGATCGGCAGCACGCCGATCGGGTTGACGCAGCAATTGCGTGTACAGACTGCGGTCGGCCATCAGATCAATCTGCTGGTCAGCGCTGCGGACACCCATGTGCAGTTCTGGAACGGCAGCCACCTGGCCGGCAACGGTACCATCAATGGCGGCGACGGCTCCTGGAGCCGTGGCACGAGCAACTGGACCGATGTCGACGGTATCGCCAATAACGCCTGGGCTGACAGCTTCGCTGTGTTCCAGGGGGCGGCGGGCACCGTCACGGTCAATGGTTCACAAAGCGCCACTGGCATGCAGTTTGTCACCGATGGCTACAGCCTGGTCAATGGCACCGCAGGATCGCTCACGGCCGTCAACGGTGCCACGGGCAACATGGCGGTTCGGGTCGATCCGAATGCCACTGCAACCATCGGCGTCGCCATCAACGGTAGCGGCGCGCTGGGCAAATATGACCAGGGCACGCTGGTACTCAATGCTGCGAACAGTTACACCGGGGGCACTCAACTGCACGGCGGTACCCTGGTGCTGGGCAATGGCAGCGCCTTGGGCACGGGCACTCTGACCGCGGCCGATGGCACTACCCTGGACAACAGCACCGAGATCGCCTTGAACAACGCCGTGGAACTGAACGGCAGCCTGACCCTCGCCGGTAGTCATGATCTCGCGCTTGCTGGTGTCATCAGCGGCGACGGTGACCTGATCAAGCAGGGCAGCAGCGACCTGGTCCTGAGCGCTGATAACGTGTTCAGTGGCGCGTTGAATATTCTCGGCGGCAACCTGGCACTGGAGGGCGCCAACGCGTTGGGCAGGGCGACCCTGAACATTGCTGACGCGGCCTCGGTCAGCCTGGGCGGGCAAACCACCCTCAGTGCCTTGAGCGGCACGGGTGATTTGAGCCTCGCCGCTGGCAGTCAACTCACTGTCGGTAGCAATAACGCCCCCAGCACCTATGACGGCAACCTGTCCGGCCCGGGCAGCCTGATCAAGACCGGGCTTGGAAAACTGGTACTCAATGGTCGTTCAATTGTCGGCGGTGGCACCTTCGTCGAAGCCGGCAGCCTGATCATCGGCGGTGCTGCCGGCAGTACTGCAAGCCTGGCCAGTAATGTCCAGGTCGACAGCGGCGCCATGCTCGGTGGGCATGGCAACATCTTCGGCAACGTCAACCTTGCCAATGGCGCGATACTCAATCCGGGTAACTCGATCGGTACGCTGCGTGTCAACGGCGACCTGAATCTGAATGCCGGCTCGACCCTGGTGATCGAAGCCAACCCTGACGGCAGTTCCGACAAAGTGCTCTCTACCGGGACCGTCAGCCTCAACGGCGCCCACCTCAGCGTGCTCGCCGGTGCGGGCACCTGGGCGCCAAGCAGCCGCTACGGGATCATTCAGGCCGCCGCGCTCAATGGCACCTTTGCCGATGTCACCAGCAACCTGGCGTTCCTGACGCCGCAAGTGGCGTATTCCACCACCGGGGCGGAGCTGGTATTGCAGCGTAACGACGTCAGCTTCGCTTCCTTGGGCGAAACCGGTAACCAACGCGCCGCCGCCGCGGCGGTCGAAGCCACCGGGGGCACTCTGGGCAATGCTGTTGCGGGTTTGAGTGCAGCACAGGCCAGGGCCGCCTACGACAGTCTGTCGGGCGAAATACATGCCAGCACCCACGGCGCGATGTTCGACGATAGCCGTTACGTGCGTGAAACTATCAGCCAGCGTCTGCGAGCGGCGCAGGACAAGTCGTCCGCCGAGGGCGTGCTGCACCGCGATGCCGAGTCGGACATCACGTTCTGGGTTCAGGGTTACGGTGGCTGGGGCGACAACAGTGGCAACAGCAATGCCGCCAGCATTGACCACAACAGCACTGGGACTTTGCTCGGCGTCGATTTGCCAGTAGGCGATGCCTGGCGGGTCGGTGTGGCTGCAGGCTACGGCTCCAACGATCTGGATGTTAATGCGCGCAACGCCTCAAGCGACATCGACAGCACCTCGCTGCAGCTGTACGCCGCCGGCCAGTGGGACGCTATCAATCTGCGCGTTGGAGCCTCGCACGTGTGGAACGATATCGACAGCCGCCGGCATGTCAACTTTGACGGGGTGGCCGATTACGATAAGGCCAGCTATGAGGCCAAGACCACGCAGGTCTTCGGTGAACTGGGGTACGACGTCAAGGTTTCTGACTTCATCCTGGAACCCTTCGTCGGGTTGGCCCGTGTGAACGTCGACAGCGACAGCTTCGGCGAGCATGGCGGAGTCAGTGCGCTGCAGGGCGCCAGTCAGGACGACAGCGTGACCTACAGTACCCTGGGCATGCATGCCTCGACACCTTTGGCGACGGTTGCCGGGGTGCCGCTGGCCCTGCAAGGCACCGTTGGCTGGCAGCATGCATTCGACGATCTCGATCCCTCGCGCCAGATGGCATTTGCCGGTGGCCAAGGCTTTACCGTCCAGGGTGCGCCGTTGGCACAGGACACTGGCGTCGCCCAACTCGGGCTGCAGGCGCTGGTCGCCCCAAGTACCACGGTAAGCCTGGGCTACTCCGGGCAGTTTGGCGATGGCTACAAGGACAGTGGAGTCCGCCTGGGCCTGAACGTCAGTTTCTGACGCCAACGCCGCTGCGCACGAATTGCGCAGCGGCGTCGATGGCATGGGCCATGTGCAGGGTTGGTAGTGGGCCAAAAGAGAAGGCACTCCTCGTGGAGTGCCTTTTCTTTTGATGCACAAAAAGCCATGTGCGCTATTTCAGGTTCTGAATCTTGAAAATGGCGGTCGCTCGTGCAAGCACCTCATTGGCGCCATTGCTGAGTTGGCCTGTCGTGAAGCACAGGTCTTTTGTCGCATGATCCACTCGCCCCCAACCGAAAATGCGTCCCGGTAATGCCGGGCGGAAAAATTGGGTCTTTGCTTCAATCGTCACAGCCACCTGATTGGTGGACAAGTCGGCGTAGACCGCTGGCCCCATAGAGTCATCCAGCATTGCCTTGAGCATGCCACCGGAAATGTTGCCCATCAGGTTAGTCAACTCGATGCCGGCCTGGAATTCGATGTAGGCTTTGCGTTCCTGTTTATCGTAGGAAATGAATGTCCAGCCCAGCAGATTTGAGGCATTGGGTAGTGGAAGTTCACCATTGGCGACTTTCCAGAAGACGGAATCGGGGTTCATGTTGATTTACCTCCCTGTGTGCGGGGTTATGCGTACTAAAGGGACAACAGTGCAAAGGTGAAGCCCAATAGCATCAGAAGCACAACCAGGGAACCGCTGCGAATCGGAGTAGGGGCCCGGGTTTTTCTTCGTACATCAATAGCAACGGCTATCGGTGGAATGGCCGCGACCAGGCAGAACAGCTGAAACACGAATAGCTGTTCAAGTTCCAGTCGTTCAAGTTGGCCGTTATGGGAAAACATCAAGTACAGCAGTAGAAAACCGGCAATGGTCAAGGCCAGCCATGCCCATCCAGTGACTTTGATCAATGCCAGAAGCAGTAACTGCATGCGCGGCTCTACCTCACTCCAGGGGCGGGCCACGGCGACACTGTGGTAGGGCATGAAATCGGAACGCCGCAGGTAAGCGAGTGAAAAGGCGGCGACAATCAGAAAAGCCACGGCATAGCTTGCGAGTGCAAGCCAAGAGAAGATGTTCATCTCCAGGATTCCATTCTGTATGGCAGGGCACTGCGTGGCTTGAACCGTCCTGGCCAAGGTTAATGAATATCAACAAAGCAGGCAGCACGCATACCGTTCAGTCTTTGAAAAGACTGTCGGGTATGCGTGGGATTTAAACTAGTTGTTTAAGTTGGCGGCTGTCTACTGTCAGAACTAACAGAGTGGCTATCCATACAGCGCTGTAATGGCTTGAGCCGGTTTGCCAGAATGGGTGCCTTACTGGCGCGAAGTGGACTTTTCTCTTGAGGCTACTGTATCGCTGCCACAGTTGATGTATGAAGAAGACTTCAACCAGCGTTGATCCGGGTAATAGGAAAACAGCAACTGTCCGTCTTTCATCGAGTCGATCAGCTTGTGCGCGATCGCGGGGCGCACTGCCGGGCAGCCCAGGCTTCTGCCGATTCTGCCGTTGGCGCGGGCCAGCACCGGGCTGACATAGGGGGCGCCATGTATGACGATGGCACGGTCGAAGGCGTTATCGTTGAAGCCTGGCTCCAGGCCTTCCATGCGCAGCGAGTAGCCGTTCTGCCCGCGATAGCTTTGTTGTGTGCGGAACAGGCCGAGGCTGGTGGCGAAACTTTCATTCTGGTTGGAGAACTGGGTCGCCATGTTTTCGCCGCTGTTGCGACCATGGGCAACCAGTTCGTGAAACAGTAACTTGCGCTTTTTAAGATCGAACACCCACAGGCGTTGTTCGGTCGACGGCATGGAATAATCGATGACTGCCAGTCTTTGTGCCGGGGCCGCACCTTGAGCGCGACTGCATTGGGTTGCACGAACGGCAAGGGCGATCACTCGGGAATTGGCGCCTGGGGCTGCTTTGGCTAGAGCAGCTTCCAGTGAATCGGCGTAGGCTGACGGTACTGACAGCCACGTCAGTATCAGGGCAAATAAAAGGCCAGAGCGGATTAGCGCCATAGTCGGGTCTCATCATGATAATTTCGAGTCTAGCAGCGAGCGCAATGCTAGCCGTTTAAAACGGGGGATTAAGGATTATCCATGGTGCAATTAACAAGGTTATTCGTCATAAGCCGCATATTTTTTATGGGCTTTCTGATCAGCGGTACAGCGTTTGGGCAAGATTCGCCGATTGAGCCGGTATCTGCAGCGAACAGCCCAATCTACGCCGCAGCGCCCGATGATGCGGTCGGCCAAGCGATTCAGGCGACGCTGGAGCCGCTGCGCTCGGCATTTCCTCCGGTGCTCACGTCCCGGCGTCATCAGCGCCTGGATGTCAGTCGCGTGGTGCTGGATTTTTACATGCACCGCAATTATCGCGCAGCCTGGACAGACGATGGTGACGTGGCGCAATTACTGCGAAGTCTTGATGACACCCGCATCGATGGCCTGAGCCCGGCGGACTTTCGCGTGACCGAGTTGGCCCAGGCCCACGAGTCACTGGTGGCTGCAATGCCATCGACGGCGCAGCGAGCAATGTTCGATATGGCGGCGACCCGGACGTTCATCACCGCGTTGCTGCAACTGCGCCGGGGCAAAGTCGATCCGTCGCGTCTGGACATTCACTGGAACTACGACCCTGCCGGTATTGATCCGCGCGAGGACATGAACAACCTGTTCGCCGCCCTCGATGCCCATGACGTGGCGCGGGCGTTCGCGGATGCGTCGCCGCAACAGGCGATCTACAAAAATTTGCGCGATGGCCTGGCGCAACTGCGCAAGGTTCGTGACGCTGGTGGTTGGCCGAAGGTCAGTGAAGGGCAGTCGCTCAAGCCTGGTATGGACGGGGTGGCGGTCGCGCAACTGCGCGCGCGCCTGGTGGCGGGCGGCTACCTGGCCCCGAACCAGGTGAAAAAAGCCGGCTACGACGACAAGGTCATCGCGGCGGTGAAGAGGTATCAGACCGAACAATACCTGGGGGCCGATGGCGTGGCCGGCGCGACGACATTGGCGGCGCTGAACGTGCCTGTCGAGGCGCGGATCGATCAGGTGCGGGTCAATATGGAGCGCGCTCGCTGGTTGCTATACAAGCTCCAGGGCACCTTCGTCATCGTTGATATCGCCGGCTACAAGGTCGCGATGTACCGGGATGGACTGCCAATCTGGCGTTCGCGGGTGCAGGTAGGCAAACCGGTGCGCAGCACGCCGGTATTCCAGGCCGAGATCACTTACATCACCTTCAACCCGACCTGGACCGTGCCGCCGACGATCCTCAAGCAGGACGTGATACCCAAGATCCAGAATGATCCGGGCTACCTGGCCGCCAACCGGATTCGCGTCATTGACCGCGAAGGCAATGTGCTCAATCCGTCGAGCGTCGACTGGAGCAATCCCCGGGGCATCAGCCTGCGCCAGGACGCCGGTCCCGACAGTTCGCTGGGTCAGGTGGTGATCCGCTTCCCTAATGATTATGCGATTTACTTGCACGACACACCCCATCGCGAATTGTTTTCCAAAACAGTCCGGGCAACCAGTTCGGGCTGCATCCGGGTCGAAAACCCGTTGCAATTGGTGGAGCTGTTGTTCAACGATCCGGTGCGCTGGAACAGTGAAGGCATTCAAAAGCAATTGGCCAACGGCCGGACGGAGAACATTCGACTGCCGGTGAAAGTGCCGGTGCTGTTGGCCTATTGGACAGTGGATTTGAGCAACGAGGGGCGAGTGACATTCAAACCGGATATCTACGACTACGATGCCCGCGTGCTCAAAGGGTTGAATGTGCCTGTGAAGTTGCCCCCGCTGGATCTGCGTCAGGCGCAAGCCGCCATGGCGGTGACGGGGCAGAACCCGCAGTAAGGTCAATCGGTGCGGAGGTGATTGCGGCGATCGAGGAGGGGCGACCACCCGGCAAGCGGTCGCCAATTATCCCGGATAACCCCATAAACTGCGCCCACCGAATTTGTGGGTTTGGGTCGTTGCCCGGGCCTTGTCCTCACAGGAAAAATGCCTTTGTGCCGACCGGGCGCGACAGCATGGATTTGTTCATCGAACGGGCGGATGCGGCTCTGTATCAGGCCAAGCACTTGGGGCGAAACCGTGCGGCAAACTTGTTGATGGACGGTGGCGTCGAGACGCTGATGCGTTCCGATCGTTGAAAGCTTCGAGCACCGCGTGTTTCATCGGTGTACAGCGTGTGTCGCCAGTCGTCCGTCGTCCCGGGGGCACCAACGCAACCACCCAAAGGCGCAGGTGTCACACCAGAAGACATTCGGCCCTCTGGAGCGCCCGCCCATGAAGAATCTGCGAATCGCGACGTTCAACGTCAACGGCATGCGCGCCCGATTGCCAAACCTGTTGGCCTGGCTTGAACACGAGAAACCGGACATCGCCTGTCTGCAGGGGCTCAAGTCGGTCGACAGTGCATTTCCCGCCACCGAACTTGAAGCTGCCGGCTACGGCGCCATCTGGCACGGTCAAGCGTCGTGGAATGGTGTGGCAATTCTGGCGCGGGATGCGCAACCGCTGGAGAGTCGCCGCGGTCTGCCGGGCGGTGCCGACGATACCCACAGCCGCTATCTGGAGGCTGCCGTGCACGGCATCCTGGTGGGCTGCCTGTACTTGCCCAACGGTAATCCGCAACCGGGGCCGAAGTTCGATTACAAGCTGGCGTGGTTCGAGCGCCTGATCAGTTATGCGCAAACCCTTCAGGGCAGCGAGCATCCGGTGGTGCTAGCCGGTGACTACAACGTGGTGCCAACCGACCTCGACATCTACAACCCGCGCTCCTGGCTCAAGGATGCGTTACTGCAACCGCAGAGTCGCGCGTGTTATCAGCGTATGCTGGACCAGGGCTGGACCGATTCCCTGCGTCATCTGTACCCCGAGGACCGGCTGTACACGTTCTGGGATTATTTCCGCCAGCACTGGCAGAAAAATTCCGGCTTGCGCATCGATCATCTGCTGCTCAATCCGGCCTTGAGTCCGTATCTGCAAGATGCCGGCGTGGATGCCTGGGTGCGCAACGAACCCCACGCGAGCGATCATGCGCCGACCTGGATTCAACTGGCTTCACGCAAGCGGCGTTGAAGTTTGCGGGCGGGCGATTGGCTAAATCAATTGTCGGCAATGCCGGCTCATCCTTTATACATAGCGCCCATTGGCGCAGTGATCCGCAGCTGCCGTGCAAAAGGATTGAGCAATGAGCGAGCCACGCCTGACAAACACCGCTTTGTATCTGCAACGTCTGGGCTTCGATGCCCCGCCGGCACCGACCCTGGAAAACCTGAGCCGTCTGCAACTGCGCCACACCGGCGCGTTCCCCTTTGAAAACCTCACCACACTGTCCGGCGAACCGGTACTGATCGACCTGCCGGCCATCGAGCAAAAGGTCCTGCACGACGGCCGCGGTGGTTATTGCTATGAACTCAACAAGCTGTTTTTGGCCTTGCTACAGGAGCTGGGTTTCGACGCCCATGCCATCAGCGGCCGGGTGGTCATGGGCCAGCCGGAAGGGGCGTGGACAGCTCGCACCCATCGCCTGAGTCTGGTCACCATCGATGATGTGCGCTACATCACCGACGTCGGTTTCGGTGGCATGGTGCCTACCGCTCCATTGTTGCTGGATTCTCGTGGCGAACAACTGACCCCGCACGAGCCCTATCGCATTGAACAGCACGTCGACGGCTATACCCTGCGCGCCAATGTCGACGGCGAGTGGCGAGCGATGTACATCTTCGACCTGCAACGCCAGGAAGACATCGATTTCACGGTCGGCAACTGGTACGTCTCGACGCACCCGGGGTCATCATTCGCCCAACGGCTGATGGTGGCGCGCACAGGGGAGGGGTGGCGGCGCACGCTCAATAACGGCAGCTTCGCGATTCATCGTATCGGCGAGGACAGTGAGCGCCGGCAGGTGGCGGATGTATCGGAGTTAATTGAGCTGCTGGAGCGCGAATTCGGCATTCGCGTGCCGGAGCATGCGCAGTTGAAGTGCACGCTAGAGCGGTTGATCGACTTAACAGACGGTTAATAGTGCGTGCGCCACCCCTCATCGGCTTTTCAGCACGCTAAGGGTTCTGCCAATCAAGGGCGAACTTCTGGCTCCATCACCCGCTGAATTTCGCGCAAGGCCTCGGACAGTTTCTGCTCCAGGCCCTTCAATTCTGCCGTGGTGATGCTTTTTCTCAGCTGCCCGGCCTTGCCGTCACCGAGCAGCGCCCGGCGCAGCGTGTGGTTTATAACAGTCTGATAGCCATGGCCCTCGCTTTCCGCGAGCGCCCGGGCCGCCTCAATAACGACGTCATCGAGCATGATGGTAATTCGGGTCTTGCCTTTGCTTGAGGCCACTGGCCCGCGCTTTGCATTGTTGAAATCGTATTGGTCTTTCATCGGTCATGCCTCCAGATACTGACGGCGCTCGCTTTTGGTGGCGATGCGCGCGGAAATAATTCGAACGAAATTCGGATCCCTGTAGGTGTACGCGACAACCAGCAACCGACCTTTTGCATCCAGTCCCATGGTGATCCACCGCTGTTCTTCGTGGTGATTGTCTTGAACCGTCAGGGCGCGTTCGTCATGGAACACTGGTTCGGTTTCGGCGAGGCTGATGCCCTGATGCTTAAGTTTGTTGGCCGCGTTCTTTGCCTTGTGATACTGAATTTCGAATGGCTTCATTATGCATACTTTATATGTATAAGAAAGGGGGGCGACGCAACCGATGGTCGCCAGGAACTGAAAAGACTAGTGGGCATGGACGAACGAGCGCGCGGGGATATATTTCAAGGTTTTTGGAAGGGGCCTAAGCCGTTGCAAAGGAGCGAAATGGCCGATCATCCATTTCGTGACTGGTAAGTTGTATACAACTCTATAGACATTTGTCCTATGTCTTGCATACAGTGTGCGCATAACAAAAACCAGGGAACCCCCTACCATGAAAACGCCCCATGTTTCACACCAACGGCCCGAAGACGAAAATCTTGGGATCGGCGCGAATATGGCTTACGGCCTGCAACATGTTCTGACCATGTACGGTGGCATCGTTGCGGTGCCGTTGATCATTGGTCAGGCTGCCGGGCTGTCGCCGGCGGACATCGGCTTGTTGATTGCTGCTTCACTGTTTGCAGGGGGGTTGGCGACGCTGTTGCAAACCCTTGGTTTACCGTTTTTTGGCTGTCAATTGCCGCTGGTACAGGGCGTTTCCTTCTCTGGCGTCGCGACCATGGTGGCGATTGTCAGCAGTGGCGGGGAGGGCGGATTTCAGTCGATTCTGGGGGCGGTGATTGCGGCGTCCCTGATCGGGTTGCTGATCACGCCGGTATTCTCGCGTATCACCAAGTTCTTTCCGCCCCTGGTCACCGGTATCGTCATCACCACCATCGGCTTGACGCTGATGCCGGTGGCGGCACGCTGGGCCATGGGCGGCAACAGTCATTCCCCGGAATTCGGCAGCGTGGCGAACATCGGCCTGGCAGCAGTCACCCTGGTGCTGGTGCTGTTTCTCAGCAAAATCGGCAGTGCGACTGTCTCGCGTCTGTCGATCCTGCTGGCCATGGTCATCGGTACGATCATTGCGGTGTTCCTGGGCATGGCCGATTTCTCGTCGGTCAGCGAAGGTCCGATGTTTGGCTTTCCGACACCGTTCCACTTCGGCATGCCGACCTTCCACTTTGCGGCGATCCTGTCGATGTGCATCGTGGTAATGGTGACGCTGGTGGAAACGTCCGCAGACATCCTGGCGGTTGGTGAGATCATCGACACCAAGGTCGACTCCAAACGCCTGGGTAATGGCCTGCGCGCCGACATGCTGTCGAGCATGATCGCGCCGATTTTCGGCTCCTTCACCCAGAGCGCCTTTGCCCAGAACGTCGGACTGGTGGCGGTCACCGGCATCAAAAGTCGTTATGTGGTAGCCACTGGCGGTCTGTTCCTGGTGATCCTCGGCCTGCTGCCCTTCATGGGTCGGGTCATTGCCGCCGTGCCGACGTCGGTGCTGGGTGGTGCTGGCATCGTGCTGTTTGGTACCGTGGCGGCCAGTGGCATTCGTACGCTGTCCAAGGTCGACTACCGCAACAACGTCAACCTGATCATCGTTGCGACTTCTATCGGTTTTGGCATGATCCCGATCGCCGCGCCGAGCTTCTATGACCACTTCCCAAGCTGGTTCTCGACGATTTTCCATTCCGGCATCAGCTCGTCGGCGATCATGGCCATTGTGCTGAACCTGACCTTCAACCACCTCACCGCCGGCAATTCGGATCAGCAGTCGGTGTTCGCGGCAGGTACCGAGCGGGTTCTGCGTTATCAGGACCTGGCGGCGTTGCGTGAAGGTGATTACTTCAGCGACGGCAAACTGCATGACTGCGACGGCAAGGAGATTCCGGTGGTGGAACTGGAGCATGGATCTGTGGAGCCTCGTTCGTTACATGCAAAAAGTAGCGAGCATGTCTGAAAAGAGGTTGCGGCCAGGTTTCTAGCGAGTTGAAAAGGCGTCCTTCGGGGCGCCTTTTTTGTTGCCAGTCGCTGTCATCAAATGTGAACTCATTGACGCCATATGAAAAGCGCTCTCCCGGTGCGTGGCGATACTGGTTTGCTCGTCGAAGGCGAGCCTTGAAACGAACCTGTTTCGCCAGTTGGCCGATGTCTCCGTGCCTTGCGGAAGGGCTTTGTTGCATCTCAGTAAAAAAATTATAGAGAGCGCAGAATGAAGTTCAGTTTTATAGATGACAGCAAACGCAGCCGCCGGCGTGTGCTGCGTGATGCCTTTACCCTGGCTTTGGCGGCCTCGCCATTGGCAAGCCTTGCCAAAGCCGCCGACACACCCCGCACTGCTGATGACACCGCCGAAGACGTGACCTTCGCGGCGGGCCCGCGGCCGCTGGTGCAATACCCGCAAAAACGTCCTTTGACGCTGGTGACCACGCGTCCGCCCCACCTTGAGACGCCATTCGCTGTTTTCAACGAAGGGCCAATCACGCCCAATGATGCGTTTTTCGTGCGTTATCACCTTGCCGATTTCCCCACCAGCATTGATCCGGACAGCTACCGTCTGACAATCAAGGGCTCGGTCGACACGCCGCTGTCGCTTTCCCTTGCAGAGCTCAAGGCCCTCGCCGAGCCGGTGGAAGTCGTGGCCGTCAATCAGTGTTCAGGCAACAGCCGGGGTTTCTCGATGCCGCGGGTATTCGGCGCTCAGTTGGGTAATGGCTCAATGGGCAATGCCCGCTGGGTGGGCGTGCCGCTCAAGGCAGTCCTGGAAAAGGCCGGCGTGAAAGCCGACGCCAGACAAGTGACCTTCCGTGGCCTCGACAAGCCAGTGCTGCCCAGCACGCCTGAGTTCATCAAAGCGCTGGACATCAGCCATGCCATGGACGGTGAGCCGATGATCGCCTGGTCCATGAACGGAACTGATCTGCCATTCCTCAACGGTTACCCGATCCGTCTGGTGGTACCCGGTTATTTCGGTACTTACTGGGTCAAGCACTTGAGTGAGATCGAAGTCGTCGACCATACCTTCGACGGTTTCTTCATGGCTAAAGGTTACCGCCTTCCAGACAACGAGTGTTTCTGCATCGCCCCCGGTACTACGGCGGCGCAAACCCGGCCGATTTCCAAATTGCCGGTGCGCAGTTTCATCACCAGCGTTAAACATGGCGACGTGTTGCCGCTAAAAAAAAGCGTGCTGCTCAAGGGCATTGCGTTCGATGGTGGTGCTGGCGTCAACAAGGTGGAGGTTTCGATCGACGGGGGCAAAAGCTGGCGCGAAGCCACGCTGGGGCAGGACCTTGGCCGTTTCTCCTTCCGCGAGTGGACATTACCGGTCACCTTCACCAGCAAGGGCGCCACACAGCTGATGGTGCGAGCCGCTAACAGTGCGGGCGAGATGCAACCTGTGAAAGCTGACTGGAACCCCAGTGGCTACCGTCGCCATGTCGTAGAAACCAGCCACGTGACCGTTGCCTGAGGGGGCCAGCATGAAAAGCATGAAACCCATGATGACCTTGCTGTGCGCGGCGCAGTTTTGTCTGGCTACCATGGCGAGCGCAGCGCCATTGTCGATCACCTTGCCGCCGGAAACCGCAGCGTTCAAGCCCAGCGCACTGCCTGGTTATCAATTGGCGCAGCAAAAATGTTCCATCTGCCATTCTGCCGATTACATCGCCTTCCAGCCTCCCGGCTTGAGCCTGGCGCAGTGGACGGCAGAGGCTGGCAAGATGCAGCACGTGTATGGCGCTCCGATCAGCGATCAGGACGTGAGCATGATTGGCGCCTACCTCGCGGTGACCTACGGTAGTGCCAAGGCGAGCGATGCCGAGGTGCAGGCGGCTTCGAACCCGGTGGCGGCCCAGCCCCCGGCGGTGCCTGCCGCGAAAGCCGATCCCATGGCCCTGCTGCAGAACAATGCCTGTTTGTCCTGTCATGCGATCGATCACAAGGTTGTAGGCCCGGCCTATCACGATGTGGCGGCCAGGTATGTCAATGATCCGCAGGCGTTGACCAAGGTTACGTCGAGCATTCAGCACGGGGGGAGCGGCAAATGGGGGGACATCCCGATGCCGCCTTTTGCACAGCTGAGCGCGGAGGATCTGCAAACCCTGACAACATTCATTCTCAGCCGGTAAGCCGTCCGGGCATGGCCTGCGGGCCGAGTCGGGGAGTGCGGTAGCGTTGTGACATGGAGGGGAGCTGCGTTTCAGCGGGCTCCCTTTTATTGAATCGACCTTCACTTGGAAGGCCGTTGAATTGGCAGGAGCCAGGCGGTACGCCTGAAACGAAAAAACCCGCCAGAAGGCGGGTTTTTTTATTTCAGAGAATCATCTCTGAACTGTGTCTGGCTCCACGACCTGGACTCGAACCAGGGACCCAGTGATTAACAGTCACTTGCTCTACCAACTGAGCTATCGCGGAATGGCGCCTATGTTACTGATTCAAAAAGAGAAGTCAAGCATCGGATAGCAAATTGACGGATTCGTCGGGACGGACGGTGGATTTGCAGCGATGGCGGTTACCAGAATCGGCTCAGGGGTCTACCATGACCGCCCGGAAGTGGTGACACGCGCTGCCGGCCATTCGCCGAAAAGGTACGCGCCATGAATCAATCCGTTCTCACGCCTCAACACAACGAGGTGTGCTTATGAGCATCGCTCAGATCAGCCTGCCCAAAGGCGTCGGCCCTCACGCCGAGAAATTGTTCGACGCAATCACCCAGGCCGGCTCGGCTGAGGAATTGAATCGCGCCGGTGGCAAGGCCGAAGGTTTTGTCCTGGGGCTGGAAAGCACCAAGGCGATCAAGAGTCAGATCGCCGAATCGCTCTATGTCGCCTATGACGATGCCGCCAGTCAGCGTGCCACCGAGTTGGCCTAACCGCCGAAGGTGAGGGTGCCGACCATCAGTTTGGCATACAGCATCGTAGCGCCCAGTTGCACCAGCCACAGGGCCAGGCCGCCGAGGAACACCCCGGTGGCTACTTGCATCACCAGGTTGTTGCCGCGCCTGGCCGGGGTGCGAGGGACGAAATGGTCCAGATCATCCAGGTCATCGCGGTCAGCGCGCAGGTCATCGTTTTTCATGTGGGTTCTCGTGAAATATCTCGGTGTATAAAAATCTGTGGGAGAGAGCCCTGTGGCGAGGGGACTTGCCTGTGGAGAGGGGGCTTGCCCCCGTTGGGCTGCGAAGCAGCCCCCCAAATATCTGTTAGCACCAAAGATATTGTGAGTGCTGCGCACTCAAACGGGGCCAAGCCCCCTCGCCACAGGGTTCTCTGACACATTCGATAGGTGCAGTTTAGAGTTCTCGGGCTCGCCATTGAGAATTATCTGAGCCAAATAAAAACGGGAAGCACCTTCGCTTCCCGTTTTTCGTTTCAGGGCGAAATCAGATCACCTGAACAATCGCATCCGTCACAACTTTGATGTTGCTCTGGTTCAGCGCGGCCACGCAGATGCGGCCGGTGTCCAGGGCGTAGATGCCGAACTCACTGCGCAGCCGGGTCACTTGCTCAACCGTCAGGCCGGAGTAGGAGAACATGCCGCGCTGGCGACCCACGAAGCTGAAGTCGCGCTGCGGAGCATTTTGCGCCAGCAGATCGACCATCTGCGTGCGCATGCCGCGAATGCGCAGGCGCATTTCGGCCAGTTCGGCTTCCCACTGGGCGCGCAGTTCCGGGCTGTTCAACACAGCGGCGACGATGCTTGCGCCGTGGGTCGGCGGGTTGGAGTAGTTGGTGCGGATCACGCGCTTGACTTGCGACAGCACGCGCGCGCTTTCTTCTTTCGATTCGCTGACGATCGACAGGGCGCCAACGCGCTCGCCGTACAACGAGAACGACTTGGAGAACGAGCTGGAAACGAAGAAGGTCAGGCCCGATTCAGCGAACAGGCGTACAGCGGCGGCGTCTTCGTCGATGCCATCGCCAAAGCCCTGGTAGGCCATGTCGAGGAACGGCACGTGACCTTTGGCTTTAACCACGTCCAGCACGTTGTTCCAGTCCGCCGGGCTCAAGTCCACGCCGGTCGGGTTGTGGCAGCAAGCGTGCAGCACAACGATCGAGCCGTTTGGCAATGCGTTCAGGTCTTCCAGCAGGCCGGCACGGTTCACGTCGTGGGTCGCGGCGTCGTAGTAGCGGTAGTTCTGCACCGGGAAGCCGGCGGTTTCGAACAGTGCGCGGTGGTTTTCCCAGCTTGGGTCGCTGATTGCCACGACGGCGTTCGGCAGCAGCTGCTTGAGGAAGTCGGCACCGATTTTCAGCGCGCCAGTGCCACCAACGGCTTGGGTGGTGATCACACGGCCTGCTGCGATCAGCGGCGAATCATTGCCGAACAGCAGTTTTTGCACGGCCTGGTCATAGGCGGCAATACCGTCGATGGGCAGGTAGCCGCGGGAAGCGTGTTGAGCGACGCGAATCGTTTCGGCTTCGACAACGGCGCGCAGGAGTGGAATTTTCCCCTCCTCGTTGCAATAAACACCGACTCCCAGATTGACCTTGTTGGTACGGGTATCGGCGTTGAATGCTTCGTTGAGGCCCAGGATTGGATCGCGTGGTGCCATTTCGACAGCGGAGAACAGGCTCATTATTGCGGCGGCTCTGAATGGAGAGTGGAGGGACGTGTCGCGCTCCAGCCGAATGCACTAGAGCGGTGCACAAACGGGGAGCTAGTATAGAGGCCATCAGTGTTCAATGGCGACAGGCGAATCAGGTTTTCCGGTATGTTTTTTCCATTATTTTTCGACCGCCAGTCGCTTGGTCGAGGCCAAGGCTTCACGGGATGTAAGACGTTTGCCTTGAAAGCGCCGGCAATCGGCTCCACATTGAGCATAATCCAGTTTTTTCCTCGGGCGACAGCGGTCGTTTGCGGTCTTTCTCGTTCGTGTCGGCGTCACCGGCAAGAGTGATCCAGAGGTACTTCATGTCTGAATTCCAGCTTGTCACCCGTTTCGAGCCCGCCGGCGATCAACCGGAGGCCATCCGCCTGATGGTCGAGGGTATCGATGCCGGGCTGTCGCACCAGACGCTGCTTGGGGTGACCGGGTCGGGCAAGACCTTCAGTATCGCCAACGTGATCGCCCAGGTGCAGCGCCCGACCCTGGTGCTGGCGCCGAACAAGACCCTGGCGGCGCAGCTGTACGGTGAGTTCAAGGCGTTCTTCCCGAACAATGCGGTGGAATACTTCGTCTCCTACTACGACTACTACCAGCCCGAAGCCTATGTGCCGTCCTCGGACACCTTCATCGAGAAGGACGCCTCGATCAACGATCACATCGAGCAGATGCGGTTGTCGGCGACCAAGGCGCTGCTGGAGCGCAAGGACGCGATCATCGTCACCACGGTGTCGTGCATCTACGGCCTGGGCAGCCCGGAAACCTATCTGAAGATGGTGCTGCACGTGGATCGCGGCGACAAACTCGATCAGCGTGAATTGCTGCGCCGTCTCGCCGACCTGCAATACACCCGCAATGACATGGATTTCGCCCGTGCGACTTTCCGCGTGCGTGGCGATGTGATTGATATCCACCCGGCGGAATCGGATTTCGAAGCGATCCGCATCGAACTGTTCGACGATGAAGTGGAGAGCCTGTCGGCGTTCGATCCGCTGACCGGCGAAGTCATCCGCAAATTACCGCGCTTTACCTTCTACCCGAAAAGCCACTACGTGACGCCCCGGGAAACCCTGATGGGCGCCGTAGAGGGGATCAAGGTCGAGTTGCAGGAGCGCCTGGAATACTTGCGTTCCAACAACAAACTGGTGGAGGCGCAACGCCTGGAGCAGCGCACCCGTTTCGACCTGGAGATGATCCTCGAGCTGGGTTACTGCAACGGCATCGAAAACTACTCGCGCTACCTGTCCGGCCGCGAAGCCGGTGCGCCGCCGCCGACGCTCTTCGACTATTTGCCGGCGGACGCCTTGCTGGTGATCGACGAGTCCCACGTCAGCGTGCCGCAGGTCGGCGCGATGTACAAAGGCGACCGCTCCCGTAAAGAAACGCTGGTGGAATATGGCTTCCGCTTGCCGTCGGCGCTGGACAACCGGCCGATGCGGTTCGACGAGTGGGAAAGCATCAGTCCGCAGACGATTTTTGTCTCGGCGACGCCGGGCAACTACGAAGCCGAACACGCCGGGCGCGTCATTGACATGGTGGTGCGTCCGACCGGGCTGGTGGACCCGCAAATCGAAATCCGCCCGGCACTGACCCAGGTCGACGACTTGCTGTCGGAAATCACCAAGCGCGTCGCCCTGGAAGAGCGAGTACTGGTCACTACGCTGACCAAGCGCATGGCCGAGGACTTGACCGACTACCTGGCCGACCACGGCGTGCGGGTGCGCTACCTGCACTCGGATATCGACACTGTGGAACGTGTAGAAATCATCCGCGATTTGCGCCTCGGTACCTTCGATGTGCTGGTGGGGATCAACCTGCTGCGTGAAGGCCTGGACATGCCGGAAGTGTCTCTGGTGGCGATCCTCGATGCCGACAAGGAAGGCTTCCTGCGTTCCGAGCGTTCGTTGATCCAGACCATCGGCCGGGCGGCCCGCAACCTCAACGGCCGGGCGATTCTGTATGCGGACCGCATCACCGGTTCCATGGAGCGCGCGATCGGCGAAACCGAGCGCCGTCGCGACAAGCAGATAGCGTTCAACCTGGCCAACGGCATCACGCCCAAAGGTGTATTCAAGGACGTGGCCGACATCATGGAAGGCGCCACCGTGCCGGGTTCGCGCAGCAAGAAGCGCAAAGGCATGGCCAAGGCCGCCGAGGAAAACGCCCGTTACGAAGCCGAACTGCGTTCACCGGGCGAGATCGCCAAGCGCATCAAGGCGCTGGAAGAGAAGATGTACCAACTGGCACGCGACCTGGAATTCGAAGCGGCGGCGCAGATGCGCGACGAGATTGCCAAGTTGCGTGAGCGGCTGATTGCCGTTTGATTGGTAGCGTCTGAACTGGCCTCATCGCGAGCAGGCTCGCTCCCACAGTTGATTGGGTCGTCTCGACGGACGCGGTCCAATGTGGGAGCGAGCCTGCTCGCGATGGGATCAGTAGTCTCAGTGCAGCAGTTGGTCAGTGCGCCTCACCAACCTTGATACCGACCGGCAACTTCCTGGTCAACAACACCGCCAGCATGCTGATCCCCAGCGCTATCCCGAGAAAATGAAACGCATCGTTGTAGGCCATGATCGCTGCCTGCTGGTGGGCGATTTCGCTGAGCTTGCCCAGCGCCGCCGTTTCACTGCCCAACCGGTCCGCCAACGACGCTATCCGCTCGGCCACCTGCGGATTGCTCGGCACGATGGACTCGCGCAAATAGTCAAAGTAGGTCTTGGTGCGCGCATCCAGCAACGTGGCGAGGAGGGCGATGCCGATGGCGCCGCCAAGATTGCGCAGAATGTTGAACAGACTCGATGCCGAACCCGCATCCTGAGGCAGGATGTACGCCGTGGCGATCAACGAGATGGTGACCATGATCAGCGGCTGGCCGAGTGCGCGCAGGAGCTGGATCTGATTGAACTGTGGCCCGGCGAAGTCCGGGTTCAGCACCCCGGAGTAGAAGCTCGCCATGCCGAACAGCCCGAAACCCAGGGTGCAAAGCCATTTCGGTGAAATGATCTTCATCAGCTTGGGCACCAGCGGAATCAGAAACAGCTGCGGCACACCCATCCACATGATCACTTCGCCGATCTGCAGGGCGTTGTAGTTCTGGATCTGCGCCAGATACAGCGGCAGCAGATAGATCGAGCCGTACAAACCGACCCCCATGCCGATACTGGAGATGCTCGATAAACCGAAGTTGCGATTGCCGAGGATGCCGAGGTTGATCAGCGGGTTGGGTCTGGAAAACTGCACGATCACAAAGGTAATCAGGCTGATCAGCGCAATGCTGCCCAGCGCCACGATCAGATTCGATTCCAGCCAGTCCTTGCGGTGGCCTTCTTCCAGGAACACCTGCAGGCAGCCGAGCCCGACGCCGAGGGTGACGATGCCGGCGTAATCGGTGCTTTTGAGCAGTTCCCAGTGGGCTTCTTTCTTCTCCAGGCCATACATCAGGCCGGCGATCATGATCAGTCCGGGCGGAATGTTGATGTAGAAGATGTATTCCCAGCCCCAGTTTTCCGTCAGCCAGCCGCCGAGCGTCGGGCCGATGGAAGGGGCGAAGGTCGCAGTCATGGCGAACATCGCCATGCCCTTGGCCCGGTGGTGTTCCGGCAGTTTGATCAGGGTCAGGGTGAAGGCCAGCGGGATCAGCGCGCCGCCGGTAAAACCCTGCAAGGCGCGGAACACGATCATGCTCTCCAGGCTCCAGGCCATGGAACACAGCAGCGAGGCGACCAGAAACCCGAGGGAAACCCATACCGCCAGGCGGCGGGCCGACAGCAGCTGGACCAGCCAGGCGGTGAGCGGGATCATGATGATTTCCGCCACCAGGTACGAGGTGGAAATCCACGAGCCTTCTTCCAGGGTGGCCGACAGTGCGCCCTGGATATCCTTGAGCGATGAGTTGGTGATCTGGATGTCCAGCACCGCCATGAAGGCGCCGAGCATCACGCTCATCACCGCGATCCAGTCCCGCCGGGTCGGTTCGCCGACCGGGCGGATCAGTTGATCACCGGCCATCTTCTGGGGCGTCTTTGATATTCACAGTAGCGGTGACCGACATGCCCGGACGAATCTTGCCGCGCAGCGGGTTGTCCGCGGCGAAGGTCAGTTTGACCGGGATCCGTTGTACGACCTTGGTGAAGTTGCCGGTGGCATTGTCCGGCGGTAACAGGCTGAACTGCGCGCCCGAGGCGGCGAACAGGCTGTCGACCCGCGCGTCGATTGGCGTGTCGCTGTAGGCATCGAAGGTCAGTTCGGCCTTCTGCCCGGGCTGCATGTGCCCGATCTGGGTTTCCTTGAAGTTGGCCTGAATCCAGATGTCTTCATCCGGGACGATCGACATCAGGTAGGCGCCGGCTTGCACCACTTGACCGTTGCGCGCGGCGCGCTGGCCGATCAGGCCGCTGATAGGCGCGTGGATTTCACTGCGGGTCAGGTTCAGTTCGGCCTGGGCCAGATCGGTACTGGCGTTGGCGATCTGCGCATCGAGGCGTTTAATTTCGGCGCTTAAAGCGTTGATCTGCTGGCGCTGACTCTGCGCATCGGCCTGGGCCTTGGCCACTTGCGAGCGGGCGATGTGGTTGTCGGCGGAGAGGGTGGTCACCCGCTCTTCGGAGACGTAACCGGGTTTGCGCAGGGTCTCGGCGCGAATCAGATCGATCTGCGAACGGCCCAGGCTCGCCTGGCTGGAGGCGACCTGTGCTTCGCTGGCGGCAATCAGGCTGGCCTGTTGGGTCAGTTTGCTCTGGGCTTGCAGGCGCTCGGCCTGACGGGTGGCGAGGGCAGCGTTGGCGCGATCGACGGCGAGACGGAAGTCATCGCCTTCGAGTTTGATCAACAGCTGGCCTTTCTCGACGTGCTGGTTGTCGTGCACCAGAACCTGGTCGATGCGGGCGGACAACTGGCTCGATACGCGGGTGATTTCGCCCTGGACATAGGCGTTGTCGGTGCTTTCGTAAAAGCGCCCCTTCAAGAACCAGTGGGCGAACAGACCGCCGGCAATCAGCAGGACAATCAGGAGGAAGGTGTACAGGCGACGCTTGAGTTGGGCAGGCATGGGGCAAACTGTAGTCATTAAAATGTAAGGGAATATATCAGCAGGCCAATCTGGCATACAGCCGATCAGCGGTAAATGCCGGTGGCTGATATTTGCTCATTCACTGCGTAATACGCATGTAACACCCGCAACCTTGGCTTAAATGCCCTGTTCACTGGAGCCGGGCGGGTGTCGCCTGTTACCATTCGCCTCTTGTTGGATATTCGCTTTTATTCTTTTTGAGACATGCCATGACCACCGTCCGCACTCGCATCGCGCCATCGCCTACCGGGGATCCCCACGTAGGTACCGCTTACATCGCATTGTTCAACTACTGCTTTGCCAAGCAGCATGGCGGTGAGTTCATCCTGCGGATCGAAGACACCGACCAAGTGCGTTCGACTCGCGAGTCCGAACAGCAGATTTTCGACGCCTTGCGCTGGCTGGGCATCGACTGGAGCGAAGGCCCGGATGTGGGCGGTCCGCACGGTCCCTATCGCCAGAGCGAACGCGGCGATATCTACCAGAAGTACTGCCAGCAACTGGTCGACATGGGCCACGCTTTCCCGTGCTTCTGCACCGCTGAAGAGCTGGACCAGATGCGTGCCGAGCAGCAGGCACGCGGCGAAACTCCGCGATACGACGGCCGCGCGCTGCTGTTGTCCAAGGAGGAAGTGGCCCGTCGCCTGGCGGCCGGCGAGCCCCACGTGATCCGTATGAAAGTGCCGAGCGAAGGTGTCTGCGTGGTGCCGGACATGTTGCGTGGCGACGTTGAAATCCCGTGGGATCGCATGGACATGCAGGTCCTGATGAAGACCGACGGCCTGCCGACCTACTTCCTGGCCAACGTGGTCGATGACCACCTGATGGGCATCACTCACGTGTTGCGTGGCGAGGAATGGCTGCCGTCGGCGCCTAAATTGATCCTGCTTTACGAGTACTTCGGCTGGGAACAACCGGAGCTGTGCTACATGCCGCTGCTGCGTAACCCGGACAAGAGCAAGCTGTCCAAGCGCAAGAACCCGACCTCGGTGACCTTCTACGAGCGCATGGGCTTCATGCCGGAAGCGATGCTCAACTACCTGGGGCGCATGGGCTGGTCGATGCCGGACGAGCGTGAAAAGTTCTCCCTGCAGGAAATGGTCGACAACTTCGACCTCAAGCGCGTGTCCCTCGGCGGGCCGATTTTCGACATCGAAAAGCTGTCGTGGCTCAATGGCCAATGGCTGCGTGACCTGCCGGTGGAAGAATTCGCCGCGCGGGTGCAGAAGTGGGCGCTCAACTCCGAGTACATGATGAAGATCGCGCCGCACGTGCAAGGCCGGGTTGAAACCTTCAGCCAGGTTGCACCGCTGGCCGGGTTCTTCTTTGCCGGTGGCGTGAATCCGGATGCGAAGCTGTTCGAATCGAAGAAGCTCTCGGGCGATCAGGTCCGTCAGTTGATGCAGTTGATCCTCTGGAAGCTGGAAAGCCTGCGCCAGTGGGAGAAGGACAGCATTACCGCAACCATCCAGACGGTGGTCGAATCCCTGGAGCTGAAGCTGCGTGATGCCATGCCGCTGATGTTCGCCGCGATCACGGGGCAGGCCAGCTCGGTATCGGTGCTGGACGCGATGGAGATCCTCGGTCCGGACCTGACCCGTTTCCGCTTGCGTCAGGCGCTCGACCTGCTGGGCGGCGTGTCGAAGAAAGAAAACAAAGAGTGGGAAAAGCTGTTGGGCGCTATTGCCTGACGCGCTTGGTGAAGGGCTGATGGCCATTGTGTGCCCCCGTCGTGGTGCGCGCGGTGGCCCTCAGACCCCCGAATTTTCGGGGGGAGGGCGGTAAGTGGTTGTTATGTCGGCAAAAAATTTTAAATTTTTTGCAAAATAAGTTTGACAGGCCTTCGATACGCCCTTAAGATTCGCCCCGTCCTCAGCGATGACATCAACGATGAGGGGCTATAGCTCAGCTGGGAGAGCGCTTGCATGGCATGCAAGAGGTCGACGGTTCGATCCCGTCTAGCTCCACCAATTTACACTTCAAGGTCTGGCCACACCGGCCTTGAAGCGATCAACACTCAGCGTTGATCAGTTGTATAGAAGGGTTTGCGTCCCCTTCGTCTAGTGGCCTAGGACACCGCCCTTTCACGGCGGTAACAGGGGTTCGAGTCCCCTAGGGGACGCCAGTTTTACAGAAGCGATGTTTCAAGATGTCGCTCCGCCGCGAGGCGAAAAATCCGGGGCTATAGCTCAGCTGGGAGAGCGCCTGCATGGCATGCAGGAGGTCAGCGGTTCGATCCCGCTTAGCTCCACCAATTTTACAAGTTCAAGGTCTGGCCACACCGGCCTTGAATCGATCAGCTCTCAGCACTGATCAGTTGTATAGAAGGGTTTGTGTCCCCTTCGTCTAGTGGCCTAGGACACCGCCCTTTCACGGCGGTAACAGGGGTTCGAGTCCCCTAGGGGACGCCACGATTACCCGCTCTGCGGGATTTTATAAGGGTCATTCAATTATTGAATGGCCCTTTTGTTTGTCTGGCGTTTGGCCAAATCCCCCATTTCTTATCAAACTGTTCTTCAGACCAGCGGTCACATCTACGGCTTGCAGAAAATTATTATGAGAATAATATTCTAGTCGTAATATTCGGAGGCATCGATGAACGATAAAAAAGCTCAAACCCGCGAACGTATCCTCAAGGCGGCCAGCTCGGCGCTAATTCAGCGTGGGCCGGCTGAGCCAAGCGTGGGTGAAGTGATGGGCGCGGCGGGCCTGACGGTCGGCGGCTTCTACGCGCACTTTGAAAGCAAGGACGCGATGATGCTGGAAGCGTTCAAGCAGCTGCTCGGTCACCGTCGCGACCTGATTGCCGACATGGACGCCCAATTGACCGGCGAAGAGCGCCGGGCGCTGGTGGCGGCGTTCTATCTGTCACGCAAGCACCGCGACTCCTCCGAATCGGCGTGCCCGATCCCGGCTTCGGTCGGCGAACTGGGGCGCCTGCCGGACGAATTTCGGGCGGCCCTGAATGAACACCTGGAGCTGATGATCGCGCAGTTGGCGGCCAGCCCCGAAGAAACCGACAAAGCTCTGGCCGATATGGCCTTGATGGTCGGCGGCCTGTCCCTGGCGCGCGCGCTGGGGCCGGGTGAGTTGTCCGATCGTTTACTGCGCGCCGCCAAGTCGGCTGTGCGTTGACCTGAAGGCTTCGGCCTGGGGAGAATGCGATGAGCACGTTGAAGTGGGTTCGTGGCGTTAATGGTACCTTGGGCTGGTTCGCACCGAAGCTGGTTGCAAGAAAAATGCGCCTGGCCTTCATGACCCCGCGGGACCTGCCACCCCGGGACTGGGAGCTGCCGCTGCTGGCGAAGTCCGAGCGCATCACCTTGCGTTTCGGCCTCTCGGTGTTGCGCTGGGGGCAAGGCCCGGCAGTACTGCTGATGCATGGCTGGGAAGGGCGGCCAACCCAGTTCGCCAGCCTGATCACGGCGCTGGTCGATGCCGGTTACTCGGTGGTGGCCCTGGACGGCCCCGCACACGGTCGTTCACCCGGTAGTGAAGCCAATGTCATGCTGTTCGCCCGCGCCATGCTCGAGGCCGCCGCCGAATTGCCACCGCTGCAAGCGGTGATCGGCCATTCCATGGGGGGTGCCAGTGCAATGCTCGCGGTGCAGTTGGGCTTGCGTACCGAAACCCTGGTGACCATTGCCGCCCCGGCACGCATCCTTGGCGTATTGCGCGGCTTTGCACGCTACGTGCGGCTGCCGCCCAAGGCCCGTTCGGCGTTCATTCGCCAGGTCGAGCAAGACGTCGGCATGCGCGCTGCGATGCTGGATGTCGCGCATTATCAACTCGACATGCCCGGCCTGATCGTCCATGCCGAAGATGACTGCCTTGTACCGGTCAAGGAGTCGCAACTAATCCACGAAGCCTGGTTCGACAGCCGTTTACTGCGCCTGCAAGAGGGTGGTCATCAGCGCGTACTGGCCGACCCTCGGGTAATTGATGGCGTGATATCACTGCTGGCCGGACGCAGCCTGCAATCACGCCAATCGGCCTGAGCATCCGTTACACTGCGCCGGTGGAAATTATCTGACCGGGAGTGGGGCATGGGCTGGGATCGGGAAACACCATTTGTCATTGATCTGCAGGTGGGCGCCGAGGACATCGACGGGCTTGGCCACGCAAACAACGCGGTGTACGTGACCTGGCTCGAACGCTGCGCCTGGCGTCACTCTCAGCGTCTGGGCCTGGATCTGGTCGAATATCGGCGCCTGGATCGGGCGATGGCAGTGGTGCGGCACGAGATCGATTACCTGGCGGCCGCCTATGAAGGCGATGAGTTGCAGTTGGCGACCTGGATCGTCGATTGGGATCAGCGCCTGAAAATGACCCGGCACTTCCAGTTGATTCGCCCCAGCGACAATTCGACGTTGCTGCGTGCGCAGACCACTTTCGTCTGCATCGAGCTGTCCAGCGGCAAGCCCAAGCGTATGCCGGCTGAGTTCATTGAAGGCTACGGCCCGGCGGTTCAGCAGCAGGCGTTGGTGTAACTAATGTGGGAGCGGGCATGCTCGGCAAAGCGGTGGGTCAGCCTGTATCACTGCTCAATGACACACCGCCTTCGCGAGCAAGCCCGCTCCCACATTGATGAATCTGCGATGTTCTGCAGATTTTTCGCGTAATCCAGTAAACTGCCGCACGTTTTTCGTTGAGTGTGTTTTTCATGCAAATTGCTTTGGCGCCCATGGAGGGGTTGGTCGACGACATCCTGCGCGACGTGCTGACCCGGGTGGGCGGCATTGACTGGTGTGTGACCGAGTTCATCCGGGTCAACGATCAGTTGCTCACGCCGGCCTATTTCCACAAGTTCGGCCCCGAACTGCTCAACGGCGCCCGCACCGCGTCCGGCGTGCCGCTGCGCGTGCAGCTATTGGGTTCGGATCCTGTGTGCCTGGCGGAAAACGCCGCGCTCGCCTGCGAGCTGGGTTCCGAGGTGATCGACCTGAACTTCGGCTGCCCGGCCAAGACCGTGAACAAATCCCGTGGTGGCGCAGTACTGCTCAAAGAGCCGGAACTGCTGAACCAGATCGTCGAGCACGTCCGTCGCGCCGTGCCTGCGCACATTCCGGTCACCGCCAAGATGCGCCTGGGTTTCGACAGCCCGGACGGTTCGCTGGTGTGCGCCACGGCTTTGGCCGAGGGCGGGGCGGAGCACATCGTAGTGCATGCGCGGACCAAGGTGGACGGCTACAAGCCGCCGGCCCACTGGGAATGGATTCCGCGGGTGCAGGATGTGGTCAAGGTGCCGGTGTTCGCCAACGGTGATATCTGGAGCGTCGACGACTGGCGCCGTTGCCGCGAGATCAGTGGCGTGGAGGACATCATGCTCGGTCGCGGCCTGGTTTCTCGTCCCGACCTGGCCCGGCAAATCGCCGCGGCACGGGCCGGCGAAGAAGTGGTCGAGATGACCTGGGCCGAGCTGCTGCCGCTGATCCAGGATTTCTGGCTGCAAGCCAAGGCGCAGATGACCGCTCGGCAATCGCCGGGTCGCCTGAAGCAGTGGCTGGCCATGCTGACCCGCAATTACCCTGAGGCGGTGGAGCTGTTTTCCCTCCTGCGTCGCGAGACTGAACTCGATCAGGTCTCACGTTTATTGGGTCTTCCGGTCGCTGAAGCAGCCTGAAAAAAATCTGCAAAAAAACTCTTGAAATGCAATCAGCGGTCCCTATCTAAGGGGTACGCGATGCCGAATTCGGGTCGCGGAGACAAAAAACCTTGCTGATTGTTTTCAGGAGATTTGATTCATGACTACTGCATTTTCCCTGGCACCACTGTTCCGTTCCTCGGTTGGTTTCGACCGTTTCAACGACCTGTTCGAAACCGCCCTGCGCAATGAGCCAGGCAGCACCTACCCGCCTTACAACGTGGAAAAACACGGCGACGACCAATACCGCATCGTCGTAGCGGCCGCCGGCTTCCAGGAAGAAGACCTGGAGCTGCAAGTCGAGAAGGGCGTGTTGACCATCAGTGGTGGCAAGCGCGACGCCAACGAAGACGTGACCTTCCTGCACCAGGGCATCGCCCAGCGTGCATTCAAACTGTCCTTCCGTTTGGCGGACCACATCGAAATCAAGGCTGCCGGTTTGAGCAACGGTCTGCTGAGCATCGACCTGCTGCGGGTGATTCCGGAAGAGGCGAAGGCCAAGCGCATCCCGATCAATGGGGCGCAGAAGCCGGCTTTGCAGCATTGAGTCGATGTAGAAAAATGCCGTTACAGGCTGTGTGAAAACCCGTCCTGTTACGGAAAAAACAAATGCCCCGACGTGTCGGGGCATTTGCTTTTCTGTGTGCTGAGAAGATTTTCGGCGCTATCGTGACGTCAGCGCAGGCTGATTTACAGTTGAGCATCGCAACTCTGGTACCGATGCGTCTATCGTCAGCGGGCCAAGTCAAGGATTGGTCCAAGGCGTGGCCAGTGACAGCGTGATCAGGTAGCGTTCTTCTGTGGGACGCTTTTTATCCTTGAAACGGCCGACTACCAGCATCACTTGATAGCGGTTACCGGCATGCCAATAGGAGGTGCCGCCCTTGTTCACGTCGCGCAATTGGGCCCGCCATTGGGGCGTATCGGCGAATGGTGGGTCTTCCTCAACCCGGATCGGAGTCCAGCCGGCTGAGCGCAATTGCTCCTGCAGATCCAGCACGACCTTGAGGGTCTCATCGAGCAGTAGTGGCTCGATTTGTGGGGACATACGGACACCATGGATCCGTTCATCATCGAACATCACCGTCAGAAAACGGGCAAGTGGGGTTACAAAACCGTACTGAGGATCAATAAAGCGCAGGCGCGCGTCGGATTCTGGAATTCTGAACCATGAGCGATCAGCTATAGCTGAGCCAATACTTGCGCTGGAGCGCTGACGCATATCCTCCCAAGGTTCGCCAATCATAAGCGCAATTTCTTTTTCAGATTTCGCCTCAATTCCCACGTATGCAACCAGTGTGGCGATTGCTAGTGCTAACCCGCAGCGTCGCCAGGCGAGGGGCGCCATTTGACTCATCGAGGACCTCTGGACTTGCTGATTCCCAGTGTTATCAAGTAACGTTCTTCGGTTGGGCGCTTCTCGTCTCTGAATCGGCTCACCACCAACATCGTTTGGTACTTCTCACCCGCAAGCCAGTAGGCGGTCCCGCCTCTGTTTACATCCTTCAACCGATCCCGCCATTCAGGAGAGTCGGCGAATGAAGGAAAGTCCTTGACCCGATTTGGCGTCCAACCGCCTTTGCGCCATTGCTCCTGCAAATCCAGAACTATCTTGAGCGTATCGTCGAGTAGTAACGGCTCGGTTTGTGGGGACATGCGGACACTGTTGATATGCTCATTTCGATAAATGACAGCGAAGAAACGGGCTAATGGAGTCACAAAACCGTATTGAGGATCTACGAAACGTAGCCGGGCATCTGACGTTGGGATGTTGAACGATACCTCCCCCGCAATGGTGGGTGCGATTGATGCAGTGGAGCGTTGACGCATAGCTTCGTACGGCTCTCCAATGACCAAAGCGATTTCCGGATCATCCGAAAGTGCCCGTATCGCCGCCAGCGTCAAGAGAATCGCTACGGCTAACGTCAGTGTGCGACGGCGCAATCCAACGGAACGCAAGTTCATCTGACTCCGCCGCCCAAAGCGATATCTCGAGTCGACCGCTCGATGTGCTTGCGCTGATCGCTGTGCAGCAAATCGTCAAACTGGGCCGCGGCTTTAAGCACGAAGGCCATACGGCTCTTGACGTCAGCCAGGTCGGCGAAGGGAAAGTTGCTAAATCCAATGGTGCGCTCGTCCTCGACAGGACGGCACTGACTGGCCCGGGTCAGCTCAACGGCCTGCGCAGCCCCGCAAGGAAAGTTGGTGACGTAGGAGAAATAGTTCCCGCGGAGCATACATTTCAGTCCAGTGTCATCGTACATAGCTGGCTGCAAGATGTTGATCTGTTCGTGCCTGGCGTAGCCGAAGTGGACAATCCACCCGTTATCCTCAGCCGGTGCGCCAATGAGCTCCAGCGTCAAAGGCTGGATCAAGGGTTAGTCCAGGGCGTGGCCAGTGACAGCTTGATGAGGTAGCGCTCCTCGGTGGGGTGCCTGTAATCCTTGAATCGATTGACCACCAGCATCACTTGATACTGGGTGCCCGCATGCCAGTATGCTTTGCCGCCCCTATTCACATCCCGCAATTGTGCTCGCCATTGCGGGGTGTCCGCGAACGGTGGGAAGTCCTTGACCCGGAGGGGAACCCACCCAGCTTTGCGCCATTGCTCTTGCAGGTCCAGCACGACCTTGAGGGTGTCGTCGAGCAATAGCGGCTCGATTTGCGGGGACATGCGGACACCTTGGATCAGTTCATCATCAAACATCACCGTAAAAAAACGTGCAACTGGCGTTACAAAACCGTACTGCGGATCAATGAAACGCAGGCGCGCATCTGATTTCGGAACGCTGAACCAAGAGCGCCCCGGAATGGCTGGATCGATTCTTGCGCTGGAGCGCTGGCGCATGGCCTCGTGCGGCTCGCCAATCACCAAGGCGATTTCCGGTTCATCGTATAGCAACTCAATTGCTGAAAGCGCCAGGAGCGATGCGATCGCCAGTACCAAAACGCCATGCTGCCAGTTCAGGCGGCGCACCAAACTCATTGCACGCCCCGAGATCGGTGGATTCCCAGTGTGATGAGGTAGCGTTCCTCGGTGGGACGTCTGTTGTCCTTGAAGCGGTGAGCCAGCAGCATCAGTTGATATTTATCGCCGGCTCGCCAATAGGCTGCACCGACTTTATTGACATCGCGAAGTTGGGCTCGCCATTGCGGCGTGTCGGCGAACGATGGGTAGTCGTTGAGCCGAATGGGTACCCAGCCGGCTTTACGCCACTGATCTTGCAGATCCAGTATGACCTTGAGGGTGTCGTCGAGTAGCAGTGGCTCGATTTGCGGGGACATGCGGACACTCCTCACCTTCTCATCCGTAAAACTCACGGTAAAGAATCGGGCCAAAGGCGTCACAAAGCCGAATTGGGGATCTGCGAAGCGAAGTCGGGCATCAGACTTGGGAATGTTGAACCAGGAGTGGTCCGGTATGGCTGAATCGATACTTGCGCTGGAACGCTGGCGCATTGCCTCGTATGGCTCGCCAATTACCAAGGCAATTTCCGGGTCGTCCGATAGCAACACAATTGCTGACAGCGTCAGGAGGCATGCGACCACCACTACCAAAATGCCACGCCGACAACGCAGATGGTGCATCAAACTCATCGCACGCCCCCACCCAAGGCGATTTCCCGAATCGACTGCGCAATCCGATCGCGCTGGTCGCTTTGCAGCAAATCGTCAAACTGGGCCGCGGCTTTAAGCACGAAGGCCATACGGCTCTTGGCGTCAGCCAGGTCGGCGAAGGGAAAGTTACTAAATCCAATGGTGCGCTCGTCCTCGACAGGACGGCACTGACTGGCCAGGGTCAGTTCAATGGCCTGAGCCGCCCCGGAAGGAACGTCGGTGACGTAGGATAAATGGTTACCGCGCATCATCCATTTCATTCCACTGTGATCGTACATCGCCGGTTGCAGGATGTTGACCTGCTCGTGCTCGGCAAGAAGTGCGACGCTTTCCGCGATATTGCCAGCGTCAATCGCCTCAAACGCCAAAAGGATTTCATCGTGGTCAATCCCAAACCTCAGCGTTTCCTGCCCCACTGGCCATAACACCGGATATTCGCCGGTGCCGTAGATGTTCTTCCGTGAGTCCAGACACGCCTTCAACGCCTCCAACCCCCGCTCCGCATAAAACACATGCAACGGATATACATCGAGAAACAGCGTGGTATTACCCATCGCCAGCATCTCATGCACAAACCGGTACATCTGTTGCGCAAGGGGCAGCGCGCTGTCGACACCCCAATGGGTAAACCCCCACACCGGGTTGTCACGGTTGGCCTGTTCGTAGTCCCGTTGGCGCTGTTCGAACTCCCTTATTGCTGCGCGCTTTTCGCGTTCACTGGGGCTGATCAAACCGGCCAGCCCTTTTCGTGAGCTGTCCCGCAACTGCTGCATAGCCTCTGATTCAGCCTGCATTTTCTCGACCGACTCCGCCGCATGCAGCAATCCGCAGCCAACCTGTTTCGAAGCAAAGGCTGCAAGGCCCGCCCACTGGAAACGTTGATCGTGTCGCCAAAGCTGGGCGTAGGCGGCATTGATCGCCTTGTTGCGCGCCTTGGGATCGGTAATCAACTTGCCACCCGGTGCCACGACGTTTTCCACCCGTTGTTGATAACCACGCCAGAGGTTCTCGCAGGCGTGCCCGGGCAGTTCGCTGTAGGACGACACCGGTCGGCTCGGCGTTGGGGTGAAATTGGCAGGACGCGCTTCGACGGCGGGCGGGTGCTGTGCAGCCGGCGTAGCGGGTGGTGCGGGTGGTGCGGCGGTGCGTTGAGGCGGGGCGACTTTTGGCGTCTCGATCTCCTGGCACACCAGGGTCTGGACGGCAATCAACCGGGGCGACGGGTCGCATTTGCAGTGGCACAGGTCGCCTTCCAGGGCGGCCCGGCGATCGTCCATATATTCCGAAAGGCGCGGGCCGTCGCAGAAGATGGTGCCGGTGCTGTCGCACTCCGGGCAATAGACGTCATCGCCCTCGCGGGCCATGAGCTGGCCGTTGATGTCGCGGTACGGGTAGCCGGTTTTCACGGTGCCGTCGACCGTGGTGGTGGCGCCGACGGTGATGTGATAACGCCTCATGGCAGGGTTGTCCTTGGTCTATTGGCAGGGACGAACACGCTAGTGAGGCGGTGCAGGGAGATAAATCAGAGGTTGCGTTGTTTTGTGTAGGACGGTTCTTGATGTTCTGTAGGATCTGCCGAAGGCTCGGGCCGCGTTCGGCAGTTCCTGCGGGGGTTGTGTTATTTCAGGAGTTTCTGGAATTCTGCGATCGGCAGTGGCGGGCTGTACAAATACCCCTGATAAAAATGGCACTCCAGCCCCTGCAGAAACTCCAGCTGTTCCGCTGTCTCCACGCCTTCGGCAATCACCTTAAGATCCAGGCTGTGGGCCATGGCGACGATTGCGCGGATGATCTCGGCGTCGTTCGGGTCACTGGTGGCGTCGCGGATGAACGACTGGTCGATTTTCAGGGTGTCGACGGGCAGGCGCTTGAGGTGGGTCAATGAGGAATAACCGGTGCCGAAGTCGTCCATGGCAAAACTGACGCCGAGCTTCTTCAGGCGGCGCATTTTGTTGATGGTGTCTTCCAGGTTCTGGATCACGATGCCTTCGGTGATTTCGAGTTTCAGTAGCGAGCAGGGCAGGCCACAGCTGGTCAGGCTGTTTTCGACGCGCTCGACAAAGTCGTTCTGGCGGAACTGGCGCGGGCTTATGTTCACGCAAAGGCTGAACCTGTGCGGGTCCACCAGGCCACTGGCGACCAGGTGCTTAAAGGCTTTACAGGCTTCGTCGAGGATCCAGTTGCCGACCTCCAGAATCAGTCCGCTGTCTTCCAGGACCTTGATGAACTCGCTGGGCGATTGCGCGCCGAGCGCCGGGTGGTTCCAGCGTACCAGCGCTTCGGCGCCGACGATGCGGTCGCCGCGGGCGTCGACCTGGGGTTGGTAGTGCACGTGAAATTCGCCCCGGGACAAGGCCTGGCGCAGGTCGGTTTCCATGCGCAGGCGCTCGCTCGCGGCCTTCTGCATGGTGTTGTGATACATCTGCGCGGTATTGCGCCCCGAATCCTTGGCGCGATAAAGCGCGATGTCGGCGCGCTTGAGCAGGTCGGTGGGCGTCGAGCCGTGGTCGGGAATCAGGGCGATGCCGATGCTCGGTGTCACTTGCAGGCGCTGGCCATCGAGGAACATCGGCTCCGACAGCAGTTCGCGAATGGTGTCGGCCAGCTCCAGTACCTGATCGTTGACCTCGTTGCGCGAACCTTCGAGGCCGCTGAGCAGCACCACGAATTCGTCACCACCGAGGCGGGCCACGGTGTCTTCCATGCGGACGCTGGCTTCAAGGCGGGCGGTGATGATCTTCAGCACGGTATCGCCGACCGGGTGGCCGAGAGAGTCGTTGATGTGCTTGAAGTGATCGAGGTCGAGGAACATCAGCGCACCGCGCAGGTTGTGGCGCTTGAGCAGGGCGATCTGCTGGCTCAGGCGGTCCATCAGCAGGGCGCGGTTGGGCAGGTTGGTCAGCGGATCGTGATAGGCCAGATGGCGGATCTGCGCTTCGGCATTTTTCAGCAGGCTGACGTCCCGCGCGGTGAGCAGCAGGCACGCGGTTTCATTGAGGGTGATGGGTTCCACCGAGACTTCGACGGTCAGCAGCTCGCCGCGCTTGTTACGCCCGAGCATCTCCTGGTGGTGAACCCGGCCCTTGAGTTGCAGCTCGGCCAGCAGCGCTGAGCGCTGCTTGTCTTCAGCCCAGATTCCGACCTGATACACCGTGCGGCCGATCACTTCGTCGGCCCGGTAGCCGGTCAGGCGGCAAAAACCATCGTTGACCTCCAGATAACGGCCGGTGTCGCGCTCGGTGATGGTGATGGCGTCGGGGCTGGAGTGGAACGCCTTGGCGAACTTCTCTTCGCTGGACTTGAGAGCGGCTTCCGAGCGCTGCTGCTGGCTGATGTCGCGCAAGGTGGTGACGATGCACGGCTGCTCCCCGACACTGATCTGGCGGCTGGATATCACACAGGTCAGGGATTGTCCGTCCTTGTGCCGGACGAGGATGGCCACATTGTCCAGGCCTTGTTCGCGGATGACTCGTTCGATCCGTTGCAGGCTTTTTGCCGAAGCGTCCCACAGGCCGATTTCGTCGGCGCTGCGGCCGATCACATCGGCGGCGCTCCAGCCGAAGATCTGGCTGAAGCTGGAGTTGATCTCGATGAACTGACCGGTGTCCTGGCGAGTCACGCAGATCGGGTCCGGGCTGACCTGGAACAGGGTGGCGAATTTCTCTTCGGAGGCCACCAGCCGTTGTTCGCGCTCGACCTGATCGGTGATGTCGAGCAGGGTGCCGGCCATGCGCAGGGGCACACCGTTTTCATCTCGGTAGAGGCGGGCGCGGCTTTCCAGGTAGCGTGAGCTGCCGTCGGGCAACTGTACGCGATAGGTCAGCTGATAATTGCCGGCCGGACCTTCGCGCAAGCTGCGATAGGCGTCGCGCATGGTGTCGCGTTCATCGCCGGGCACTCCTTCAAAAAACGCTTCGAAGGCTTCGTGGAAGGGTTTGGGCTCCAGCCCGTGCAGTTGGGCGGCGCGCGCCGAGCCATACAGCATGCCGCTGGGAATGTGCCAGTCCCAGGTGCCGAGCTGCGCCGAGTCCAGGGCCAGGTCGAGGCGTTCCTGACTGTCCTTGAGGGCCTGTTCGGCGACTTTGCGTTCGGTGGTGTCGAGGAAGGTGCTCAGCAGATAGGGTTGGCCTTCGAGTTCGACTTTCTGAGCGCTGAGAATTCCGTCGAGGATCCGCCCGTTACTGGCGCGAAATTGCACCTCCATGCTCACCAGGTCACCCTTGGCCTTGGTGGCCGCGACCAGTTCCGCTCGCTGTTGCGGATGCACCCACAGCCCAAGCTCCAGGGTGGTACGACCGATCGCGTGTTGCACCGGCCAGCCGAACAGGCTTTCGAAATGCTGGTTGGCTTCAGTGATCAGGCCGTCTTCCTGGCGGGTCAGCAGGACCATGTTCGGGCACAGGTGAAACAGTGTGGCAAAGCGCTTTTCCGAGCTGCTCAGCGCCTGCTCGCGCTGGCGCTGCTGGGTGATTTCGCGGATCACGCCAATCATTCGCGGGCGGCCTTTTTTATCTGGTACCAGGCTGCCGCTGATTTCCAGCCAGTGCAGGCTGCCGTCGGGCCAGCGGATGCGGTGGCGCATCACCTGTTCCAGCGGCGCGCCGGCAACGACTGCGTGGAAGGCGCGCACGGTTTTCGCCCGATCCTCCGGGGCCAGCAAGTCGAGGTATTCCAGATCGGCCGGCAGCGGTTGCCGGGGGTCGAAGCCGAACAGCGCCTGAGTGCCCCGGGACCAACTGATCTGCCCGCGTTCGATGTCCCAATACCAGGCACCCAGGCGCGCGCCATTGAGTGCGGCCAGCAATTGAGAGGCGCTTTCCCAGCTCTGTTCGGAGTTTTTGGGATCAAGCGCCTGAATACGTGGCATCGGTGGAATACGGTCAACAGATTTCGGCATTGGCAGGCCTTGAGCTGAATAGGCGTTTGTTGCAGGAATTCGCGGCCCTATAGGAGTAGCACAAGTCAGCCTTGAGTCCCTGGCAGTTCGATTTGAGCATCCAGCAAGGCCATGAAGGCCCGCGCAGCATTCGACAGCGTCCTTTCCGTGTGCAGGATATAGCCTAGCTGGCGAGTGAGCTGTATGCCCGGCAAAGGTATGCGCGCGACCTGTTCATCGAGCATCGTGCGCGGCAACACGCTCCAGGCCAGGCCGATCGAGACCATCATCTTGATGGTTTCCAGGTAGTTGGTGCTCATGGCGATGTTCGGCGTCAGGCCCTGGGCTTCAAAGAGGTGCTGGACGATGTGGTGGGTAAAGGTGTTGCCGCCGGGGAATACCGCCGGATGCCGGGCAATGTCGGCCAGGCTGACCTTGCCGTTGTTGATCAGCGAGTGCTCGGGGGCGACCACGAAGTCCAGCGGGTCGTCCCACACCGGTGTGGCTTTGACCAGTGTGTGGGGTTCCGGGGCCAGGGTGATGACCGCCAGCTCGGCGCGGCCGTGGAGGATCTCTTCATAGGCCACTTCCGAGTCGAGGAACTGAATATCCAGTGCTACTTGGGGATAGCGTCGGGTGAACTCCCTTAACAAAGGCGGCAGCCGATGCAGGCCGATGTGGTGGCTGGTGGCGAGGGTCAGGCGGCCGCTCACTTCGCCGGTGAGGTTGGTCAGGGCGCGGCGGGTATCATCGAGCACGTTCAGAATCTGATAGGCCCGCGGCAGCAGGGCGCGCCCGGCTTCGGTCAGGCTGACTTCGCGACCCAGGCGATCGAACAGGCGCACCTTCAATTGCTGCTCCAGCCCGGCGATGCGCTTGCTGATGGCCGGCTGGGTCAGGTGCAGGCGTTCACCGGCGCCGGAGAAGCTGCCGGTCTCGGCGATGGCAATAAAAGCATTGAGGTTGGCCAGGTCCATGGTTGTATTCCAGATGGTTATCCAAAGCATAAAAAATATGAATTTGAGTTATTTAATGTAACGCCATAGGATCAGCCTCACAAGCCAAGGGGTTATTGAATCGCTCAGACCCAAGGCATAGAAACAAGCTGATGAGGAAACCGTCTGATGGCCGGCAAAACGCTCTACGACAAGCTCTGGGATTCGCATTTGGTCAAGCAGCGCGACGATGGCTCTGCGTTGATCTACATCGATCGTCACATCATTCACGAAGTGACCTCGCCGCAAGCCTTCGAAGGCCTGCGTCTGGCCGGGCGCAAGCCTTGGCGCATCGATGCCAACATTGCGACCCCGGACCACAACGTACCGACCACGCCTGAGCGTAAGGGCGGCGTCGAGGCCATCGTTGACCAGGTCTCGCGTCTGCAGGTCCAGACCCTCGACGACAACTGCGACGAATACGGCATCGTCGAATTCAAGATGAACGACGTGCGCCAGGGCATCGTCCACGTCATCGGCCCGGAGCAGGGTGCGACCTTGCCGGGCATGACCGTGGTCTGCGGCGACTCCCACACCTCGACCCACGGCGCGTTTGGTGCCCTGGCTCACGGTATCGGCACTTCCGAGGTCGAGCACGTGCTCGCCACCCAGTGCCTGGTCGCCAAGAAAATGAAGAACATGCTGGTGTCTGTCGAAGGCAAGTTGCCGTTCGGTGTGACTGCCAAGGACATCGTTCTGGCCGTGATCGGCAAGATCGGCACCGCCGGCGGTAACGGTCACGCCATCGAGTTCGCCGGCAGCGCGATTCGTGACCTGTCCGTCGAAGGCCGCATGACCATCTGCAACATGTCCATCGAGGCCGGCGCTCGCGTAGGCCTGGTGGCGGCGGACGAGAAGACCGTGGCTTACGTCAAGGGCCGTCCATTCGCCCCGAAAGGCGCTGAGTGGGACTTGGCCGTCGAAGCCTGGAAGGACCTGGTGTCCGACGCCGATGCGGTATTCGACACTGTCGTCGAACTCGACGCGACCCAGATCAAGCCGCAAGTCAGCTGGGGCACTTCGCCCGAGATGGTGTTGGCCGTGGATCAGAACGTGCCGGACCCTGCGAAGGAAATGGACCTGGTCAAACGCGATTCGATCGTGCGTGCCTTGAAGTACATGGGTTTGACCGCCAATCAGGCGATCACTGACATTCAACTGGACCGCGTGTTCATCGGCTCCTGCACCAACTCGCGGATCGAAGATTTGCGCGCTGCGGCCGTGATCGCCAAGGGTCGTAAAGTGGCTTCGACCATCAAGCAGGCCATCGTGGTGCCGGGCTCGGGCCTGGTGAAAGCCCAGGCCGAATCGGAAGGCCTGGACAAGATCTTCCTCGAAGCCGGTTTCGAATGGCGTGAGCCGGGGTGCTCGATGTGCCTGGCGATGAATCCGGACCGTTTGGAGTCCGGCGAGCATTGCGCCTCGACCTCCAACCGCAACTTCGAAGGCCGTCAGGGCGCCGGTGGGCGCACCCACCTCGTCAGCCCGGCCATGGCCGCGGCCGCCGCTGTGAACGGTCGTTTCGTCGACGTCCGTGAATTGATCTAAGGAGCGCAGCATGAAAGCTTTTACCCAGCACACTGGACTTGTCGCGCCTTTGGACCGTGCCAACGTCGACACCGACCAGATCATCCCCAAGCAATTCTTGAAATCGATCAAGCGCACCGGCTTTGGCCCGAACCTGTTCGATGAATGGCGCTACCTGGATGTGGGGCAGCCGTATCAGGACAACTCCAAGCGCCCGCTGAACAAGGACTTCGTCCTCAATGCCGAGCGTTATCAGGGCGCCAGCGTGTTGCTGACCCGCGAAAACTTCGGTTGCGGCTCCAGCCGTGAGCACGCGCCATGGGCACTGGAAGAATACGGTTTTCGCAGCATCATCGCGCCGAGCTATGCCGACATCTTCTTCAACAACAGCTTCAAGAATGGCTTGCTGCCGATCATCTTGAGCGATGCCGAAGTCGACGAACTGTTCCAGCAGGTTGAAGCGAACCCTGGTTACCAGTTGCAGGTTGACCTGCAAGCCCAGACGGTGACCCGTCCGGATGGCAAGGTGTTGAACTTTGAAATCGACGCCTTCCGCAAGCATTGCCTGTTGAATGGCCTGGACGATATCGGCTTGACGTTGCAGGACCATGAGGCGATTGCGGCGTTTGAAGGCAAGCATCGGGCGAGCCAGCCTTGGTTGTTTCGTGATGCTTGATTGATTTGAAATTGATGTAAGCAGGGCCGGCCCCTTCGCGAGCAAGCCCGCTCCCACATTGGATTTGCGGCGTAAACAAAACCTCTGTGGGAGCGGGCTTGCTCGCGAAGACGGCAGCTCAGACGACACAAGACTCACGCCAAAAGGAAGCCCCTCATGACCAGCACCGCCCAGCACAGTCAGGTAGTCCAGAAGCAATTCGGTGAACAGGCCTCGGCCTACCTGAGCAGCGCCGTACACGCTCAAGGCACTGAATTCGCGCTGCTGCAGGCCGAGCTGGCGGGGCAGGGCGATGCCAGGGTTCTGGATCTGGGTTGCGGTGCCGGTCATGTGAGTTTTCACGTAGCCTCATTGGCGAAAGAAGTGGTGGCCTACGACCTGTCGCAGCAGATGCTCGATGTGGTCGCTGCCGCTGCTAAAGACCGTGGCTTGAGCAACGTGTCCACGGTCAACGGTGCCGCCGAGCGCCTGCCGTTCGCCGATGGCGAGTTCGATTTCGTCTTCAGCCGTTACTCTGCGCACCACTGGAGCGATCTCGGCCTGGCCCTGCGGGAAGTGCGTAGGGTGCTCAAGCCTGGTGGCGTGGCAGCGTTCATCGATGTGTTGTCACCGGGTAGCCCATTGTTCGACACTTACCTGCAAAGCGTCGAAGTGCTGCGCGACACCAGCCATGTGCGCGATTACTCTGCGGGCGAGTGGTTGCGCCAGGTGAGCGAAGCGGGGTTGCACACCCGCAGCACCACACGGCAGCGTCTGCGTCTGGAATACACCTCCTGGGTCGAGCGCATGCGCACACCCGAGGTGATGCGCGCCGCGATCCGCAAGTTGCAGCAGTCGATGGGCAACGAAGTGCGCGAATATTTCGAGATTGAGGCCGATGGTTCGTTCAGTACCGATGTGCTGGTGCTGTTTGTAGAAAGATAGCCACCGATCGATAGAATTTTTCCGGGTGTGCCCCTGGGGCGCACCGACTGATGACATGAGGAAAGCATGAGCAAGCAGATTCTGATTCTTCCAGGTGACGGTATTGGCCCGGAAATCATGGCCGAAGCGGTCAAGGTGCTGGAGTTGGCGAGCGACAGGTTCGGCCTCGGCTTCGAGCTGAGCCACGACGTGATCGGCGGCGCAGCCATCGACAAGCACGGCGTGCCCCTGGCCGATGAGACCCTGGAACGTGCCCGCGCTGCCGATGCCGTGCTGCTGGGCGCTGTTGGCGGCCCGAAATGGGACACCATCGAGCGTGACATCCGCCCTGAGCGCGGCCTGCTGAAAATCCGTGCGCAACTGGGCCTGTTCGGCAACCTGCGTCCGGCGATCCTGTACCCGCAACTCGCCGAAGCTTCGAGCCTGAAGCCGGAAGTCGTCGCCGGCCTGGACATCCTCATCGTTCGCGAACTGACCGGCGGCATCTACTTCGGCGCGCCACGCGGCACCCGTACCCTGGAAAATGGCGAGCGTCAGTCCTACGACACCCTGCCGTACAGCGAAAGCGAAATCCGCCGCATCGCCCGTGTCGGCTTCGACATGGCCATGGTCCGCGGCAAGAAGCTGTGCTCGGTGGACAAGGCCAACGTATTGGCATCCAGCCAGCTGTGGCGTGAAATCGTCGAGGAAGTGGCCAAGGATTACCCGCAAGTCGAGCTGAGCCACATGTACGTCGACAACGCTGCCATGCAACTGGTGCGTGCGCCTAAGCAGTTTGACGTGATCGTTACCGACAACATGTTCGGTGACATCCTGTCCGACCAGGCGTCGATGCTCACCGGCTCCATCGGCATGCTGCCATCGGCGTCCCTGGATACCAACAACAAGGGCATGTATGAGCCTTGCCACGGTTCCGCGCCGGACATCGCAGGCAAGGGCATCGCCAACCCGTTGGCGACCATTTTGTCGGTATCGATGATGCTGCGTTACAGCTTCAACCAGCAGGCCGCGGCCGATGCCATCGAACAAGCCGTCAGCCTGGTGCTGGATCAGGGCTTGCGCACAGGCGACATCTGGTCGGCAGGTTGCACTAAAGTCGGTACCCAGGAAATGGGCGACGCAGTAGTCGCCGCGCTCCGGAATCTGTAATCTCTCGGGCCCGCTGCCACTTTCAACTTCGAAAGCAGCGGCCCACTTTTTAAGAAGGTGTAGTTGCGATGAAACGTGTAGGTCTGATCGGTTGGCGCGGTATGGTCGGTTCCGTGCTCATGCAGCGGATGCTGGAAGAGCAGGATTTCGATCTCATCGAGCCGGTGTTTTTCACCACTTCGAATGTCGGTGGCCAAGGCCCGTCCGTGGGCAAGGATATTGCTCCGCTCAAGGACGCTTACAGCATTGAAGAGCTGAAAACCCTCGACGTGATTCTGACCTGCCAGGGTGGCGACTACACCAGTGAAGTCTTCCCGAAACTGCGCGAAGCCGGCTGGCAGGGTTACTGGATCGACGCCGCTTCCAGCCTGCGCATGCAGGATGACGCGGTCATCGTCCTGGACCCGGTCAACCGCAAGGTCATCGACCAGCAACTGGACGCGGGCACCAAGAACTACATCGGCGGCAACTGCACCGTCAGTCTGATGCTGATGGGCCTGGGTGGTCTGTTTGAAGCCGGCCTGGTGGAGTGGATGAGCGCAATGACCTATCAGGCGGCTAGCGGCGCCGGCGCGCAGAACATGCGTGAACTGATCAAGCAGATGGGTGCGACCCACGCCGCTGTCGCCGATCAACTGGCCGATCCGGCCAGCGCGATCCTCGACATCGACCGTCGTGTGGCCGAAGCCATGCGCAGTGACGCGTACCCGACCGAAAACTTCGGCGTGCCGCTGGCCGGCAGCCTGATCCCGTGGATCGACAAGGAACTGCCGAACGGTCAGAGCCGCGAAGAGTGGAAGGCCCAGGCCGAGACCAACAAGATCCTCGGTCGTTTCAAGAGCCCGATCCCGGTCGATGGCATCTGCGTGCGCATCGGTGCCATGCGTTGCCACAGCCAGGCGCTGACCATCAAGCTGAACAAAGACGTGCCGATCGCCGATATCGAAGGGCTGATCAGCCAGCACAACCCTTGGGTCAAGCTGGTACCGAACAACCGCGATATCAGCATGCAGGAGCTGAGCCCGACGAAGGTCACTGGCACCCTGAATGTTCCGGTTGGCCGTCTGCGCAAGCTGAACATGGGTTCTCAGTTCGTTGGCGCATTCACCGTCGGCGACCAGCTGCTGTGGGGCGCCGCCGAGCCGCTGCGTCGCATGCTGCGGATCCTGCTCGAGCGTTGATCGACTGACGTTATGAAAGAACCCGCGCCTTGCAAGAGGCGCGGGTTTTTTAATACCTGGCAGTGGGGGCGGTTGCCTGATAAGCCGCCTTCGCGAGCAAGCCCGCTCCCACAATGGAATATGTACCCCTGTGGGAGCGGGCTTGCTCGCGAAGGGGCCTTTACAGGCACTACAAATCCCCGTCAGAAATTGCCTGCATGCCAGTCACCCGGTAAAGTGCCGCTCCTCCCGTTTCGCCAGAGGTCAAACCATGAGCCAGCCCATAGATATCGCCGTGATCGGCGCCACCGGTACTGTCGGCGAAACCCTCGTGCAGATCCTCGAGGAACGCGATTTTCCGGTCGGCAACCTGCACCTGCTGGCCAGTAGCGAATCGGCTGGCCATTCGGTGCCGTTTCGTGGCAAGAACGTGCGGGTGCGTGAAGTCGACGAGTTCGACTTCAGCAAAGTGCAGCTGGTGTTCTTCGCCGCCGGCCCGGCAGTGACCCTGAGTTTCGCCTCGCGCGCCACGGCGGCCGGCTGCTCGCTGATCGATTTGTCTGGCGCCTTGCCAGCCGATCAGGCGCCGCAGGTCGTGCCGGAAGCCAACGCAGAACGGTTGGCCGGTTTGAAAAAACCTTTCCAGGTCAGCAGCCCGAGCCCTTCGGCCACGACATTGGCCGTGGTGTTGGCGCCATTGCTCGGTTTGCTCGACTTGCAGCGCGTCAGCCTGACCGCCAGCCTGGCCGTTTCGGCGCAAGGCCGCGAAGCCGTGACCGAACTGGCGCGACAGACCGCCGAGTTGTTGAATGTCCGCCCGCTGGAGCCAAGCTTCTTCGACCGGCAGATGGCGTTTAACCTGCTGGCACAGGTTGGCAAGCCGGATGAGCACGGTCATACACTGCTGGAAAAACGCCTGGTACGCGAACTGCGCCAGGTCATCGCGATGCCTTTGTTGAAAATTTCCGTCACTTGCATTCAAGCCCCGGTGTTTTTTGGCGATAGCTTTAACGTGACCCTTCAGTCGGCGAGCGATATTGACCTGGCAAAAGTCAACGCGGCCCTGGACGATGCGCCCGGTATCGAACTGGTGGAAGCCGGCGATTATCCGACCCCGGTGGGTGATGCGGTAGGGCAGGATGTGGTCTACGTTGGTCGGGTGCGCGGCGGTATAGATGACCCGGCGGAACTTAATCTGTGGATGACGTCAGATAACGTACGCAAAGGCGCCGCGCTCAATGCTGTGCAACTGGCTGAATTGTTGATAAAAGACCTGCTGTAAAAGATACTTGGCAACTATTTGTCTAATGATTCCGGGCAGGCCTATGCTTGCCGGAATGCCGAAGGCGAGCCGCTCTTCGGGGCTTTGCGTGGCATCAATGAAACGATCGCGCGCGACGCCCCCTCGCCGTCGTGCGCAATGCCTTGCGGCAGCGGCTATCAATACCTTCTCGCTGGCCGAGGAATGTTCAAACTAAGGATGAACCATGGTTCAAGTTCGCAAACTGGTGTTAGCAATAGCGGCCGCCTCGGCGCTGTCCTCCGGTATGGCGCATGCCCTCGGGCTCGGGGAGCTGACCCTGAAATCGACGCTCAACCAGCCATTGGTTGCGGAAATCGAGCTGCTCGATGTCAAGGAACTCACCGCTGCGGAAGTGGTGCCGAGCCTGGCTTCACCTGAAGATTTCGCCAAGGCCGGTGTCGACCGCCAGGCGTTTCTCAACGACTTGACCTTCACCCCGGTTCTCAATGCCGGCGGCAAAAGCATCCTGCGTGTGACCTCCAGCAAGCCACTTTCCGAACCAATGGTTAAATTCCTGGTTCAGGTGATGTGGCCGAACGGCCGTTTGTTGCGCGATTACAGCCTGCTGCTCGATCCCTCCAAGTTTTCGCCGCAAACCGCCGAGGCGGCTGCGCAGCCTGCAACGACGCCAGCCGTCGCCGCGCCGGTTACCGGTGCAAGCAAGCCGACCCAGCACATCACCACGCCGCGCGATACCCTCTGGGAAATCGCCGCCAAGGCGCGTAACGGCGGGTCGATCCAGCAAACCATGCTGGCTATTCAGGCGCTGAACCCGGATGCCTTCATCGATGGCAACATCAACCGCTTGAAAACCGGTCAGGTGCTGCGTTTGCCTGATCAGGTACAAAGCACCAACCTGGCGCAACCCAAGGCTATCGCTGAAGTGGCCGCGCAAAACACCGCGTGGCGCCAGGGTCGACGTTACGTGGCCAGGCCGGCGGCAGGGCAGCAGCAGCTCGACGCGACCAATCGTCCTGGCACCCAGGCTGCGCCCGCACAAAGCGCGGCGGACAAGTTGAGCCTGGTGTCTGCCGAATCCGGCAGCAGTCGGGGCAAAGGCGCCGCTGGCGATGCCAAGGCGCTGAACGACAAGCTGGCGCTGACGCAGGAAAGCCTCGACACCAGTCGTCGGGACAACGCCGAACTGAAAAGCCGAATGGCCGATCTGCAAAGCCAGATGGACAAGCTACAGCGGCTGATCGAACTGAAGAATAATCAACTGGCCAAGTTGCAGGTTGAAGGGGCGGCGGGGGCTGCTGCTCAGCCTTCGAAGACGATGCCTGCCGAACTGGTGGCCAATCCGGCGCCTGGTGCGGCTGCAACTGCGCCGGCGGCAACCGAGGCGACTCCAGCGCCGGCCGAGAAGCCTGTTGAGCCAGCGCCAGTGGCGACCGGCGATCAGAAGTTCAATGAGCTGCTGACCAATCCTGCGCTGCTCGGGCTGGTGGGTGGTGGCGCAGTGGTGCTGCTGCTCCTGTTGCTGTTGCTGGCCCGTCGCCGCAAAGCCCAGCAGGAAGCCGAAAAGCATATGCGCATGGCCCGGGCGCTCGCCGAAGAACAGCAGTTCCCGGCCGATCTCGACTTGCCGCACAGCAGCTTTGAGGGGCTCGATGTTCCACCTCCGAGTGTGAAGCTGGCAGCCACGCCGACGCCGACGCCACAACCTGCTCCGGTACCAACCCCGGCTCCGGTGGTCGCTTCTGCCGTAATGACCACGCCAATCGCCGCACCGCTGGTGTCTCCGGCGGCCGATCGCTCCGATGATGTATTGGGGCAGGCGCAGTCCCATATCAATGCCGGGCGCCTGAACCAGGCGGCGGCGTTGCTCGAAGACGGCGTCAAACGCGAGCCTCAGCGCAGCGCCTTGCGCCTGAAGCTGATGGAGGTCTACGCCCAGCAAGGCGATCGTGATGCGTTCGTCGCCCAGGAGCGTCAGCTGGTGGCCAACGGCGATAACTTCGCCCAGGTCGAGCAGCTGAAAAGCCGCTTCCCGGCCATGGCGCTGGTGGCTGCCGGCGGTATCGCCGCGGCGGCCGTCGCTGCCGAGCTGGATGCACAATACGTGAAGGAGCTGCTGCTGGATGAGCCGCAGGTACCTGAAGTTGCCGAGGACGATCTCGACAGTGCATTCGACCTGAGCCTGGATGATCTGGACACTGTTACGCCTGTTACGCCTGTTACGCCAGCGGCGCCGGAACGAGAAGTCACTACCCTGGCTGATCTGGACGACTTCCCGCTGGACGACGACCTGAGCTTTGGCTCGGTGTTGCAGCAGCAGACCGAGATCAAGGAAAACCTCGACGACCTGTCGGATTTCGATCTGGACCTGGATCTGGGTGCCGAGCCATCGCCGGCGATGCTCGCCGAAGATGACTTCCTGCTGGATCTGGACCTTGATGAAGGCGTGAAGGACTTGCCGCCCGTCGAAGCGCCGTCCGCTCCCGAGGTTGCGCTGGACGACCTGGAGTTGCCGGCGGATTTCGACCTGTCACTGGCCGATGAAATGGACGCGCAAGAGGCTCCGGATGCGTTCGCGGCAGAACTGGAGGACGTCAACGCCGAGCTGGAAAACCTGTCCCACAGCATCGGCGAGCCGACCTTCACCGAAGCCGATGCGGCCTTGGGTGATGATGAGGACTTCGACTTCCTCTCAGGAACCGACGAAGCCGCCACCAAGCTCGATCTGGCCCAGGCCTATATCGACATGGGTGATAGCGACGGCGCCCGTGACATCCTCAACGAGGTGGTGACCGAAGGCAGTGATGAGCAGAAGAGCGAAGCGAAGGAGATGCTGTCGCGTTTGGCTTGAGTGGAGTTTTGGGTGTAAACGAAGCGGCAGCCTGGTGAGGCTGCCGTTTTTGTTTTATCGGAAAATGATGTGGCAATACTGGCCCCATCCCGGGCAAGCCCGCTCCCACAGTGATCGGCATCGCGCATAAATTTTGTGCACACAGCTGAAACCTGTGGGAGCGGGCTTGCCCGCGAAGGGGCCCGCACATTCACCGCAGCTGCGACGGTTGTACTGGCATCCCCTACAGTCAGCCTTATAATGCCCGCCTTTGCGCACATCAGCAGGCTGTCACTCCTTGGCAAATATAGATAACCCGGCCGCCGAAATGGCAGCCGACGGCTTTTTCCGCATCGCCTTGGGCGTTGAATACAAAGGCTCGCGCTATCGCGGCTGGCAGCGCCAGGCATCGGGCGTACTCACCGTGCAGGAAACCCTGGAAAACGCCTTGTCGAAAGTGGCTGACTCACCCGTGTCGCTGCTCTGCGCCGGGCGCACCGACGCCGGGGTCCACGCATGTGGCCAAGTGGTGCATTTCGACACCCAGGTCGAGCGCTCGATGAAGGCCTGGGTCATGGGCGCCAACATCAACTTGCCCCATGACGTCAGTGTCAGCTGGGCCAAGGTCATGCCGGCGCATTTCCATGCGCGGTTCAAGGCCATTGCCCGACGCTACCGCTACGTGATCTACAACGATCAGATCCGCCCGGCGCACCTGAACGAAGAAATCACCTGGAATCACCGTCCGCTGGACGTCGAGCGCATGGCCGAGGCTGCCCGCTACCTGCTCGGCACTCACGACTTCAGCGCTTTCCGCGCCGGACAGTGCCAGGCCAAATCGCCGATCAAGGAGCTGCACCACCTGCGCGTCACCCGTCATGGCAAGATGATCGTGCTGGATATTCGCGCCAGTGCTTTCCTGCACCATATGGTGCGCAACATCGCCGGCGTGCTGATGACCATCGGTGCCGGTGAGCGTCCGGTTGAATGGATGAAGGAAGTGCTGGAGAGTCGCGTGCGCCGTACCGGCGGAGTCACCGCGCATCCGTTCGGCCTGTACCTGGTGCAGGTCGAGTACCGTGACGAGTTCCAATTACCGGAGCGTTACATCGGCCCACACTTCCTCACCGGCTTCTCGGAACTTGACGGCTGACGCCCTCGAACGCTTTTGTTACCATCCGGGACTTTCCCGGATTTGTCTTGGAGTTGTGTCGACATGTCAGCCGTTCGCAGCAAGATTTGTGGGATTACCCGCATAGAAGATGCGTTGGCAGCGGTCGAGGCCGGGGCTGATGCCATCGGGTTCGTGTTCTACGCCAAAAGCCCCCGGGCGGTGACGTTCCAGCAGGCGCGCGCAATCATCCAGGCGCTGCCGCCGTTCGTGACCACCGTGGGGCTGTTCGTCAACGCCAGTCGTTGCGAGCTGGGGGAAATCCTCGATGCGGTGCCGCTGGACCTGTTGCAGTTCCATGGCGATGAAGGCGTCGCCGATTGCGAAGGCTGGCACCGTCCCTACATCAAGGCGCTGCGGGTCAAGGCCGGTGATGACATCGCCGCCGCCTGCGATGCTTACCCAAGCGCCAGCGGCATACTGCTCGACGCCTATGTCGAAGGCATTCCCGGCGGAACCGGCGAAGCATTCGACTGGTCTTTGATACCGCAAGGCCTGAGCAAGCCGATCATCCTGGCCGGCGGCCTGACCCCGGATAATGTCGCCGGCGCGGTGGCGCGGGTCCGGCCCTATGCCGTGGATGTCAGTGGCGGGGTCGAAGCGAGCAAGGGCATCAAGGATCACGCGAAGATTCAAGCGTTCATCAAGGCTCTACGTTGATGTGACGGCTGGCAGACTGCCGCCGTCCACTGCACTGTACAAAACGGCTGAGGATTGATGGGTGGTACGCAGGTCACGCTTGACTGACCCGGCCCCCACCAGACATCGCCGCACACATGAATTTAGCTCAAGGGCATACGCGGGGCTGCGAACCAGAGCGTTCGGGCCGCCGGTACTGGAGAAAGAAAGCATGAGCAACTGGTTAGTAGACAAACTGATCCCTTCGATCATGCGTTCCGAGGTCAAGAAGAGCTCGGTGCCTGAAGGTCTTTGGCACAAATGCCCGTCTTGCGAGGCGGTGCTGTATCGTCCGGAGCTGGAAAAGACCCTGGACGTTTGCCCCAAGTGCAATCACCACATGCGTATTGGCGCGCGCGCGCGCATCGACATTTTCCTCGACGCTGAAGGGCGTACCGAGCTGGGCGCTGACCTGGAGCCGGTTGACCGTCTGAAATTCCGCGACGGCAAGAAGTACAAAGACCGCCTGACCGCTGCACAGAAGCAGACCGGCGAAAAAGACGCACTGGTGTCCATGAGCGGTACCCTGCTGGGTATGCCGGTTGTGGTCTCGGCGTTCGAGTTTTCCTTCATGGGTGGTTCGATGGGTGCCATCGTCGGCGAGCGTTTCGTTCGTGCCGCCAACTACGCCCTGGAAAAACGCTGCCCTATGATCTGCTTCGCCGCTTCCGGCGGTGCGCGGATGCAGGAAGCGCTGATCTCCCTGATGCAAATGGCCAAGACCTCCGCGGTGCTGGCGCGTCTGCGTGAAGAGGGTATCCCGTTCATCTCCGTGCTGACCGACCCGGTCTACGGCGGTGTTTCCGCCAGTCTGGCAATGCTGGGCGACGTGATCGTCGGCGAGCCGAAAGCCTTGATCGGTTTTGCCGGTCCGCGCGTTATCGAGCAGACCGTACGCGAAAAGCTGCCCGAAGGTTTCCAGCGCAGCGAGTTCCTGCTGGAACACGGCGCCATCGACATGATTGTTCACCGTCAGGAACTGCGTCCGCGCCTGGGTAACCTGCTGGCACAAATGATGGGCCTGCCGACGCCGAAGTTCGTCGCTGCACCAATCGAGCCGATCGTGGTTCCACCGGCACCTGCCAACATATGACCCAACGTACCCTTGGCGAATGGCTCGCCTACCTTGAACAGTTGCACCCTTCGGCCATCGACATGGGCCTGGAGCGTTCGCAGCAGGTAGCGTCCCGCATGGGGCTGGGCAAGCCGGCGCCTCGGGTGATCACGGTCACCGGCACCAACGGCAAGGGTTCCACCTGTGCGTTCGTGGCTTCGTTGCTGCGCGCCCAGGGCTTGAAAGTCGGCGTCTACAATTCTCCGCACCTGCTGCGTTACAACGAGCGGGTGCAGGTCAATGGCGTCGAAGCCAGTGATGCCGAGCTGTGTGAGGCCTTTGCTGCGGTAGAGGCGGGGCGTGGTGACACGTCCCTGACCTATTTCGAGATGGGTACGCTGGCTGCGTTCTGGCTGTTTCAGCGTTCGGCTCTTGATGCCGTGGTGCTGGAAGTAGGACTGGGCGGTCGTCTGGACACGGTCAACGTGGTGGACGCCGACATGGCGCTGGTCACCAGCATTGGCGTCGATCACGCGGATTACCTGGGCGATACCCGCGAGTCCGTGGCCTTCGAAAAGGCCGGCATCTTCCGCCCGGGCGCACCCGCGCTGTGCGGCGACCTGAATCCTCCGCAACCCCTGCTGGACAAGGCGCGCGAGCTCGATTGCCCGTTTTTCCTGCGCGGGCGCGATTTTGACCTCGGTGTCACTGATCACAACTGGCAATGGCGCGGCCTTGACGCACAAGGGCGAGCGGTCGAACTGCGTGACCTGCCGTTGCTCGATCTGCCGATGGAAAACGCCGCGCTGGCCTTGCAGGCGTACCTGCTGCTGGGCTTGCCCTGGGCAGAGGCGCAGATTGTTCAGGCGCTGCAGGCGACGCGAGTTGTAGGCCGTCTGGATCGCCGTCAGTTCGACTGGCAAGGCAAGCGCTTGAATCTGTTGCTGGATGTGGGGCATAACCCCCACGCGGCGGAGTATCTGGCCCGTCGCCTGGCGAGCCGACCGCTGGCTGGCAAGCGCCTGGCGGTGTTCGGGTTGCTCGTGGACAAGGATCTTGATGGTGTTGTCGGCGAATTGAATGCTAGTGTCCAGCATTGGGCCGTCGCCCCCCTGGATTCGCCACGGGCACGACCGGTTGCCGATTTGCACCAGGCATTGCAGAACCTTGGCGCTTCGGTAGCGTCTTATGACAGTGTGGCTGCAGCCCTGGAAGGGCAGTGCGCCAACGCTTCGAGCAACGACGAAATCCTGTTGTTCGGATCATTTTATTGTGTTGCCGAGGCCCTGGAATGGTTGGCCCGGCGCTCCACGGAGGAAGCGGCAAATGGCATTGCTGGATAAGGCCTACAAACAGCGCATGGTCGGCGCCCTGGTGCTGGTCGCACTGGCGGTTATTTTTCTGCCGATGCTGTTTTCCCGTCAGGATGAGCAGCGCCAGGTGATCGTCGAGGCCCCGGCTGCACCGCAGGCGCCGGCCTTGCCTCAGGTGCAGGTCGAGCCGGTGGTGGTTCCCGAACCTCAAGCCTTGCCGCAGGAGCCGGTGCCGAGCGATGAAGAAATTGCACAGCAGGAAGCGCCGGTGGTTCCCGCCACTCCTGTCGCTCCAGCGCCGACGGCCAAGGCAGTGACCCCGCCGCCTGCTCCTGCGCCGGCATTGGCAGCCAAGCCGGCAACAGCGCCGGTACAGCCAATCACCGCTGCGCCGGGCAAGCCCGATACCACTCAGAGCCGCGTCGACGCCAATGGGCTGTCGGTCAGCTGGTCGGTGCAACTGGCCAGTCTGGCGAGTCGTGACAGTGCCGAAAAACTGCAGAAATCCCTGCGCAGCCAGGGTTACAACGCCTATATCCGTACCGCCGACGGCAAGAATCGCGTGTTTGTCGGGCCGTTGATCGAACGCGCCGAAGCCGATCGCTTGCGTGACTTGCTCAGCCGCCAGCAGAACCTCAAGGGTTTTGTCGTGCGCTTTCAGCCAGAGCGCGGTTAAAACTATCGCCCCGATTTGAAATGCACAGGCAATCGCAGCTTACCGACAGGCACGGGCTCTGCTAAAATGCGCCGCCTTATCCGTCTGTAGGCTGCACTGTGCCATTTACCTGGGTTGACTGGGCGATCGTTGCAATCGTCGCCATCTCCGCATTGATCAGTCTGAGCCGCGGCTTCGTCAAAGAAGCACTGTCGCTGCTGACCTGGATCATCGCAGGAGTCGTTGCCTGGATGTTCGGTGGTTCATTGTCCGAGTACCTCGCCGGATACATCGAAACGCCATCGGCTCGCGTGATCGCGGGTTGTGCCATCATGTTTGTCGCCACTTTAATCGTAGGCGCAATGATCAATTATCTTATCGGCGAGTTGGTTCGTGTCACCGGGTTGTCCGGGACCGACCGATTCCTCGGCATGGCCTTCGGCGCCGCCCGTGGCGGGTTGCTGGTGGTCATTGCCGTCGGGCTGTTGAGCCTGGGGCCGGTACAGCAGGACGGGTGGTGGAAAGAATCACAGCTCGTACCAAGATTTCTATTGGTCGCAGACTGGTCCAAAAACCTGATTCTCGGGTGGAGCAGTCAGTGGCTTGCCAGCGGAATCAGCGTACCCGCTGATATACCGTTCAAGGAGCAACTCTTGCCGACGGCCAAAACGCCTCAGTAAGTAGTGCTCAGTTCAGATCCATTAAGTAGGGGTTGCGTCGCATGTGTGGCATCGTCGGTATCGTCGGTAAGTCGAACGTCAATCAGGCGCTGTATGACGCGCTAACCGTCCTCCAGCACCGCGGCCAGGACGCTGCCGGTATCGTGACCAGCCATGATGGCCGGTTGTTCCTGCGCAAGGACAATGGCCTGGTGCGTGACGTGTTCCAGCAGCGTCACATGCAGCGTCTGGTCGGCCACATGGGTATCGGCCACGTCCGTTACCCGACCGCGGGCAGCTCGACTTCGGCCGAGGCCCAACCGTTTTACGTCAACTCGCCTTACGGCATCACCCTGGCGCATAACGGTAACCTGACCAACGTTGAACAACTGGCCAAGGAGATTTACGAATCTGACCTGCGCCATGTCAACACCAGTTCCGATTCGGAAGTGCTGCTCAACGTGTTTGCTCACGAGCTGGCCCAGCGCGGCAAGCTGCAGCCGACCGAAGAAGACGTGTTCGCCGCCGTTACTGACGTGCACAACCGTTGCGTCGGTGGTTACGCGGTGGTGGCGATGATCACCGGCTACGGCATCGTCGGTTTCCGCGATCCGCACGGTATCCGCCCGATCGTCTTCGGTCAGCGTCACACCGACGAGGGCGTGGAGTACATGATCGCTTCCGAAAGCGTGTCCCTGGACGTGCTCGGCTTCACCCTGATCCGCGATCTGGCGCCGGGCGAAGCGGTCTACATCACCGAAGAGGGCAAGCTGCACACCCGTCAGTGCGCGACCAACCCGTCCCTGACCCCGTGCATCTTCGAACACGTGTACCTGGCGCGTCCGGACTCGATCATCGACGGCGTGTCGGTGTACAAGGCCCGTCTGCGCATGGGTGAGAAGCTCGCCGAGAAGATCCTGCGCGAGCGTCCCGAGCACGATATCGACGTGGTCATCCCGATCCCGGACACCAGCCGCACTGCGGCCCTGGAGCTGGCCAACCACCTGGGCGTGAAATTCCGCGAAGGCTTCGTGAAGAACCGCTACATCGGCCGGACCTTCATCATGCCGGGCCAGGCCGCGCGGAAAAAATCCGTACGCCAGAAACTCAACGCCATCGAACTGGAGTTCCGCGGCAAGAACGTGATGCTGGTGGACGACTCCATCGTTCGCGGTACCACCTGCAAGCAGATCATTCAGATGGCCCGTGAAGCCGGCGCCAAGAACGTCTACTTCTGCTCCGCGGCCCCGGCCGTTCGTTATCCGAACGTCTACGGTATCGACATGCCGAGCGCCCACGAACTGATCGCCCACAACCGTTCGACCCAGGACGTGGCCGAGCTGATCGGCGCCGACTGGCTGATCTATCAGGATTTGCCTGACTTGATCGAAGCGGTCGGTGGCGGCAAGATCAAGATCGACAAGTTCGATTGTGCGGTGTTCGACGGCCAGTACGTCACCGGTGACGTCGACGAGGCTTACCTGAACAAGATCGAGCAGGCACGTAACGATGCCTCCAAGGTCAAGACGCAGGCAGTCAGTGCGATCATCGATCTGTACAACAACTGAGTTTCTACCGGCCCCTAGGGGCCGGTTCTGTATCTACTGAAAAATTTTATTTATCGAGAGCAGGGCAAGGAGTGACAGCATGAGTCAGGAATGGGATGCCGGTCGGCTGGACAGCGACCTCGAAGGTGTAGCGTTCGATACCCTGGCCGTACGCGCCGGTCAGCACCGTACGCCGGAAGGCGAACACGGTGACCCGATGTTCTTCACCTCCAGCTATGTGTTCCGTACCGCCGCCGATGCGGCTGCACGCTTCGCCGGGGAAGTGCCGGGCAACGTCTATTCGCGCTACACCAACCCGACCGTTCGCGCCTTCGAGGAGCGCATCGCCGCACTGGAAAGCGCCGAGCAGGCTGTGGCAACGGCAACCGGCATGGCCGCGATCATGGCGGTGGTGATGAGCCTGTGCAGCGCCGGCGATCACGTGCTGGTGTCGCAAAGCGTCTTTGGTTCGACCATCAGCCTGTTCGAGAAGTACTTCAAGCGCTTTGGCATCGAAGTCGATTACGTGCCCCTGGCCAACTTGTCCGGTTGGGATGCAGCGATCAAGGCCAACACCAAGCTGCTCTTCGTCGAGTCGCCATCCAACCCGCTGGCGGAGCTGGTGGACATCGCTGAGCTGGCGAAAATCGCTCACGCCAAAGGTGCGATGCTGGTAGTCGACAACTGTTTCTGCACCCCGGCCTTGCAGCAGCCGCTGAAAATGGGCGCAGACATCGTCGTGCACTCGGCGACCAAGTTCATCGACGGCCAGGGCCGTTGCATGGGTGGTGTCGTGGCCGGTCGCGGCGAGCAGATGAAAGAGGTGGTGGGTTTCCTGCGTACCGCCGGGCCAACCCTGAGCCCGTTCAACGCCTGGATCTTCCTCAAGGGCCTGGAAACCCTGAACCTGCGGATGAAGGCGCATTGCGCCAACGCCCAGCAACTGGCTGAATGGCTGGAGCAGCAGGACGGCATCGAGAAAGTCCATTACGCCGGCCTCAAGAGCCATCCGCAGCATGAACTGGCCCTGCGTCAGCAGAAGGGTTTCGGCGCGGTTGTCAGTTTCGAGGTCAAGGGCGGCAAAGAGGGCGCCTGGCGCTTTATCGATGCGACGCGCCTGATTTCGATCACTGCCAACCTGGGCGACAGCAAAACCACCATTACGCACCCGAGCACCACCTCCCACGGCCGTCTGGCGCCGCAGGAGCGTGAAGCGGCAGGTATTCGCGACAGTCTGATCCGCGTTGCGGTCGGCCTGGAAGACGTGGCAGACCTGCAAGCCGATCTGGCGCGCGGCCTGGCTGCGCTGTGATCGAGTTGTCCACGCCGTCCACCGGCTCCCATGGCCGCGTAGCGCTGGTGACCGGTGCTGCGCGCGGCATCGGGCTGGGGATCGCCGCCTGGCTGATCAGCGAGGGTTGGCAAGTGGTGCTGACGGACCTGGATCGGGAGCGCGGTTCGAAAGTGGCGAAGGTGCTGGGCGACAATGCCTGGTTCATTGCCATGGATGTGTCCAATGAAGGGCAGGTCGCGCTGGGCGTTGCCGAGGTGCTGGGGCAGTTCGGCCGCCTCGATGCACTGGTGTGCAACGCCGCGGTGGCCGACCCGCACAACATCACTCTGGAAAGCCTCGATCTGGCGTACTGGAATCGTGTGCTGGCGGTGAATCTCAGCGGGCCGATGCTGCTGGCCAAGCATTGTGCGCCTTATCTGCGCGCGCACAGCGGGGCCATCGTCAATCTGGCCTCGACCCGCGCCGGGCAATCGGAACCCGACACCGAGGCTTATGCGGCGAGCAAGGGCGGCCTGTTGGCCCTGACGCATGCCCTGGCCATCAGTCTGGGACCGGAGATCCGGGTCAATGCCGTCAGTCCTGGCTGGATCGATACCCGGGATCCTTCGGTGCGGCGTGCCGAGCCGTTGACCGAGGCCGACCATGCGCAGCATCCGGCGGGCAGGGTGGGGACGGTCGAGGATGTGGCGGCGATGGTGGCCTGGCTGTTGTCGAAGAATGCCGGTTTCGTCACGGGGCAGGAATTTGTGGTCGATGGCGGGATGACCAAGAAGATGATCTATAGCGAATAAACCACATCGATCAGTTCAGATTGATGTTGAATTGGCTGGCCTCTTCGCGAGCAAGCCCGCTCCCACATTTGGAATGCATTTCCCCTGTGGGAGCGGGCTTGCTCGCGAAAGCAGTCTCACTGCACATACATAATTTTGTCTTTTTTAGAAAAACTTCAATCCTGCTATTGACTTAGGTTCGCTACCTGCGTAAATTTCGCGGCCTCGGAGATGCAAACGGGTGATTAGCTCAGCTGGGAGAGCGTCTGCCTTACAAGCAGAATGTCGGCGGTTCGATCCCGTCATCACCCACCACTTCCGAGATACTTGCGAAAGCAAGAGGTAGGCTGAAATGCCTCCACCGACGCGCAGCGGTAGTTCAGTCGGTTAGAATACCGGCCTGTCACGCCGGGGGTCGCGGGTTCGAGTCCCGTCCGCTGCGCCATATTTTCCGAGTCAGGCACGTCCTGGTTCGAGATTGAAAAGCTACTGAGTTTTCAATCAGACAAGTTACTTGAGCATCTGCTCAAAGCGATACGCAGCGGTAGTTCAGTCGGTTAGAATACCGGCCTGTCACGCCGGGGGTCGCGGGTTCGAGTCCCGTCCGCTGCGCCATATCTGCCCCGAGGCCTGCTGAACGCCTTGGAGCTACGAAGAAAGCCGTTGGCTGACTTCGAGTCGATAGCAAAGACCCTGGTCGAAAGACCGGGGTTTTTTGTTTCTGAAATCTGGATGTCCTTCGCGTCTCTCCTATTCTTCCTCTTAATCCTTTCTGAATGCCTTGGTGTCGGATAAAGCCTGTCAGGCTTTTGATCGTCGACTGGCTATCTGTTGGCGCTGGCCACGGTTTCCCGATGCCCACAGCCCTGCGTCAGGCCGTCGCAGTTTTTTTGATTCTTTGGTCAGTTTTTTGTGCCGGGATGTTTGCTGCGAGCGCATAAGCCTATAAACTTAACCTGTCAGTCAGCTTTGCACTTCATTACAGTCCTCCGCGTCGTCAGGTGGGGCTTCTGCAAGACTCGTGATTTCCAGTACATAACCAGAAGGGCGGACCCCATAACCGTCCAGAGGATGATCCATGTCCAACCGTGATATATCCCGGCGCTCGTTCCTTCAGGGCGGGCTGGTAGCGGGTGTGAGCGTGACGCTCACGCCATTGAGCAGCCAGGCGCTGGCCGCCTTGATGGAAAACAGCGTGACCGTGCCGTCCGAGCAGTGGCTTGGCAATAACGGCAAGGCGCGTGCCCGTAACGATGCCTTGTCCAAAGTCTGCGGCAGCAAAGTCTTTGCCCGCGACATCCGCGCCAAGGACATGCCGGGCTGGCCGCAGCAGCAAGGCCACGCCATGCTGCTCAAAACCATCAAGGCCGATCGCATCTACGATGGCTATGACCTGTCGTGGCTGGGTGCCGAGCTGCAGCCTGACCGCATCGTCACCGCCGACGACCTGATCAAGGACGGTATCGTCTTCCCTGAGGAGCACGCCCCGGATCCGCTGTTGCCGGTCGGCAAGGTGCCGATGTTCATCGGTCACCCGGTGGCAATCCTGATCTGGAACGACTTCGAGCGCTTCCGCAAGGCCAAGGCCCAGCTCAAGTTCAATGACAAGGCAATCCGCTACGGCGAGAAAGTACCGTTCTACGAAGGCGACCCGTACGGCAGCTTCCGCTACGTGCGAGTCGGCGGGCCGACTTCGGCAGACGAAGATGAGTTCGCCAGCCTCAAGGACTCGATCCTGTTCCCGATGCTGAAAAACCGTCGGCCGGTGTGGAACTCCCAGCCCAACCTGCACGGCAACCTGACCGAGCGCGGGCTGTTCTATGCTGACCGCATGAAGCAGCAGATCGACACTCCGCCGGACAACTGGCTGGTGTTCGACGAGCGCTACAAGACCCCATCGATCGAGCCTGCGGCGATGGAGCCGGACAACGGTAACGGCTGGTACGATCCGGCGACCAAGACCCTGCATTTTGTGGTGGCGACCCAGTGCCCACTGGAGGCAGCGACCGAGACGGCGAAGATGATTGCGCCGTCGCGTTTCGGCCTGGCCAACCTGAACATGCACCCGGGCTACACCGTCGGCTACGGTTCCAAGGACCACAACATCTTCGTCTACTACGCAGCCCTGGCGGCGCTGTACGGTGCGGGTGTGCCAGTGCGTCTGGCCAACGACCGCTACGAGCAGTTCCAGAGCGGGATCAAGCGTCACCCGTTCGACATCCGCTACCAGTTGGCGGTGGACAAGACCGACCACAGCTTCAAGATCTTCCGCGCCGATATGAGCGTCGACGGTGGCGGTCGCATCAACTACAGCGCGTCGGTGGCAGCAGTGGGTGCCACGGCGGCGCAGTCGATCTACTACATGCCGCAGAACGATTTGCAGGTCACCGCCTACCATTCGCGCGGCGTTGAAGCCGGTTCGATGCGCGGCTACGGCACCCTGCAGTCCATGGCGTCCACCGAGATGATGGTCGACGAAATCGCCGATCGTCTCGGTGTCGATGCTATCGACCTGCGCCGCAAGAACGCCTTGCGTTCGGGCATGAAAAACACCCAGGGCGCGATCCCGGCGGGTGCCTTGCGCCTGCACGAGATTCTCGACAAGGCGGCGGTCCACGACACCTGGAAAAACCGCGCCGCGATCAAGAAGCAGCGCGAAGCAGCCGATCCCGACAACTGGTACGGCATTGGTTTCGCCATTTGCCAGAAAGACTTCGGCACCGGTTCCGAAGCGCCGATGGCCAGCATCGAATTCACTGCCGAGGGTCGCATCAACCTGCGCCACATCGGCATTGAAATCGGCACCGGCATGTCCACTTCCCAAGCGATGGTAGTGGCCGACTTCCTCGGCAGCCCGGCGCACGAAGTGAAAACCGGCGAAACCGAATGGAAAGAGATGCAGCTGATTACCAGCGGCAACCCTTACATCATGAGTCAGGCCGAGCAGGACAACTTCCTGCGCAACCCGCGCTGGGTCGGCAAAGTGGCCTCAGCCTCCTCGGCGACCAACTCCGCGTACTACTTCAGCCACGCCACCCGTGAAGCGGCGCGCGTGCTGTTCAACCACGGCCTGTGGCCGGCGGCGCTGGAAATCTGGCGACAGGGCCCGTTCGGCGGCCAGGCCAACCCTTACGTGGTGCGTCGCGAAGATGCCCATTGGGTCGACGGCAAGCTCACTGCCAACGGCATGGAGCCCCTGGCTTTTGAAGTACTGGCCAAGCGCGCCCACGAACGTGGCCTGGTGACTGGTGCCACCGTGCACGGCTTCAACCGCTGGAGCTGGGCCGAGGCCGAGTTCAGCATCGATGGCGTGCGCGAGCGTTTGCCGCTCGACGGTCTTGCCGTCAAGTACGGCGACGGTGCACCGAAGGCGAAAAAGGCGCAGATGACCAGCGCCGGTTTCCATCTGCTCGATCGGCAGAACATCGCCTATCCGGCGACCCAGTTGAACAACGCGGCGGTGACTTACTACAGCCCGGTTGCGACGCTGGTGGAAGTGAAGGTCAACAAGGGCTCGAACGAGGTGTCGGTGCTCAACCACCATTCGTGGGTCGAGTGCGGTCGGGTGCTGGTGGAAGAACTGGTCAAGGGCCAGCTCGAAGGCGGCATCGCCATGGGCATCGGTCATGCGCTGATGGAGGAAATGCCGTTGTACGAAGGCGGGCCAGGGGAGGGTGACTGGAACTTCAACCGTTACCGTCTGCCAATGGCGCGGCACGTGGCTGTCTGGAAACAGACCGCAGAAATCCTGCCGCCACTGTCGCCAAGCGATCCGTCCAAGGGCATCGCCGAGGTGGTGATGATCCCGGTGGTCGGTGCCATTGGTAACGCCGTGGCGCATGCCATCGGTAAACGTGTTCGCGACCTGCCTATCACTTCTGCACGCATCAAGGAGGCCCTCAATGGCTAACCGTCCGCTTCAACTGACCCTCAATGGTCAAACCGTCGGCCCGGTGGACATCCCTGATGACCTGCCGATGATCGACTATCTGCACGAATACAAGAACCTCACCGGTTCGCGCCTGGGCTGCGGCCAGGGCATCTGCCACGCTTGTGTGGTGATCGTCGATAACCCGGACGGCACCAGCGAAGAAGTGCGTACCTGCATCACCGGTGCGCATTATTTCGAAGGCAAGAAGGTGCGGACCATCGAAGGTCATGCGACCCGCGATGAGCAGGGCAAGGTCACTGAGCTGAACCCGATCCAGCAGCGCTTCGTCGATGAGTTCGCCTTCCAGTGCAGCTACTGCGCACCGGGCTTCGTCAACGCCGCGACCGTGTTGGTGGAAAAGCTGCAGCGTCAGCCGATCGTCAAAAGCCAGCTGGAAAAAGTCATCGAGGACAGCCTCGGCCATCACATCTGCCGTTGCACCGGGTATGTGCGCTACTACAGCGCGACCCGCAACGTGTTGACCGATCTCGGCCTGGTCAAGGAGGGTTGAGCATGAAGCATCTACTTACCCGCCTTGCGCTGGCGGTCGGCCTGGCTGCGCCGGTTTTTCTGGCTCACGCCGAAGATCAGGTCAAGCGCGGCGAATATCTTGCCCGCGCCGCTGACTGCATGGCCTGCCACACCGCGCCGGGTGGCGCTCCGTACGCAGGCGGCCTGCCGATCGTCTCGCCGTTCGGCACCATCTATGGCACCAACATCACGCCAAGCAAAGAGCACGGCATCGGCCTGTACAGCGATGAAGAGTTCTTTGCCGCGTTGACCGAAGGCAAGCGTCGCGACGGCGCGAACCTGTACCCGGCGATGCCCTACACCTCGTATCACCTGATGCCCCGTGAAGACTCTGACGCCATTCATGCCTACCTGAAAACCGTCGAGCCGATCGAGCGCGCCGCGCCGGTCACCAGCCTGAGCTTTCCGTTCAACGTGCGTCTGGGCCTGATGGGCTGGAACATGATGTACGGCAAGGACGTGAAGCTGGAGCCGGCCGAAGGCAAGAGCGAAGCCTGGAAGCGCGGCCAGTACATGGTCGACGTGCTCGGTCACTGTGGTGAGTGCCACACCCCGCGCGGCCTGCCTGGTGCAATGCAACAGGACAAGCGCATGACCGGCGGTATCCTCAATGGCTACCTGGCCCCGAGCCTGCTGGCCACTGACCTGGCTGCCCGCGGCTGGAACCATGAGGACCTGAGCTCGTTCCTCAAGCACGGCATGAGCGCCCAGGGCACGATGTTCAACGAGATGTTCCCGGTGTTCCACAACAGCACCCAGGGCCTCAGTGATCCGGATCTGGCCGCCATGGCCACCTTCCTGCTCGGCGACCAGCCACCGGCGGCGAAAGTGCTCACCGAGGTGCCATTGGACAAGTTGAGCGCAAGTGCCCGGCGCGGCCGTCAGGAATATTTGAACGTCTGCGCCGGCTGTCACGCCGAGGGTGGCGAAGGCAAACCGCACATCGCCGTGGCCATGCGTGGCAACACCACGTTGCGCCTGGAAGATCCGCGTAACCTGGTGCGGGTGATCGAAGACGGTATCGGCGAGCAGAAATTCTCCGGTTTCGAGCACATGCAGCCGATGCCTGGGTTCGCCGACAAGCTCAGTGCCGAACAACTGACTGATCTGCTCAATTACCTGCGTCAGGGGTGGGGTGGTCAGCCGGGTGATCTGGCGGTCAACGACGTGCAGAAGTTGCAGGCCGAAGCGCCGGCGACCGAGCACAAGGCACACTGACATGCAGCATCTCGATCTGCAGGTGGTGCGTCGGGCACTGGAGTGGTCGACGGCCGACCAGCGCATCTGGCTCTGTACGGTGCTTGCCACCTACGGCTCGGCGCCGCGCGCGCCGGGCTCGTTGCTGGCGGTGAACGTTGCTGGCCAGTGGATCGGCTCGCTGTCCGGCGGCTGCGTGGAGGAAGACTTTCTCGGGCGGGTCGCCGAAGGTGCATTTGAGGATGCTGTCAGCGTCGTTCGTTATGGCGAAGGCGAAGATCCGCGCTCCCGGGTCAGTCTGCCCTGTGGCGGCGTGCTCGATGTGCTGGTGGAGAAGCTTGAGGCTGATTGCGAGGCGCAGGCGCATCTGCGGGAGCTGGAGTCGGCTTTGTTGGGCCGGCGCCGGCTGATTCGTGAAGTCGATCTGGCCAGCGGTGCGCGCAGTCTGTTCGATGATCGCGAGCAGGGTGTGCGCATCGAGCGTGAAATCGACCGGGTTCGAGTGCGTGTCGGGGCTGCCCAGCGCTTGCTGCTGGCCGGGTACTCCAGCGTCGCTCAGGCTTGCGCCGAGTTTGCCGTGGGCCTGGGCTTCGAAGTGATTCTGTGCGATCCACGGGACGAGGTGCTCGAAGGTGTCGTGCTGGAGAGCGTAGAGATTCGACGTCAGTTACCGTCGGTGTTCATCGCCGATGGTGGCTGCCACAGCGACACGGCGGTCGTGGCGCTGACCCATGACCCGCGTATCGATGACCTGGCGATGATGGAAGCAGTGCGCACTGATGCGTTCTACATCGGTGTGATGGGGTCCATCCAGACGTCGCACAAACGCTTCGAACGGCTGCGGCGCATTGGCGGTTTGGGGGATGCGGAGCTGGCGCGGATTCATGCGCCGATCGGGCTGAACCTGGGCAGCAAGACCCCGGCGGAGATTGCGCTGGCGGTGCTGGCGGACATCCTGCGGATTCGTAGCGGTATCCCTCGGGATCGGCTGTAAGATCAAAAGCTCCAAAACAAAAGGCCTGCATCGTTGCAGGCCTTTTGTTTTTTCGGCTCAGTACCCGAACTTGTCCCGCAACCCGTAATACCAGGCACCCAATGCCGCAAACGGCGTGCGCAGCAATTGTCCGCCGGGGAACGGGTAGTGGGGCAGGTCGGCAAAGGCGTCAAAACGCTCGGCCTGGCCGCGCAGTGCTTCGGCCAGCACCTTGCCTGCCAGATGCGTGTAGGTCACGCCATGGCCGCTGCAGCCCTGGGAGTAGTAGATGTTGTCGCCCAGGCGACCGACCTGAGGCAGGCGCGACAGCGTCAGCAGGAAGTTGCCGGTCCAGGCGTAATCGATCTTCACGTCCTTGAGCTGCGGGAAGGCCTTGAGCATCTTCGGCCGGATAATCTCCTCGATGTTCGCCGGATCCCGCGCGCCGTACACCACGCCACCCCCGAAGATCAGGCGCTTGTCCCCGCTCAGGCGGTAGTAGTCGAGCAGGTAGTTACAGTCCTCGACGCAGTAGTCCTGGGGCAGCAGGTTCCTGGCCAACTCCTCGCCCAAAGGCTCAGTGGTGATCACCTGAGTGCCACAGGGCATCGACTTGGCGGCCAGCTCCGGCACCAGATTGCCCAGATAAGCGTTGCCCGCGACGATGATGAACTTCGCTCTGACCTTGCCCTGTGGCGTATGCACCACCGGGCTCGCACCGCGCTCGATGCGCACCGCAGGCGATTGCTCATAGATGGTGCCACCCAGGGACTCCACCGCCGCAGCTTCACCCAGAGCCAGGTTGAGCGGATGAATATGCCCGCCGCTCATGTCGAGCATCCCGCCGACGTACTGATCGCAGGCCACCACCTCGCGGATGCGGCGTTGATCCATCAACTCCAGTTGGGTGTGGCCGTAGCGCTCCCACAGGCGCTTCTGGGACTCCAGATGGCCCATCTGCTTGCTGGTCATCGCGGCGAACACGCCACCGTCCTTCAGATCGCACTGAATGTTGTATCGGGCGACCCGCTCACGAATGATCTGCCCACCCTCGAACGCCATCTGCCCCAGCAACTGGGCCTGCTTGGGGCCGACACTGCGCTCGATCACATCGATATCGCGGCTGTAGCTGTTGACGATCTGCCCGCCATTGCGCCCCGACGCCCCGAAACCAACCCTGGCGGCCTCGAGCACGGTTACCTTGAAACCGTTTTCCAGCAGGAACAGGGCAGAGGACAACCCCGTGTAACCGGCACCGATCACACAGACATCAGTCTCGACATCATCCTGCAGCGCCGGGCGCGGGGGGACAGCATTGGCCGATGCGGCGTAGTAGGACTCTGGGTAGGGGGTGTTCGCCATCCTGCAGCCTCTGTTTAATATATTTTACGAGTGTGATGATCCTACCCGAGTTAAAAATTGCCCGCCAGCCACCCGTAAAATCTTCGTTGCAAGCGAAAAATTAAATATTTTGCATATTCATAGGGTTAGCGCGAAAAAAGGTGTTGACACCCCTCCGGAATTCCGTAGAATGCCGCCTCACAGCAGGCACGTAGCTCAGTTGGTTAGAGCACCACCTTGACATGGTGGGGGTCGTTGGTTCGAGTCCAATCGCGCCTACCAAACAAAATCCGCTCTGCTGGGCGGTCTAGAGGGGTTACCGGAAACGGTAACCCCTTTTTGCTTTCTGCCTTTGGGCAAACTTTGGGAATATTTTGGGCAAACGACCACCGCGTTACACCTTCAGGTCGGCTTTAACCTTCATATAAACCACCGCGTCATCACCGTGCCCTGCTTGGTAGTGCTCGGTCATCTTCACGTCAGCGTGCCCCATCAAGCCTTGGATATATTCCTGCTCGAAACCCTGCTGCTCGTACAGCCAGGCGCCGAGAGCGCGTATCTCGTGAAAGGTGGGGCGCTCGCCGGCTGGGACGTCGTCGTAGGCGTGTGAATCGTCTCGCGCCTGGGCAAATGACTTGGTCAGATAATCTGCTGTCACCGCATTCCAGTGTAGCTTGGCGTCGAGTTGGCTCCGCTTGCGCGCCTTCGGCGAGTAATGGATCAGGTACGGGCAGACGACCGGCGACTTCATGCACTCCAGCACCACCTCCCTCAGCGCCTGACCCATGACGATCTCCAAGTGCACAGGCTTCCCGTAGTTCTGCGTTTTCCCGGGCGATACCTTGATGGTGTTCTGCTCGAGGTCCACGGCCGATTTCGGCCACACCACGATGTCCTCTCGCCGCTGAAGACTCAGCAACCCCAGCCGAATGGCACGTTTCAGCCAGATCGGCGTCCCCACGTATTCCAGAATCGTGTTCAGCCCCTCAACGGTATGGCGCTGGCGCTTCTTCTCGGCCTCCTTCTTGACCAGGGTCAGCTCAGCGGAGTTGCGCTCGCACAGACCCTTGGCCACCGCGAACGCGAACACCTGGACCAGCAGCCCACGATGCTTCGTGTAGGCGTTGTTCTCGAAGCCATCCAGATACTCCGCGACAGTCAGCACATCCAGTTGCCCCATCATCAAATCACCCAGGTCCTCGCGGTACCGGGCCAACTTGAATTTGATTTCCTTCAGCGTGCTCGCGGCGTAGGTCTTGGTGGTCAGCCATTCCTTTTCGAAGCGCTCCAGGCAACCACTGAACTTTGGCGCAGCGTCGCCGGTGATCATTGCCAGCAACGCCCCGTCGTCGGCCAGCAACGGCAGCAGCTTAGCGTTAGCGGCTTTGGCCAGCTTGATGGCCTCGGCCATCGGCTTGTTGATGCTGGTCTTCTTGCCAGTGATTGGGTTCTTGTATTGCCAGTACTTCCCGTTCGGGTAGAGGTTCGCTGGCAGGTCCCGATTTTTCACTGTCCTGGCGCGTGGGGGAGCCATCAGCCCACCTCCAACATCTTGGCGAGCAACGGATCATTCGATCCAATCACGGCCGCCTGCAGGTCCACGAAGTACATCCCGCCCTTTACCTCTCCAATCACTTCGCCTTCCTCAATCCATTTTTTCAATTGCTGCACACTCGGCTTGCCGCCGGCGTAACGCAACTTCCTGTACTCGCTCACCTCCATCAGGCGAGGGAGCCTTACCGTAATCTGGGCAATGACTTTTGCCATGATGATGCTCCATGCCGCGCGTGGCGGCAGAAGGTGGGGAGGGGTTATTCGTCGTCGAAATCGGAGTCGTCTTCACCGTCATGGCTGATGCTGATGGGGAGCTTGCCCAGACGCTCCAGGGCCAGAACGAGTCCGATGCGCAGCCCCTTGGCCATGTCTTTTGTGAGAACGATCTCGATAGGGTCATCGGTACCGAGCTGAAGGGTCACGCCTTCCTTGGCGTTTTCGCTGACTATCTGCAACTGGTCGGCCTGGCGCTTGTGCCAGCCCAGCAGCGCTTCGATCATTTCACCCACTTCCTGCGGAGCGTCGACCGAACCTTCGAGTGCACCGGTGACCAATTTTTTCAGCTCTAATTTTTCACCTTCGGCCCGCTCGAGCTGGTCGTCGGCGGCGAACGGCCCGCCAACCATTGACCAGCTGCTGGCGAATACCTGGGCTTGTTCCATGATGGCTTTAACAGTTTTCTCAGACATAGGAATTCCTCGCCCGCTGTTCACCGGCAGGCTAGTGGGTATTAAGTAGTAAATGACGCTTAACTCATGTGGATAAAATAGTGCACATGTATTAAATTGCAGGTTATTGTTAATGGTGAGGGCGGTTTGTGTCCATTTTGAATGTGAAAACCAAAGTTGGTAATTTAGAGGTTGTGCACACAGGGATTGCCCATTTGCAGGGGGCTCAAAGTTTTGAGATTGATATAAATACTTATGTGTGTACGGTGAAGTTTGTCAGCGATACCGGCGGACCACGATACGTGGGGAGTGTTCAAGACTCTTCATATCTGGTTACTTGTTACAATCATGTCAATAGTTTTGGTGAGGGGATTTTTACACCATTTGCTATAGGGCAGCTCAACGGTAAAACTATTTATATTACCTATTATACAACCTTGGTCGCTCCAGAAAATGGAGTTAGAAGATTCGAGTATTCATTGTGGATGGAATCATAATGACAGATCAAGTAATACTGCCTGAGCCATTGGAGGGCCCAGTCAACACTATATCTGAAGGTTCATTAAAACCTGGAAAGGTATCGCCGGTAAATTCTACACCCGTTGAGGGGAAACCAACGGAGGGAAAGATTGCTCGGGAAATCGGAACGGGTGATGCGGCCAAAGACTCGTTTGTGTACTTAACAATTAAGTGGAGTTTTTTGGTTGGTTCTGTGACAACTGCTTGTTTGTTTGTTAAAGGTTTTTTTGATTTGGGAGGTAGTAATGGTGCTCAAAGCCTTGAGGTTATAAAAGGAGTTTGGAGTGTGTTCCTGCCAATTATTACACTGGCTCTTGGTTATGCATTTGGTAAAGGTAGGTAAGTAATTGAGTGATGGTTTCCAGCAAACCCATGCACTTTTTGCCGCTATGCGGCTGACTTTGAAGGGGGTGGGGTAATTTATGGGTGGAGTACAGATGTACTCCTGTCGGAATCACACGCCAGGGCGGCCTTTGAAGGCGAGCCAGATGTAGTGGCGCCCTTTGGCGGTAACCTTGATCTTGCCGGTCTGCTTGTTCCAGCTGATCAGGCGAAGCTCATCGAGGATGGTGGTCAACGTGTGACCCTGATGCCAGGCGGCCAGCGCCTTGATGCAGCCTTGGGCGAGCAGGCCCCGATAATCGGTGTGGCCGAAGTTGGTGCCTTGGAAGACGCTTTGCATTTGCTCGTCGGTTACGAGGTCGGTGACAGCGTTTACGGCCGGATCTCGCCGGTAGCATTTGTGGGTCATGGTAGTTCGTCCCCGACGATCATCTTGCAGGGGCCTTGCCGCACTTTTGCAATTTCTGCCACAAGCTCATCAATCCGCCGGTTGCGTCGAGCGATTGCGGCCTGAAGGTCGTCGATGGTCTGGTCTGCCGTGGTCAGGCTCAGCTGCAGGCCGTCGCGCTCGGCGGTGATGCGGTCGAAATCATCGGCCAGAACCACGACCGGCCTGAATACAGCCTTGCTCTCGCCTTCAACGCCAGGGATGAAGCCTTTTAATTGCCAGCGCTTCACTTCAGGAAACGGCTCGGCCGGTTTGTTTTCTGTGGGCATGGGGCGTCCTATGCCGGGGCATGCCCGGGCGGTGGCGATAGGTGGATTTGTGGACTATCAATTTATGGTTCGGCTTGTAGCAAGGATCAAGGAGAAGCTATGAACGCGCATCGTCCGTGGACCAAAATTCTTACCGTCGAAAACGGCCAAGGAGCAGGCAAGAAGGTTATGGCCCAACCGATATGGGGCGAGGACCACGACCCTATTCCAATGGCGATTCACGTAACGGTGAATTCCGGTTTCGGTGAAAAAGTTATCGGAAAATTCGATGGCCCCTTCAAAAGCATCGAAGAGACTGAAGAGCTGGCGCTCAAGTACGCTGCAGAATGGTACGACCGAGGTAATGCGTAGCCCGCAGCGGCTTATAGGAGAGGTGTTAGGCAGTGGCTTTCAGAGCTTCGATCTTTCTCCGTCCGGCCCTGCGTTCAGGCGAAGCTGCAGGGAGTCACGCTCGGCGCGGAGTTGGTTGATCTCATCCTGAGCCTGGTCCACGACCTTCTGCGCTTCGTGCACGTCTATCCAGTTGCCGGTGCGGTCCTCCAGCTTTTGAACGCCGACGTCTGAAGGCTTCAGCAGGAACATGTAGCGCGGCAGGGCATTCAGCTTGTCCCAGAACTCTTTGCCCGGGCGCGGCATGGGGACTGCGATGGATTGGTTTTCTGTGGGCATGGGGTGTCCTATGCCGGGGCATGCCCGGGCGGTGGAGGTGGAAGGGGGGGGAGGTGGAAAAAGCCCAAGAGGATTGAGCGGGCAGTTTTTGAATTAATTGGGCACCTACAGACTACGAAGCCATCCTCCTTGGCCTCGAGTCTTCCGAGGAGTGCGTATGAAACAATTGATTCAATCAGTGCTGGGCCAGATGCTCAGTGACCAAGTGATGAAGCAGATCTACCAACTGATCGAATGGCTCAACACGATGCCTTGGCAGGTGTGGTTTGCGTGAGTCAGTTAGCTTGTGCCCGCCATCGGCGGAGGGCCGGCCGCTGGGTAGCGTAAGACCGGAGTGACGTTAGCCTCGTCAGACGCAGAAACAAGTGCGATATTTAGCAAGATTCCGCCATGCACTGAACCTTTTATGGAGTAGAAAATGGAGAAAAAGGATGTAGTAGCGGCCGTAGCCCGCTTTCGTGATGGCGCACGTCCGTTTAGTTTTCGTAGGCCGAACTGGTTTTTTATCACTGATGACGGCGGCAGATATCCACTTAAATACATTTATGCAATGGCTCTAGGGATTGACCCGCTCGACACACATACTGATGAAGCAAAAAAATGTATACAGGGCTTAGGATATCAAATTGTAAATGACGCGGAAGTACTCACCCCTGCCAGTTTTTGGTGGGTGAATCATAAACAAACCCACCTAGATGAATATGCCGGCGGGTACATTTGGTCACCCAAGACGAAAAAAAATGGTGATGCTAACGAGGGCTACTTAAATCTAACCAGAGTAAAAGTAGGCGATAGAATCATTTCCTACGCAGAAGGTGTCATCAAGTCTATTGGGGTAGTGACTCACTCCCATGTTGAAGCTCCAATACCCCAGACCCACCAAAAAACAGCTGAATATTGGGCGAAATCCGGATGGCAGGTTTCCATAGAATGGGTTCCCCTGACGGTTTGGCTATGTCCGAAAAACTTTCTTGATCGAATAGTGCCATTGCTACCCTCTATGCATTCACCTATCCAAAAAAATGGCGATGGAAACCTCTGTTATTTATCAAGTATCTCGTCCGAACTTGGGCGATTAATTCTAAGCCTTGCCATCGAAGTGGATCCTACAGCTACTCAGGCTGTTCATGAGATCGAGATTGAGGGGGAGGAAGCGCTGGAAGAACTGTGTATCCAAGCATCTGACCTTCCGGATACTGAAAAACAGCAGTTGGTCCGCTCGAGAATCGGGCAGGGAATCTTTAGGATGCGGGTAGCTAACCAAGAAAGGAAATGCCGACTTACTGGAGTCGACAACCTTGCGTTCCTAATTGCGAGCCATATAAAGCCATGGCGACATTCAGATAACGATGAACGCCTGAATGGCAGTAATGGGCTATTGCTGTCACCCCATGTTGATAAGTTGTTCGACAGGGGTTGGATTTCCTTCTCTGATGATGGTCATTTGCTGATCGCAGAGCAGGCAAGGTCCGTTGCTGAAGCTTGGGGGTTAGCCGGTGCTCTAAATGTAGGCGCATTCAATTCAAAGCAGCGACCTTTCCTAAAGTACCACCGTGAAAAGATTTTCAAAGGGGCGTAAGATCCTCGCCGGCTGGCGTGATTCGTTGATAACATGGGAAAGATACTGCTGCGGCCATCGGTGAACAGATGCAGCGTGGTGGGAATTAGGAGCGGAATCGGTTATTTGTTTACCGCAGTGATTCGACTAACGGAATGGAACTAAATAATGGCTGGTATGAATTGGCAATGCCCCTACTGTCGGCACAATGCAACAATAAGTAATGAAAATCGAAGCTCTAATGTGCACATCTTTGGTCATGAAAATGTTACTGGCGATTATCTGGGGTTCGCGGTAGTTGTTATTGTCTGCCCAAATGATGATTGCAAGCAAATCACGTTAGATGCCAGTCTTTATAAGACAGAGAGAAGTCCAAATGGCCGCAAACTTAGTGGCCCCCCTGTAGAGTCGTGGAAGTTAAAGCCTTCAAGTCATGCAATTCCATTTCCAGAATATGTACCACTGGCCATACGGCAGGACTATGAAGAGGCCTGTAAAATTAGGGATCTTAGTCCTAAGGCGTCTGCGACTCTTTCTCGGAGATGCCTCCAAGGGGTTATTAGAGATTTTAAAGGTATAGTTAAAGGTCGTCTAATAGATGAGATAAATGCATTGCAGGACGATGTGGATGCAGATACATGGGCAGCAATTGATGCGGTCCGAAAAATTGGAAATATTGGCGCGCATATGGAGAAGGATATCAATGAAATTATTGATGTTGATCCCGAAGAGGCGCAGCTACTGATTGAATTGATAGAGACGCTAATTAAAGATTGGTACATTGCACGTTTCAAGCGGCAAGAGCATCTAGCAAAAATTATAGCAGCCGCAGATAGCAAGAAGTGATTGCTAATTCGGAGATATGATTTCGTCTCCAGGGTCATATGCAAGTTCGGACATGCTCTGCACATAAAATGCTCGCGACACCTTTTCGCTTGGTAGGTAAGGTGTCGTGACACTCCGAAGCATCCGCGCCGCTGTCTCGAAGTCTGCGGCAATCACGTTCCGCAACAGGTTTTGATACACCTCCTGCTGATGGTTGAAACCGTGCTCTTTCATCAGTCGCTTGATGTCAGGCTTGAACACGCTAGCCACCTCTACCGTGAACTTCTCGATGCCCAACGCTGCGTTCTTGGCTGCTTCCTTCTCGCGCTTCTTGCGCTGCTTGATGGCTTCCGCCGTCAACTCCTGCTGTTCTTCGGCCATGGCCTGCCTCTTCAATTCCGTGGGCCGGTATATCCAGCCATGTCTGTCGTCGGCGCTGGCGCACCTGGTTGTTGATGCGCCTCATGCCGCGACCTTGATTTGATGCCAAGCGCCGGCGGCGTAGAACAGCTTCGCGGCCTGGGCTTCTTCGAGCGTTACCTCGGCGGGAACTGCGATCCATCCAGAAGCAACCAGGTGGTTCGGGTTGCAGCTGTTCCGCAGCTCCAGGTAGTAATGCTCGATGGCATCCGTGAGTCGCTCGACCTTGTAGATACCCTCCGGTGATATCTCCACCGACTTGACGTACTCGACGCCGCGTTCGTCTCGACACATGGTGCTGAGGTAGATCGTCCAGTGGTAGGCGAAGTCGAAGAGGGCGTTGGCGATGGCCAGGCTCCGGATTTGCCGGCAGCTTTTCCAGTTCGCCATGATCTGCGAGCCGCTTGGATCGATGTTCACCACCGCGACGTGGTTGGTCCGGAGCAGTGCCCGGCAGCTGCGTTCGGCGCGGGCAAAACCGTTGTTTGCTTTGCGCTTGCTCATAGCGCCTCCGACATCCGCCGAAGGGCGATGCGTTCTGCCTGGGTTGGGGAAGGGCGGCGGCGCTTCAGGACGGTGTCGGGATCGATCTTGTCGGATCGTTCGGCAGGTGGTGGATTGAGCTGAGCAGGTTCCGCTCTGGTGAAGCGCCCTCCGGCCGCTAGGTGCTGTTCGACCTGGCTGGAAAGCTCCCGCGCTTTATCGCGCCGGAACTCGATGTCGTATTTCAGGTTGCTGATCATGCTGACCACCTCATTAGTTATCAGGCACTTAAACGGTAGGCTTGGGCGCGAGCTCGGTCAGCGACCTCATCAACCATGCGATTCAGTTCCAGGTTGAACTGGACGAGCTCTTTGTGCAGGTTGGCGATGTAGTCTTCGTCGCGGTAAATCGTCTCGATATAGAGCTGGCACTCTTCATCTTGGCGAGAATCGAACGACAGGAAGTCCCACCATTTCCGGCCAGTAACGAACATGCAGCCCTGCACTTGAGGCATATGTTCCTCGGGCATGCCTTCGAGCCATGTCCTGACGTGAATCGCCTCATTGAAAGGGCACTTCGACTCGGTGCCTCCGTCATCGCTGATCAGCCCGTCAGGCGAGCAGCCGAGCCAGTCGTACTTCGGGTGAACAATGAATTCCGACGGCATCACGATGTTGCCGGTAAGCATCTCGTAGGCGTCCTGAGCCTTCTGTTCTTCGGTGTGACCCCACTTCAGGGAGGCGCTGCTGACGTTGTGCTTGGACTTCTTCGCCAGTCGCTCGAAGCACAGCTCGCGCATGTATGAGGTACGGGCCCCCATAGGTTCGCGCTTCCCGTTTTTGTCAGCCTTCCCCCATGCCATCACGTCTTTAAACCGGCTGGCTGTCACTCGGCCTGATCGGTCGGCATGCCATTTATCTGTACCCTGAAGTTCCGCCCTCACTACGCTGCCTCCTCGGCCTGCGCCAGGTCGTCGTGGTTGCCTGTTATTTCGGTGAAGTCGCCATCAACAGTTGCCGCCATGGCCTTGAGCGCTTCATGGCACTCCAGGCCGATTGCGGCGCGCTGCTTGGGCTTGAGACCTGCCCAAGCAGTCGCATAGGCTTCGATATCCTGCTGTTTCGCGACAGCTAAAAGGTCTGCGAATACTCCGTCGATTTCCGGTGACGGGGATTTCGGGCCGAACGAAACGCTAGAGGCAGCAGCAGTGTTCGCAGCCTGCTTCACAGGCGTGATGTCGATTTCTCCACCGTATGAGTCTTCGAACTCATCAGGTGTATAAACGCCGAGGATGACGTCAGGGCAGAAGAGGCGCGCCCATTTTTTGGTCACGAGGTAAGCGATCTGCTGCTTGGGATCTTCAGCCCAAAGCGTAGAGTTCCTCGTACGGACCTGAGTTAGCAGAAGCTCCAGGATGCGGGGTTCGTCTTCGCCTTTGAAGGTTGCCCAGACCCTGATCCCGAGGCCTTTCTCGTCGTCAAAACTCCAGGCAGGAACGCGGTACTTCTTGAACTCGCCAGTGTCCTCGTCCTTCTTGGTCTTGCTGGTGACTTCGCGCATCTTCCCGATGACGTTTTCCCAGGCACCGAACCATTCGAAGTTCAAGCGACCCTTCACCGGTGCCTTGGATGTGATCACTGCGTTGACGAGCTGCGCCTCATAGCTCAATGCACCGCCGTTGACGATGAACGTCTTCTGCGCAACCGCAAAGGGGTTCATCTGCCACTGCATTGCTTGTAGCACTACCGCCATGCAGTCAGCTTGATTGCCCTTCAGGTGCTTGGGGACTGTTGTCACGCCCTTTGACATCATCAGTGCGAGGTCGCTCATCGACTTCATGGTGCCTGGATCGAGGATGAGCGCTGCCGCGTTGTGCGACGGATCGTGGTACGTGGCAAGGCCGGTTGGTGCTTGGGTGTCTGAATCGGTCATAGCGCTCTCCGTGGCCGACAAGGATTGGGTCAGCCTTTAGATGGAAAGGGTGGTTAGAAGCGGATGGCACGAAGCCAGGCGCGAGCCGTTTCGAGGTCGACGTCGAAGCCCAGGGCTACAACCTCGACAATGTCGTTGACCGAAGGCGCGGTCGTAGTTACGTCGTCGGATTCAGCAGCGATGGCAGATGCGCTGATAGGAGCGACTTCGACCTTCTCTGCGACCACGGGCTCAGCCGCAGTAGTGATTGGGGCCGGCGCGGCAGCCTGGGCGCGCAGGCGGGCCAGCTCCTCCTGGTCACGCTGATACTGGGCATCGCGTTCGCGCTGCTGGCGATGTAGCTCTTCCTGCTGCTCACGCTGTTGGCGTTGCTGTGCCTCCATGTCGCGGCGCTGCTGGTCCAGCTCGTCCTGTTGCTGCTTCAAGCGCTTGCGGTCTTCTTCGGCGCGTTGCTTGCGCAGCTCCTCTGCTTCCGCGTCGGCGATGCGCTGCTTCTCACGAAGCTCGTCGAGTTCTTTCTGCTGAGCCAGCAGTTTGGCGGCGGCCTCTTCTCGTTCAACGGCAGACCTGTGTAGCGTTTCAAGCTGCTCAATAGCGTTGTCGCGAGCGATGGTGCCTTCAGCTTCGAACTCGGCATATTCTTCGGGAAGGATCACCGACTCCTTCACGCCTTGCAGAATGTTTGCGACATCAGCAGCGCTGCGGCTTGCATATGCGGCGGCGACAGAGCTGAAGCGGGTAATCTTTGCCCGGATGGCTTCGACGCGCTCAGCTTCGAGGCGCTCACGCTCGGCTTTGGCGTCAGCGGCGCGCTTTTCTTCGGCCTTGATCGCTTCGTCGACAGGCGCTTCGATTGCCAGCACACGATCCTTCAGCGCCTCGCCGAATTCCTTCACTTGGTTGACGCGAGCCTGGGCGTCTTTAACCGCCTGCTGATAAGGCACCAGCGCCGTTTTGGTGGTGTTGGCCAGGGCATAACGGACATCGCGAATATCAACGCGAACTTCCTTGGCATTGGCCAACCCCTCACTGGTCGAGCAGTCGACAACCAGGTTCGCGTAAGTCGTTTCGAGACGAACGATCTGCTCTTCGTGTGGCCGATATTCGGCGATGTCGGTGACCGCTGCTGCAGGCGATACACTCTTGGATTCTTGTGCCTCGTTGGTTTCGAGCGATTCGTGTACGAGCGCTTGTGCATTATTTTTCGACATGACTATTCCTTGCCGCGTGTGTGCGGCTTTCAAATGCTTGGTTTAAGAAGTGACGCGGTCAGCGAGAGCGCTGAGCAGCATCAGAAAGGAGAGGGTGGTGATGGCCGAGAAGGACCCGCGCCAGATCAGCAGGCGCCGTGCCCGCTGCCGCTGAGTCACGACAACCGCGCGATGAGCATTCCGCGCCGCGACTGGATCTTGATGCGGGTTGGCAGATCAGCGACCAGAAAAAAGCCCTGTCGGTGCAGGGCTTCGGCCATTGCTTTGGCGTTGCGGGCGATGATGGTCATGCGGCGACTCCCTGCTTGATCGATTCGTTGTAGGTGGCGTAGATCTGGTCGATGCGCGCCCTATAGTGCCGGTGCTCATCGTCGTTGATGACGCGCAGCATGAAGGCCAGGGTGATAGACGAGGTCGCCGCAGAGCTGGCGTTGGGTTTGCCGAGGTCGCGGATCATGTTGGTGATCTCGCCCTCGATCCAGGTGACCGCTGTCTGGTGGTCGCGCTGTTCATCGTTCATGTGCGCCTCCGCTGGGTGGGCAGACCATTTCCATTTTCGCCATGGCCAGGCCAATGCGCCGCTTGAGGCTCTTGCGCTCTTCCAGCCGCCTCGCTTCCCGATCGGCCAGCGCGTGGGTCCGGATCTGCTCGGCAGCCTCATAGTCGTGAAACTCTTCGGGCTGCGATTTCTTCTCGCGGCCCCAAGCGTCGTAGCGCCGGTCCCATTCCCGGGCCTGGGCGCTGTCTGCATAGCTGGTGGACATGGTCGCCTCCAGAGTGGCGGTGTTGATCCAACAAAACCCGGCTGCACTCATCCATTCCGCTGGTTGCCGTTGGGCGCGGAGGGGAGTGCATGCGGGTGGTGTTGGAATTGGTAGGTGATGCAGGGGGCCGCGTTGCGCGGTGCAGAGTCGTCCGCATCCGTCTGCCCACTCACTGAATGGACAGAGGTGATGCTCAGTCGTCGAAGCCGTAACTGAAATCGGATTCATCGCAGTCGATAACCAGCTGCGCGCCACCGAAGTACAGGGCCGCCGTTAGTTTTTCCCACTTTTTGTGAATCATGAAGTTGCGGCCAATCGGATTGCCTTCAAGCTTCGCGCTGTACACCTCGCCGTATGCGTATTTCTCGGCGTTCTCGCCCTTGATGCTGACGCTGATCCGATTGTCGCAATCCCACTCGCTGCTCTTGCGGTCGCTGCTGTAGCGCGAACTGCGATCCTCTGGGGCCGGATCAAAGCAGATGTGCAGGTGCTTTATGCTGGAGTAACTGGTGTCGTGCTCCCGGATGCTGATACGAGGGCTCTCCCAGTGATTGTCTGCGGCACGCTCTTTGTGCGCCTCAACGAACTCTTCCAGCAGTTCACGCAGGCTGACGAACTCCGGCACGATGTCGTCTTTCAGCGCCTCGTCGATAGCCGCTTGGGAGCGGCGCAGTATTTCCCCAGTCACGCCGGAAGATTCCCACTGAGTTTTCAGCGCGGTCGCGATCAGATCGTTGTATCGGGTCAGTTCAAACAGGTCGCTGACGTTGGATGGCAGCGCGTCTTTGATCGCCTGACTGACCAGCTTGCCCATATCGCTGTAGCTGCGAAAGTTGTCCTTGATGATGTCGGTAAACATGCTTTCCACATGCTTATCGATGATTTCTGCTGGCTTGCTGCTTTCGGTGAAACGGGTAACGCCATCCATCAACATGGATTGAAGTGTTGGCTCGCTCATTTGGTGCTCCGTGCTTATTCGGTTGTCTTCCCAATGCACCCGGGTAACCAGGTGCATCAGTGAAATGTTCCGTTCCTGCTGGCTCTGCTTATTGGGTCATTCACACAGTTCGAGCCTTTCGCTCTAGTCAGCCGTCGAGGTGGTCCTCGCGTTGGTAGCCTTTCGGGGCTATCTGATCTCCGGTCGCCGTAGAGGCAGTGCCGTCTTTGTTCGTATTGCGCCGATTGTTAAAGAGCAGCGGGTCTCTTGAGGCCCTTCGCAGCGGCTGTGTGTCGCTGCGATGGGTGCAGTTAACCATCGGTATATTTTGTCGTCAATACCGATGGTTAATTTATTTTTGGTATGGATGAGATATCCTTCGGTTAGCTGGATGGATATACAGTATTGGAGCGTTTGGAATGGCGACGTCGAAGCAGCAGTCAAAACCGGCAGGACGACAAGAAATCCATGGGATAGAGAGGCTGGGGCTTCGCGTCTCGTCGATGATCAACCACCCAGTCGCGCAGATTCAGCGTTGGGTGACGATCCATCGGCTGGACACGGACGGCGATCGGGAGTGGGGGGAGGTGATGGGCGTGCTATCCGAGACGGACGGCATAGACATGACGTTCAACGACGATGAGTCGGTGACATTGAGGTGGGAGGCAAGCGCTGAGGAAGATCGGGGGCGTGAGCTGGGGGAAGTCGATGCCGTAGAGGAGGCACCTTTCTAGCAGACAACAAAAAGCCCGCACTGGCGGGCTCTCTGTCTGGGGTCAAATCCTTTTGTAGGTTCAATCTGCGCCCGATCGTGTGAACGCTGCGTGAAAAGGAGTTTGCAGAAATGAAAAAGCTCGGCGCAGTGGCCGGGCTCTTGATGCGCGTAGCCAAATCCCTTTGGCTGACTGCATTGTGCTTTGCAGGTGTGACGAAGGCGTGACAGGGCAGAGGATTCCGCTATTCTAAGTCGGTTGATAGTGTCCAGCCGGCTACGTATAAAACATGAGATGAGGGTGATTTCTCGGGCGATTGTGTGTGGCTATCGATCCTGACCTCTTCGCGCCGGGTTCGTTGAGGTGGAGGGAGAATACTTTCCACCCCTAAGCCTATTTTTGGAGTTGAGTTTCTCTTTCGTGCAGTCTCCTGAGGAGAGTCAGAGAATGATGCATTTCCTTTAAATTGACCGCGACGATTTGCTTTACGCCGCTTTTTCTTGGACAGGGCAATCGATACGAAGGCCTCACCCTCGACCTCAATGATTTTCTGATAGTAGCTGATATGCGCAATCAGCCTTTTTGCCAAGGCATCAAAGCCATCACCCTGTTTCACTTCCCTCATCACCTTGTACAGCTGGCAGAGCTGCTGCCATTCCTTGCTGTCAACATGCGCAGGCCTGTGAAGGCCCACGGCACTAAGAAATGCAGGAAATTTCTTAGGTAGCGCCATTCGCTGTAAATCTGCTGGAACTAGCAATGTCATGATCGTCTCTTCCTAGCCCCACCCAATCAGATAACGATGAGCTTATCAAGAAACGAAAAGCCCGGCGCTGGGCCGGGCTTGAATATTCATTCAGTCAACTGAGATCAAATGTCTTTTATAAACGTCTTTCTTTTCCACGGAATCCCAGTACTTGGAAGTTTCCACGGTGAGCCTGGCGTGTGAGGCAATTTTGAGCTTTTGCACCTGCTCAGTGATTTTCAGAGGGAAGCGGATTAGGATCTTCCCCTCAACTGTTCTTAGCGCCAGTCGCCCCGTATCAGTGATACCCGCCACGTTACCTTCGATGACCTCAGTGTATTTTTCAGGCTCATTCACGGTATCAAGCAACGCTCTTACCCGCGTTATCTCATCTGGACGACCTTTCCAGCATCGTAATCCGTCTGCAGATTTCCATGAAAACTCAACAGCTAGTCCCGCCTTATCGAGACCCCGCATGAACTCACCAAGCTGATGCGCAGATTTTCCACCAATAGCATCCACTGCATCGTAAAACTCACCTTGTTCTGAGTTTAGTAACCGGAACGTTTGATTAAGTGTCGCCTGAAGAAGGCTGTCGCCCGTCAAGTCAGCGGCTGCATTTCCGGTGATGAAAACGTGTGTAGATCCCGGAGCTAGTCCGGCAAGCTTGAAATTCAAAGCACTGACGACATCTGAAGCGGCGCCACGTACTGCATCGCGTCCATAGCGCAGACGGTGGGCGGCGAATTTCCATGATTTAGCAAGAGGGCCGATGGTCTCCAAAAACGAATCGAGCGGAATGCTGCCATTCGCTTTTGGGCCAATCAGTCGCACATCCAGCAATTCACCCATTTCATTTGCTTCTGCGAGGGCAACTCGCTGACCCATAGAACGAGCGGCTGCCGTTTGGTTTTTTGCGGCCAATTGCAGGAAAAAATCGTCTGGATTGTTTTTGGCGCGGTCTTGAGTTTCGTCAGCGAAACTTTTCAGAGCCTTGGCGTGATCACGCAGAAAGGTGCTGCTCATAATGTGATCTCCGCAAATCCTTTGGCCGTTGTCCGATCATGACAAAATCCAAGGATACCCCGCCAGTACGCCTCGCGATGAAATATCTGATCAGCCGCAGGCGTTTCTAGATAGAAGTCTAGGCCATACATGGCTTCTGCATGCGCATGGTCAAATAGCCGACTGAGAAGCGCGTGAGTTTCTGGAGTATTTAAAGTGGCATCCACCCAGCGCGGGTTCCAGAGTATGCAATCAATGTCCCCTGGATCAGCCTTTTCAGTGAGGAACGAACCGTCAAGCCAAAGTTGTCCGCCAATTCCCGCCGCTTGAACGGCTTCAGCCCATACCTGTAACTTTTGAAAAAGCTCCGCGCGCTTTACGTCTCCAGCGAATGGGCCAACAGCGAGATCATGCAGTTCCTGCAAAGTAAGCGGATGCATACCTGGTGGTAGCAAAGGGGGGAAGTCAGGTTTCGCCATTTTTGATTCCATTCGGTTTTGAGTACTTTTTGGCGCGGCGGTGCTCGGTCAGTTCTGTATCTCTCTGCAGGCAGTGAGCCTATTTCCTGCGGACTTTCACTCTGATGATCTGAATACCAACTCAAACCAAATGAGCATTCCACACTAGAAGCACGCGAGCCTGGATGTAGGTCTCGTCAGCCCTGATTGTTTGCGGTGGGTGCATCGTATTATCAGAAATCATTTTGATCTGATCATCGCCAACCCATTGGAGTCGCTTGATGTAGAGGTGGCCTTCCCAAGAGAACATGTAAATCCCATCCCCCACGAATTCCCGAATACTGATGTCGACGAGCAGCGGGTCGCGGTGCTTGATCGTGGGCGCCATTGATTGACCCCAACCCGTCACCATCTTGAGGTGAAAGTGCTCTTTGAACTCGACACCCATTTCGCGCAGATGCTGAGGGCTGACACGGACGTCTTGAAGCATTTCTGGATAGTCGTGCGGAATCTGGCCGCCACCCATAGCGGCGCGGACGTCGTAGTGCGCAATCCACACTTCGTCACCGGCCACGCCGGGACGGTAGTAGTCGACCTCAATGGCGCCGCCGCCATCAGCAGCCTCTGCGACCGCAAGCAGTCGTCTACGGGCATCCTCCGAAAGATTTTTTCCGCTACGACCTAGCATCTCTCTGACGATTTCGGCCGCCGACGCCCCCGGCTTCGCATTGGGCTCATCCGCCTCTGTTTTAGTGGATGGAACCCCAACGAGGTTGCGTATCTCTTCTGCCAGGCGAGGGCTGAAGGCCTCAACCGGCTCTTGAATCATGCGAGCCAGAACTGCAGCGAATTGAGCATTTAACGGATTAATGCCCTTGAAGTAGAGATTCACCGCTGCTGGCGTCATGCCGGCGGCATCAGCGATTTTCTTCTGACTGAGCTTCAGCTCGTTCTTTTTGGCGAGGAACAAAGCATGTGCCGCTTCGCATTCAGCCATTCGGTCAGGAGGGAGTATTCGTTTTTTAGTCATCGCGCGAATGTAAACCAATGGTTAAAAAATAGAAGAAACCATCGGTATTGATTAAAAATTAACAGATGGTTAATATCGGCCTCGTCAACAGCAGAGGCACGACCATGAATGAGACTCCCCTCGACAAGTTCGTGGCTGACAAAGGGCAGTCCGAAGCCGCGCGGCTACTCCGGGTTACCGCGCCAGCCATTCACAAAGCCCTAATTGCGAAACGAGACATTCGAGTGCTTGAACTTCCCGATGGGAGCTTTCAGGCAAAAGAGCAACGTCCGTTCCCGTCGCAGAAATCTGCCGCCTAGCCGATCACTTTCCGCTTCGAGGTGAGCGAGACGGTTGCGCGCTCAAACCTGCGCAGTTCATCACCGCCAAGTCGATCACGCAATGGGCCGGCAATCCGCTCAAACGCAGGCCAAAGCCGGAGCTGAGATGACAAGGGGAGGGTGGAAGCCAAGGCGACCACCAAGCAGCAAAGGGCGGCTATCTCGCCTTGTAATTCGGATTGATTGGTCATGAGCAAGTCCCTGATCAGTTGGTGAACAGATCATCGCCTTGTTGGCGTAATGCCACCACGGAAACAGTTGTGAGGTTTTACGAATGGAAGATTTTCTGCGGGCCTGCCAAAGCGCTGTTCTGGACAACGAGGCCAAAGCCTTGGCGGCAAAGATGGGGGTTGCGCATGTAGGACTGCTACAGCGAGCCAACCCGGACAACGAAGCTCACCACCTGACTGTGGAGCATCTGTTCGGGATCCTGCTGCACACCGGTGATATGCGCCCATTGCTGGCGCTTGCGAATGAGTTCGGGTTTGACCTGGTATCCAAGTCGCCGCCGGAGCCGCAAGCGCTCACGAGGTCCCTGATCAATGTCGGAAAGGAAGTGGCGGACCTGACCATCGCTGTTCACCAAGCACTCGATGACAACCACGTCAGTACTTTCGAGAAATCCCTGATCCGTCAAGAGATCAATCACGTTCGCCAGAGCCTGGATGTGATGGATGCGTCCGTGAAGGTCGCCTGAATTTCAGGCACAAAAAAAGCCGGGATTGCGCCCCGGCTAATTCGATACCACTCAATGAGGCGGATTATGCAGAGCCAACCCAATTCAAGCAATACCCCGAACCATGTCGTGACACGTTTTGTAAATCCTGAAAACGTGTCGCGTACCCAGTCCGCAACTCCATTCAGCTTTCACGGCCTTCTGGTCCGCGTCATCGACGATGGCACCGGTGAGCCGTGGTTCATCGCCAAGGACGTCGCCGAAGCGCTTGGCTACGCCAACACTTCCAAAGCCATCAACGCCCACTGCAAAGCTGTGAATACCTGCCATACCGAAATGGGAGGGCAGGTGAGGGCGGTGCAGATCATCCCTGAGCGCGACCTTTACCGGCTGGTGATGAAGTCGAAGCTTCCGGCGGCCGAGCAGTTCGAAGAGTGGGTGGTGGGCCAGGTGCTGCCGACGATCCGCAAGACTGGTCACTTTCCCACTCAAGCACCGAACAATTCAAAGATCGTCGGTGAGTTGGCGATTCTGGAATGCTTCGACCGCCTGCTCAAACCCGCGCCGTCGAGCAAGATGCTGATGCTGACGAAGATCGCCCAGAACAACGGCCTGGACCCGAAGTTTCTCCCAGGCTACGCCGTCGACGCTGCACCAGATGCCACCGGTGGCAGTTCCATGCCGACCAAGGCCATTACCGCACTGATAAAAGACCACGGCATCGCCAGCACGGCGGCTGCCTTCAATCGCGCACTCGCCGCCAAGGGCTTCCTCAAGCAGCTGCAGCGCAAGAACTCCAAGCAGGTGATGGTCGACTTCTGGTGCGTGACCGACAAGGGGATGACCTACGGCAAGAACCTCACCAACCCTCAATCCCCCCGCGAGACGCAGCCTCACTGGTACGTCGATCGCTTCCTTGAACTGGCCAAACTGGTCGGGAAGGCCTGATATGCAATTCACCGTCACGATCAATCAGGTGAAGGCGCTGGAGTGGGGGCTGAACTCTCAGCAAGCCCTGTTGTTCGCCTTCGTCTACGGCTGCCCGAGTTGGACCAAGCCAATCAAGACTGATGACGGGATCTTCTTCGCGCTGAGCAAGGCCAAGATCATTGAGGAGCTGCCGCTACTCACCGATAAGCCAGACACCGCTTACCGCATGCTGAAGGCCCTGGAAGAGGCCGGTTTGATTGAGCTTTCCAGCACTTCGAACATCACTCTGTTTCGCCTGACTGAGAAAGCGGTCGGGTGGAACCAGAAGCTTGATGGGTCGGAAAAATATCCGACCCCGCCACAGAACAAAGGTCGGAAAAAAATCCGATCTACCTCGGAAAAAAATCCGAGCAAGGTCGGAGAAAAATCCGAGCTAGGGTCGGAAAAATCTCCGACAAATCAGGATACCAATCATCAGGGTACCAATCAGGATACCAGTCAGGACTTGCAGGACGGTCCGGACAAGCCGGCCCGCAACTTGGTGCTGGTGGTTGATCGCACCGATGCTCCACGGGTTGAGATTCCCGCCGACATGCCAGGCCCCAAAGACCAGTCCTGCAAAACCTTCAAGGTCTGGGCGAACTACGCCATGGCCTACCGCAAGCGCTACAACACCTGGCCGGTGTGGAACGCCAAGGTCGGTGGCCAGCTCGGTCAACTTGTCGACCGCCTCGGCGCCGATATCGCCCACCACGTCGCCGCCCACTTCCTGAAAACCAGCGATGCGGCTGTCCTTCGCAAGTGCCACAGCCTCAACGAGCTGCTGGCCAACGCCGAGAGCTACCACACCCAGTGGGTGACCGGTCAGCGTATCAACGGGACAACGGCCCGACAGATGGAGCGCACCGAGGCGAACGTCTCCGCAGCGGAGCAAGCAGCGCAAATGGTTCTGGCCAAGCGCCAGTCGGGGGCACGCAATGAATACCTTTGAGATGAATGACCAACAGGTGGCCGGGCTGGCAGCAGCTATCTGCGCTACTGCTGAGGCCATGGGCCAAGAGATGAGCCCAGGCACTGCGGCGATGATGGCTGAAGACCTCTGCGCTTACTCCGTGGCTGTCGTCAAGGCCGCACTGAAAGCCTGCCGTTTTGAAGTGAAAGGCAAGCTGGCCATGGCTGACATCCTGCAGCGTGTTCAGGCCGCCGACGGCCGTCCGGGCAAGGACGAGGCTTGGGCGATTGCCATGGCCACGAATGACGAGTTCGAAACTGTTGTGCTGACCGACGAGATCCAGCTTGCGTTGGCTGCTGCAAAGCCAGTCCTCGATGCGGGCGACAAAATCGGCGCGCGCATGGCGTTCATCGATGCGTACCAAAGGTTTGTGGGGCAAGCCCGAGAAGACGAGAAGCCCGTGAACTGGCACGTCTCTGTGGGGTTCGACGCCAACCGACGTATTCAGGCCGTCACCCGGGCGGTGCAGATGCAGCGCATCCCCCAAGAACGCGGCCAGAAGTACCTAGCGGACTTGAGCGTTGAGCCGATCACCGAGGATGGTCGAGCCCTGGCTGGTCTGATCACCGGAGTAGTAACCCGGCCGGCTCCGAGGCTGCGGGAAAAACTCGCCCTGGTGAAGGAGTCGATGCTGGAAATGCGGACTGCAGCTGCCGAAAGGAAGGACGAAATGCGGATTGAAGCGGCCAATGAGTTGGCGGAGCGCCGCGCGATGCTGGTCCAGCAGGCTCAGGAGCTGGAAGCGAAGAGGGCGGCGCAATGACTGACAAGATCAGCGTCAACTGCCACGCCAAGCTTTCCGAGGCCATTACCAAACTCAGCGCCATGTACCGCGACAAGAAGTTCGTCGTCGTGTCGCTGCGCCCGGGCAAGGACCGTACGCTTGACCAGAACGCGCTGTGGTTTGCCATGTACAAGCGCATATCCGAGATGACCCAGATCGGCGATGAGGCCGACGCCCGACGCTACTGCAAGCTCCACTTCGGCGTGCAGATCCTGCTCAACGAGGATTCGGGGTTTCAGGCTGCGTGGTACCGAGTCATGCGCCATCTGCCCTACGAGGAGAAGCTTGCCATGATGGGTGGCTGCAAGTTGTTCGGCCCCGATGGCTTCCCTGTTACCAGCCTGTTCAACCGCGCCCAGGGCATCCAGTACACCGACCGCATCGCCGCCTATTTCACCGGGCAGGGCGTTGTGTTCACTGATCTATTGAGCGAGGTGGCTGCATGAGAGTAGCCCTCAAGGAAGCGAAGGCGAAGACGTGCAAGAACCCGGCGTGCGGGGTTAGCTTCAAGCCGTCATTTTCCTCGGCGCAGAAGGTTTGCAGTTGGGCGTGTGGCCTGGCCATCGCTCCCGAGAATCGAGAAAAAGCCCGCAAGGCAATCGCGGAGGTTGGTCGCAAGGAGATTCGCGCAGCAAAGGACCGTATCAAGCCGCGTGCCCAGTACATGCGTGAGGCGCAACAGGCGTTCAACGAATGGATCCGGCTGCGTGATGCCGCACTGCCTTGCGTGAGCTGTGGCCGACACCACGAAGGCCAATATCACGCCGGGCACTACCGCACTGTAGGAGCGAACCCCGAACTGCGCTTCGAGCCGCTGAACGTGCACAAGCAGTGCGCGCCCTGCAACAACCATAAATCTGGCGACATCGTGAACTACCGAATCTCGCTCCTACAGAGAATCGGCGCCGCAAACGTCGAATGGCTTGAAGGGCCTCATGAGCCCAAGAAGTACACCGTCGAAGAGCTGAAGGCGATGACCGCCGATTACCGAGCAAAGACAAGACAGCTGAAGGGGAGAGCAGCATGACCTATCGCAACGTGGTATCCGCAGTAGTTCGGGCGCTGGCCGCCGAAACCATCAACTCTGCCGGTGGGTGCGACTTCGAGCCCAAGGTGCAGTGCGCCAAGCAGAAGGGGGAGATCGTGGGCAAGGAGGCTGCATTCCTTACGGACTGCTGGGTGTTTGGTCGCCTGCACAAAGCCCTCTCGGCAGCGCATTGGCGCGTGCTGGTGGCGAAGTTCTCGACTCACACTGAACGCAAGCATGCCGCCATCGCTGAGTTGACGAGGCTCATGCGCTCGCCGGCGCCTGAGCGGTTCCTGCATTGCGCCGTGGTGACTTGGGCATTGCCGAAGTTGCCGGGCGTGGACGGTAAGCGCTCGACTAGCGTGTTGCCGGCGGGCTGGTACGAAATGGATAACTGGTCGAATGAGCCGCATCCAATCAAGACGCAAGAGCGGTGGCGGCGTGACATCCGCAAGGCGCTGGAGCGCGAGGTTGACGAGGCTTTGGTGTCTGCTCAAACGATACTGGATGCAGAAGAACTGATTGAGACAAAAGCCGCTTGACGACCACTGATCCAGTGAGCCATTATCTCCTCATCCTGTCATTTCTGCGTGTGTAGGAGTGACAACAAAAGCCCGGCAAGAAGTTGGGCTTCTTTTTGTGAGGCAGGGAAGATGCGAGCTTTCGTCCTGTTTGGAATTTTGCTCTCGCCATTTGCACTTGCGGATTCTTACCCGCCGTCCCACAACTGCACCAAGCCTGATATTCCTTACGAATTTGAAGATCAGTTTGAGCGAGATCAATTCGAATCTGACGTTGAAGAATACAAAGACTGCATAACTGATTTTGTTGATGAGCAGCAGCAGGCGATGCGTAAGCATAAGTCGGCGGCAGACGATGCTATTGAGGAATGGAATTCATTCGCTCGATCCATGTAAATGCACATTACGAATACTTGAAGCCCAGCCACCGCGCTGGGCTTTTTCGTTTCTGGTCCCCTCACTGCTCCATGCAGTACATGGCCGCCACCTGACGGACTTTTTTATTCAGGCTGCCTCGACAGACACCACCAGGCGTTTACCCAGGGCGGCCAAAGCCTTCTCGATGGCTTCCATCTTCGAGGTATGCAGGAAGTCGACTAGGCGATCCCCTTGGGTCTGCGCCAGTCCGAGAAGCCGGCACAGATCGGCTTTGCGCATATCGCGGGCCATCATCTCGTTCCACAGAACGATCTTGGCCACAGTCACCGCAGGTAGGTGAATGACTTCCTCTCCGGCCTCTGGTGCAGATGCCGCGGGAATAGCCAGGCGCTGATCGACGAAGATAGACAGGGTTGTTTCGATGGCATCCACGGCTTCGCTGATTGCGTGCTCTCGGTCATCGCCATAGCTATTCAGCAAAGGGAGATCCCGGCAGTACACGGCCAGCCCTGGACACGTATCTTGCTCAAAACGGATTGCATAGTCGTACATGGTCACTCCTCGGAGGTGATGGTCCAGCATTCAGATGTGGTGAAGGGGCTCTCAGAGCCCCAGTTGTTTAATGATCGCCTTGCGGGTCGGTTCTGGCATTTCCTTGCTACCGTGATCCGCGAAGGTTGTCCTGTTGCCGTTTGGGGCGGTGACTTTGAAGTGGCTTCCCTTGCCGGCTTCGAAGCTCACCCCTTGGGCCTTCAACCATCGTCTGAATTCGCTGAACTTCATCACCTCGCCTCGTTGTTTGGATGAGTCCATTCTACAACACTTTTGTTTTAATACAACATTTTTGTGTTATTTGTTTGTCATGCCACTACGGAGTCGAGCGCATGGAGTTTCTACAGCGCCTGTTCGATAAGCTCGACTGGGCATTGGCCGGACTGTTGGGCGCTATCGCCGCCAGCTTCTGGCACCGCGATGACCTGGTCGACCGTAAGGCCTGGGCCATCTTCATTTTCTCGGGAGCTGTCTGTGCCCACTACCTCACCGGCCTGATCAGTTCCTACTTCGGTGTGGTCGAGCCGCGCAGCGTGGCGGGTGTCGGCTTCCTGCTCGGCACGTTCGGCGGGTCACTCATTGCCGCTATCACCCGCGCCATCAAAGCCGCTGACCTCTGGGCGCTCATCCGCCAGCGGTTCGGGGGAGGCAACCCGCCATGAACTACGAAACGTTGAACGCATTCGCTTGTGGGCTGATCGGGTTGTGGGCGACCTGGTGCGTGCTGAGCGGGAAGGTTCGTGATGGGGTGGTGGGTAAGATCATCTACGCCGCGATCGCCATCAGCGGCTACGCGATCCTGGCTCGCAACGATCATTTCATCCTGCCACCCACGGCTGCAGGTGTGACGCTGCATGCTTGCCTGGCTCTCGCCGGCATTCGCCACATCTTCATGGTCACCTGGTGGCAGCGGGTGAAAGCCTGGCTCTGCCGCACGCTGAATTGTGAGCATTGCTTGGGTGGTGACAAAGCATCTGGCGATATCGAGCGCCGGAACAGGTAGTTCACGCCACGTTTTCGGATGCGCCAAATCGTGGCGCGCAATCCAGCCTTGGATACCCAAAACTTAGTGTGTCGCATTTGGTTGCTACGCAATTTATCTTTTGACGAAAAAAAGCGACCAATGTTTATCCTAGATAGGTGATGGTGTAGAATTGCCACTACAGAAATCATAGGAGTGAGCGAGCCTGGCATAACACGACCTGCACAACGGCACCTGTTACAACGGTTATTGGGAATAACGCCCCCGTAACCATCAATCAGGCCAATGTCAGCGAATGTAAAAACCAGGCCGGGGATTCGATTTCCCCTAACGAAACCAAACAAACATCACCTACTAAAACCCCGGGAGGGACGAAGATGAAAAAACGCACCCAAGGAATCAAATCGGTAGCTCAAGTAGCTCGAAATGTGACTGCAGGCGTTGTGATGCTGGGCTCGTTGCTGGATGTGGTTGGCGGACATTCCGCTCAATCCTATGATTTTTGATTTAGAACCTCTCCTGCCTCGCTAACCGCTATCGAGGCCCTTCAGAAATATGGGGTATGACCATGAAAAGGCCATACCCTCCAGCGCAACTGCTGGAACTATCCCATCTATCCGACGTTGGTATCCGCCTGACTCCAGCCCCAGAGGTATGGGAGTGGCTCACCACTGAGTTTCTCGCCGACACCGGTAGCATTCACAACGAAGACCATTCCCATCTACTGGATGCGGACATCCGAGTTATGTGGGCTTCATCGAGTTTCGAAAAGCAGGGGCGCACGGTCTTGGGCCAGGCCGAGCAGGTAGCGCTCCGCGCTGGTGGTTGGCAGAAGGCCCGGATGGAGCAGCAGATGCGTGATTGGTTCGGCCAAGTGCCGGCTTTCATCATCACACTGGCAGCAGATTACTGCGCTCAATGCAGCGACCTTGAGTTCTGCGCACTGGTCGAACACGAGCTCTACCACATCGCCCAGGCGACAGATAAGTACGGCGCTCCAGCATTCACCGAAGAAGGCATGCCCAAACTGAAGCTGCGCGGACACGACGTTGAAGAGTTCGTCGGTGTCGTCCGACGCTACGGTACGAGTGCTGATGTCCAGGCGCTGGTGGATGCTGCAAACAATCCTGCCGAGGTGGGGAAATTGAACATTGCGAGGGCCTGCGGAACCTGTCTGCTCAAGTCGGCCTGATGTAAGACAGGCATGAGACGGAATCCAATCTATGGCAGTCCTGAAAAGCGATGTGAAAGCTTTCATCGTTCAGGCTTTGGCGTGCTTCGACACACCGACGCAAGTCTCGCAAGCGGTGAAGCAAGAATTCGATATTGAAGTGACACGGCAACAGGTGGAACAGCACGACCCCACCAAACGCGCTGGCGTGAACCTGGCTGCGAAGTGGGTGACCCTATTCAACGACACCCGTAAGCGTTTTCGTGAAGAGACTGCCGAGATCCCAATCGCCAACCGTGCGTTCAGGCTTCGAGCACTTGGCCGGTTTGTCGAGAGGGCCGAGACGATGAAGAACATCGGCTTGGCCATGCAGATTCTGGAGCAGGCCGCGAAGGAAGTCGGCGACATCTACGTCAACCGCAACCGGAAGGACGAGCCCGACGACGAACCGGCGATCCCGAGCCGTATCCAGGTGGATGTGGTGGATGCGAGGAAGCCGAATGCCGAGCCTTAACGTTCCGCAGTCGCAGTTCCTTTTGTTGACCCACAAGTTCCGCGCTTTCGTTGCTGGCTTCGGCTCTGGGAAGACCTGGGTCGGATGCTCGGCACTGAGCAAGCACTTCATGGAGTGGCCCGGCGTCAACGCTGGCTACTTCGCGCCGACTTACCCGCAGATCCGTGACATCTTCTACCCCACGATGGAAGAAGTGGCCTACGACTGGGGGCTGAAGACCAAGATCAATCAGGCGAACCATGAGGTTCACATCTACAGCGGCCGGCAATATCGCGGCACTGTGATTTGCCGGTCGATGGAAAAGCCGCAGACCATCGTCGGTTTCAAGATCGGTCACGCACTGGTGGACGAGCTGGACGTGCTGACGTCGCTGAAGGCTCAACAGGCATGGCGCAAGATCATTGCTCGAATGCGCTACAACCTGCCCGGGCTGAAGAACGGCGTAGATGTGACCACTACGCCTGAAGGATTCAAGTTCGTCTTCCTGCAGTTCGTGAAGCAGCTGCGTGACAAGCCGGCGCTGAAGATTATGTACGGCCTAATTCAGGCCAGCACCTTCGACAATGAACTGAACCTGCCGGACGACTACATCCCATCGCTGATGGAGTCCTACCCCGAGCAACTGATCCGCGCCTACCTCAATGGGCAGTTCGTCAACTTGACGTCCGGCTCGATCTACCACGCGTACGATCGCAAGCTGAACGGCTGCTTCGACACCGTGCAGCCGGGCGAGCCGCTGTTCATCGGCATGGACTTCAACGTCGGCAAGATGGCTGCGATCACCCACGTTAAACGTGACCAGGGTCTGCCGCGCGCCGTGGATGAGCTTATGGATGGCTACGACACGCCGGACATGATCCGCCGCATCAAGGAGCGCTACTGGCGACACAACGGCAACGACTTCGAGAAGACCTGCGAGATCCGGATCTACCCGGACGCCTCTGGCGATTCACGGAAGTCGGTCAACGCAAGCGTCACTGATCTGGCCATGCTCAAACAGGCTGGTTTCGCCGTCATCGCGCCGGCGGCCAACCCACCGGTGAAGGATCGGATCAACGCTATGAACGCCATGTTCTGCAACGCGCAGGGAGAGCGGCGTTACCTGGTCAATCCGTTCACCTGTCCGACTTATGCAGACGGGCTTGAGCAACAGATCTGGGCGCCAAACGGCGAGCCAGATAAGAGCCAAGGCAACGACCACGCCAACGACGGCGGTGGTTACTTCATCCACCGCGAGTACCCGATCGTGAAGCCGGTCACCTCAATGAAAATGGGAGTCGCCCGATGAAGGACGTCACTTTTACCCGTCCCGAGTACGACGCGGCACAGTACCGCTGGCGCTTGGTGCGCGACGTCTCCAAAGGTTCGGAAACTATCAAAGCTGCTGGCGACCGATATTTGCCGAGGCCGAATGCATCGGACGCCAGCCAAGACAATAGGGACCGCTACGACGCATACAAGAAGCGGGCGGTGTTCTATAACGCCACCGGCAGGACGAAACACAGTTTGGTGGGCGCAGTGTTCCGCACCTGGCCAACGCTGACTGTTCCGGGTGCTATCGAATACGTGTCAAAGGACATCGACGGGCAGGGTGTGAGCATCTACCAACAGTCGCAATCGGTCATTGGGCATCTGCTCGAAGTCGGTCGTCACGGTCTGTTGGTTGATTACGCCGCCGTGAAGTCCGGCACTGTGAGTAAGGCGGATGAACAAGCGGGCCGAGCTCGGGCGAGTGCTGCAAGCTACCCGGCGGAAGCCATCATCAACTGGAAGACGCGCAAGGTCGGCGGTCAGCATCTGCTGAGTCTTGTCGTGCTGCGAGAAACGGTCGACGTCGATACCGATGACGGTTTTGGCAGTGAGCAGGTCGTGCAGTACCGAGTGTTACGTCTCGATGGTGCTGGTATCTATACGCAGGAAGTGTGGGAAGAGGGCAGTAGCACCACAACAATGGTCACTGCGCCTTTCTCTCCGCTGAATGGTGCCGGCCAGCAATGGAAGGTGATCCCGTTCCAGTTCCTTGGTAGCGAGAACAACGACACCAGCATTGACGATTCGCCGCTATACGACATGGCTGAAGTGAACATCGGCCATTACCGCAACAGCGCGGACTACGAAGAGGCGGCCTACCTGGTGGGCCAGCCGCAACCGTGGATGGCAGGGCTCGATGAGCAGTGGCGCGACCACATGGAGAAGAACGGCATCTTCCTCGGCTCCCGTGCGCCCTGGCTACTGCCGGTCAGTGGCACATGCGGCGTATGGCAGGCTCAGCCGAACACGGTGGCCAAAGAGGCCATGGACGCCAAGAAGGAGGACATGGTGTCGCTGGGCGCCCGGCTGATCGAGCGCGGTAGCGCAGTGAAGACCGCAACCCAGGCCGACAACGACAGTGCAGCTGAACACAGCGTCCTTTCATTGGTGGTGAGCAACGTCAGCGAGGCTTACAGCCAGTGTCTGGCGTGGATGGCAGAGTTCGTGAATGCCACTGGCGAAACGCTCTACAAGCTCAATCAGGACTTCAGTCAGATAACCCTGGACGCGACGATCCTCTCAGCCCTGTTCAACGCGGTGCAGGGCGGCAAGCTGCCGGCAGGTGACTTCTGGCAGTACCTGCGTGATCGCGGGGTTATCGATCCCGAAAAGACCGACGACCAGATTCGCGACGAATTGGAAACCGAGAACCCCGGGCCTGACCTGGATGACGACGAGGTAATCCCGGATGGCCGCAAACCAAGCGATCCTTGATGCCACGATTCGCCACGCTGTTTTCCTTGAGCAACTGAAGTCGGGGGAGGTCGCCAAGTTCGGGCCTTTCCTCAAGGAGATTGATCGGTCGATCCGCGAGCGGCTGAATCGCGCTGACCTGACGGATTACACCGTCGCACGGCTGGAGCGATTGCTGAGTGAGGTGGACAGCCTGCTGCTGGGCATCTTCGACCGATACAGCGAGAAGCTGAGCCTCGATCTGATCGACATCGCCAACTACGAGGCCGAATTCGAGGCAACCAGCCTGACCCGCGCGGCACCGGTGGGCGTCTCGTTCGATGCGGCGGTGCCTGGTGCTGCTGCAATCAGGGCGGCCATCCTCAGCAACCCGCTCAGCGTGCGCGGCGCCGATGGCGGCAAGCTGCTCAAGTCGTTTATTGATGGCTTCACCACTACCGAGCGGCAACGCCTCACAGGTGCGATCCGGCAGGGCTTCTTCGAAGGTCAAACCAACTTCCAGATCATCAAGAACATCCGCGGTACCAAGGCGCTTCAGTACAACGACGGCATCCTGGCCACAACCAACCGGAATGCCGGCGCCGTGGTGCGGACCGCAGTGCAGCACGTCGCCACCCAGGCACGCATGGAGACGCTAAAAGAGAACTCCGACGTCGTGCAGTCGGTGGAGTGGGTCAGCACCCTGGATACGAAGACGACCAGCCAGTGCCGGACGCTCGACAAGCGCCGGTTCAAGCTGACTGAGGGGCCGCGGCCGCCGATCCACATCAACTGTCGCTCGACGGTAGTGGCGGTGACTCGCTTTAGCGCGCTGTTCGCCAAGGACACCACACGGGCATCCATCGGCGATGCAGGCGCCCAGCAGGTGAGGGCAGACCTCAGCTATTACGACTGGCTCAAGCAGCAGCCAGCGGCGTTTCAGGATAAGGCTATCGGCCCGGTACGCGCCAAGCTGTTCCGCGAAGGCGGCCTGAGCATCGAACGATTCTCCGAGCTGCAGCTTGATCGCAATTTCAAGCCGCTTACCCTTGCCGAAATGAAAGTGCTGGAACCTTTGGCGTTCGAGCGGGCAGGAATTTGAGATAACCTCCTGATTCCCTGCGAGCGGATGCAAAAAAATGAAACACGAAACGCAAGAGCAGATAGCCAACGCGTTGGGGCAGTTATTCGATGCTGTCTCGAAGCTTCAAACCGCGTACCCGGGAAAGCCCTTTACTCCAGACGGAAGATTGGTGGGCGATATCGGGGAGGTCGTCGCAAGCCTGCATTACCAAATCACTCTGAATGAAGGGTTGACGAAGCATCACGACGCGGTTGCCGATGATGGTCGTATGGTTCAAATCAAAACGACATTCAGCGATCACCTCACCTTTCCTGTGCACCACGTCCCTGACTACTATTTAGGCATCCGGCTCCGATTTGATGGGTCGTTCGAAGAAATATACAACGGCCCCGGTCAATTAATTTTCGATCAATTGGCGAACCGAAAACCCACAAAAACAGGGTTGCACGGCGGTCTAATGAGTATGTTGAAGAGAATCAATAAAGATGTCCCCGACGCGGAAAGAATTCCGCAGCGATAGATTTATCCAGACCCGCTTCGGCGGGTTTTTTTATGTCCGCAGGCAGGGCCTGCAACTCGTCTCTGGGAGACAAACAAATGGGTTTGAAATATCTGCTGGACACTCTGGAAGGGGTGGATGACACCGTGCGCGCTCTTTACACCGAGAAGGACGGCAAGTTCGTACTCGGCATTGAAGGCCTGCCACAACCCGAAGACGTTTCCGGCCTGAAGTCGAAGGTTCAGGAGCTTCTCGACGAGAAGAAGGCGGCCGACAAGGCGCGCAAGGATGCTGAAGAGCAAGCCCGCCTGGACCGCGAAGAGGCTGCCCGCAAATCGGGCAACGTCGAAGAGCTCGAAAAGTCCTGGTCTGAAAAGTACAACCGCCGTGAAGCCGAGCTGAACGGCATGTTGGAGCAGGAGCGTGGAACGCTGAGCACTCAGATCCGGGATCTGACTGTCGGCCGTACCGCTACTGACATCGCATCTGCCCTAGCAATTGCGGGAAGTGCAAAAGCCCTGTTGCCGCACATCGAGCGCCGGCTAAGCGTCGAGCAGCGAGACGGGAAGCCTGTTGTGGTCGTGCTCGACCAGCAGGGCAAACTCTCGGCGGCAACGCTGGATGAGTTGAAAGCAGAGTTCGCAAACGACGTGGCCTTCGCGCCACTGATCGCGGGCAGTAAAGCATCTGGCGGCGGGGCCGGCGGTGCAGGTGGTGGGGGCGGGGCCCCGAAAGGAAAAATCGGCGGTACCAAAGAGGAACGCACGGCTGCAATCGCAAGCCGGTTCCCAGATCTCCCTCAATCGTAAGGAAATAACTCATGTCCCTGTCGCAAATGCAGGTTTTCAACGAATACATCATGCCGGCGACTCTTGAGACGCTGGATCAGTATCTCGCCGCGTTCAACGCTGCGAGCCGCGGCGCTATCGTGCTTTCCCCGGACGGCTTCACTGGCGACTTCCTCCAAGAGTCGTTCTTCCAGACCCTGGCTGCTGCCCAGCGCCGCGTGGATCGCTACAGCGCCAACGCCGCCGTTGCTGCCACCGATCTGACCGAGCTGAAGAACACTTCGGTGAAGGTCGCCGGCGGTTTCGGCCCGATCCGCTATGAGCCATCGCAGATGACCTGGCTGGAACGCCCAACTGCGCAAGGCATCGAGGTGGCGAGCCGCGCGTTCGCTGAAATCCTGCTGAAGGACCAATTGAACACTGCGATCGCGGCACTGGTTGCAGCGATCACCGCTCAAGCCACCGCAGTCAACGATGTGTCGGCTACCGCAGGCATCACTTACGCCGGCTTGAACAACGCGCATGCGAAGTTCGGCGACGCAAGCCAGAACCTGGTCACCCAAGTGATGCAAGGCACCAGCTACCACAAGTTGGTGGGCCAGAACCTTGCGAACCAGCAGCAATTGTTCCAAGCGGGCAATGTTCGAGTGGTGGACATCCTCGGAAAGATCTCGGTTGTGACGGATGCCCCGGCGCTGATGCAGGCAGGCACCCCGAACAAGGAAATCATCCTGTCCCTGGTTCAGGGCGCAGCGCTGGTGCACGACGGTCGCGACATCATCAGCAACGTCCAGACCACTAACGGCAAGGAGCGTATCGAAACCACTCTGCAAACCGACTACACCTTCGGACTGGGCCTGAAGGGTTACACCTGGGACACCACCACTGGCGGCAAGTCCCCAACCGACGCCGAGCTGGCGACCGGCACCAACTGGGACAAGACTGCTACCAGCATCAAGCACACCGCTGGTGTGGCATTGATCGGTGACGCCTCCAAGTAACCCCTGAATGTTGAGCCGGGCGACGTGCCCGGCTCGGCGAGGTAATGATCATGAGTCACAAAAATATTTGGTACTTGGCCGGCCCATTCCACCAGTATCAGGAGGATGTGAAGGCGCTGGCCAAGGAAAACGGCCTGCGCATTGTTGACGCGAACGCCACTGGCAATCGCGACGACGAGGCCGAAGATGTTCCTGAAGTGACGTTGCGACATGTTGATCCGGCGCCGGTGCTGCTGATCGCCGGCTATGATGGTGTTGATGGCACCGAGCTGCAGGAATTGATCGCCAAGATGAATGCAGAGCGTGACGGCATTGTCCTGCTGATCGAGGCCGCCGAAGGCCTTTCCGAGCTTGAACACCCGGGCGCCGGCGAACTTCCGATCCGCCTGTTTGATGCACTGAAGGCCATTCACGAAGGTGTCGTTGCCATCGAGGGCGAACGCGATAGTCTGGCGGGCGAGGTTGAATTGCTCCGTGCTGAGGTCGAACGGCTCAAGGTAGCAGCGGAGGCGGTCGACAATGCCGAGAAGATCGCCGGCCTCAAAGCGCAGCTCGACGCCGCCAACGTGACGTATCGGGCAAATGCTTCGGTAGAATCGCTGGAAAAGGCAGTTGCTGATCTTCAGCAGGCGTAACAATCCGGGCGCCCGTCAACGCAGCGTCCGATCCAGAACACCACAGCGAGCTGATTCATGACTCTCATCATTGAGGATGGTACCGGCAAGCCTGACGCCGAAAGCTACGCATCCGCCGAGGATCTCGCCATGTACGCCGTGAAGTTCGGCGTGACCATTCCTGCTGACGAGCCCACGCAAGAAGCGCTGCTGCGCCGCTCCGCCTTGGCGATGGATGGCATGGTCTGGAAGGGGCGCAAGATGGACAGCGATCAGGCGTTGGCCTGGCCGCGCCGGGGGGTTGAGCTGGACTGTGAGTACAAGCCAGACAACTACCTGCCTGCGCGCATCCAGTACGGTCAGATGGCCCTGGCTGCTGAGATTTATCAGGACGATATCGACCCGATCGAGAAGCGCAAAGGAGCGGTGACTCTGGAGCGTGTCGAAGGCGCGGTAACTCGCGAATACGCCACGATCCCGAACACCAGCGGAAAACTGCTGCCGGCGGCGCCGGATCGGCCGAGCGCGACGCAGTTCGCGGATTACTTGCTGAAGCGGGGCTTGTTTGCGGTACGGGCTTAATTCGAGAGTTGACGAAGTACGGTGATGATGGCACTTTGATTGCGTCTGACGCTATAGATCCGCAAACCGGTGGATTGATGCCCAGACCATCCAAGTAACTAAGGGTTATCGGAAATGATCAAAAGCACGACAAAATTCAAAGTTGACTCAATTCTTTTCAATGATGGCTCGTTCGCTATCGCGAAGGGCTACTGGGAAGGTAAAGCAGAGCCAAGTGTTGCATGCCGCTGGCATGAAGAAGATGGTATTGGTTACCCACAGACATTTGGCAAACCTCAGTGGATGGTATTGCCTTCTGTTGGGGTTGACATCCTGAGCGCGCTGAATCCTCAACAGACGAAAGTCGTTTTGACATTCGGATAAGCTGAGAACAATAAAGAGCCCAGCCGTCGAGCTGGGCTTTTTGCATCTGGAGCCACCATGGCCTTCTACGACGAAATGGCCGTGATGGCTCTGGAGATGATCACAGAGTTCGGCCAGCCCGTGATCATTCGGGCCACCACCGTCGGCGAGTACGACCCGGATACCGGGACCGCGCCGCCCGACACCACCACCGAGCAGACCGCCCAAGGCATTCTGCTCGACTTCACCGGTCAAGAATTTCAGAGCAACAGCCTCATCAAGCAGGGCGACAAGAAGCTCAAGATCGCCGCGCAGGGGCTTGAGTGGGCACCTGATCTGTTGAACAAGGTCATCATTCAAGGCCGCACCTGGTCAATCGTCCCACCGCTGAAAGAGATCAACCCCGCCGGAATTCCGATCCTGTATGAATTGCAGGTGCGGTCGTGAGCCGGGCCGGTGCCGGACAATCCGGCAGCTTCGTCTTGAGCCTCGCCGAGTTCGCAGCGCAGGCCACGGAAGCCATCGACGCCAGCCTGCGCGAGATCATTATCGAGGTTGGCAGCAGCGTCATCCGCATGTCGCCGGTGGGAAATCCCGAGATTTGGGCCGCAAACGTCGCTCACCGGGCGGCCAACAACCGTGCGGCCGATGACTATGACTTCAAGGTGGCGGTCCGCAACACGGTCATCAACCTGACCGACAGCAACTTCACCAAGTCCGGCAAGCTGAAGGCCGGATTGAAGCATGCCAAGCCCCTGACCAAGACCGAGCGCGACCAGAACTTCAACGTGAACGGTCTGGTTGCCGGTAAGGATTACGTCGGTGGTCGGTTCAGAGCCAACTGGCACCTTTCGATTGATGTCATCGAAAACGTCACCTTCGACGAGGTTGATCCGGGTGGCCAAGAGACGATCGCCGCGCTGGTTTCAGCGGTCAGCGACTTCACTGCCGGCCAGACTGCTTACCTCATCAATAACTTACCGTACGCGATCCCGCTGGAGTTCGGGCATTCGACTCAGGCACCCGCCGGCATGGTCCGCATCACCGTGGCCCGCTTCCAGCAGATCGTGCTGGAGGCCATTAGGAACAACCAGGTATGAGTCACAACATCATCGCGTCGATCTACGAGGCCAAGCTTATCGCCTGGGCGAAAGTGTTACCTGTGCCGCTAAAAGTGGTCGTCGAGAACGAGGCTTACACTCCCGTCGACGGCACCACCTACCTGAAGGCTTTCACGCTGCCCGCTGACACCGCGAGCAACACGCTGGGCGGTGACCACAAGCTGTACACCGGTGTATTTCAGGTCAGCATCGTGACGCCTTCGGGCAAGTACCGTGGTGCTGCTGGCGCACTGGCTGATCAGATCGCCGCGCTGTTCCCGCTGTATGAGCGCAACACGAAGGGTGCGCTAACGGTGGTGACGATGACGCCAGTCGATCCCGGTCCGGGCATTCCGGACGACACCACCTACACGGTGCCGGTCTCATTCCTTTATCGAGCTGACACCAACTAGATCCGCCCGTTGGGCAAACCCGGAACCCGCCATTGAGCGGGTTTTGTCATTTCTGCAAAGAGGAAAACCCATGAGCGTCAAGATTCCCAACGGTACCACCTTCGAGATTGCGGCCACGTTGAGCCTTGCGAAACCGTTCACCGCAATCAGCAACGCCAAGCCGGCGGTACTCACGGCGGCCGCGCATGGTCTGACCGATGGCGACGTGATTGTCATCGAATCCGCTTGGGCGAAACTGAACGGCCGCCCGGCGCGCGTCATCGACTCCGAAACCGGCGAGTTCGCGGCTGAGGGCATCGATACCAGCAGCGTGAAAAATTACCCAGCCGGTTCCGGCGCCGGTAAGGTTCGCGAGGCTTCTGGCTGGACTCAGATCGCACAGATCACTGAGCCCGCAGCTAACGGCGGTGAACAGCAATTCCTCACCTATGGCTTCCTCGAGGATGACGATGATCGTCAGCTGCCCACCACCAAATCGGCCAGCAGTATGACCCTGCCGGTGGCGGATGATCCGGCTCAGGCCTATGTCGCACTCGTAGAAGCTGCCGACGAAGACAAGGAACCGCGGCTGATCCGCGCAAACCTCCCAGGCGGTGCAACGATCTACTACTACGCCTATGTGTCGATCACCGCGACCCCGACGCTGAGCCGAAACAACATCATGACGCGGACCATCACTCTGTCGTTCGCCTCCCGCCCAACCCGATACAACGCTTAAGGGGCTCACATGCCGAAGTTTTCCATCGCGCCAAAGCCGACGTTCACCGTCGAAGTGGCCATCCCGCAGGTCGGCGGCAAACCTGCCGTGGTGCCCTTCACGTTCAAGTACCGTGACCGCACTGCGCTCGCGGAACTGTTCGATTCCTGGAAGGAGAAGGCAGAGGCCATTGGCGAGCGCTTCAAGGGCATTGAGCCGACGTTGTCTGAGGTTACCGCCGCAGAAGTCGAGCAGGGCGTTGAGCAGATCAAGGACCTGGTTGTTTCTTGGGGCTTCACCGACAAGCTCAGCGACGAATCCATCACCGCATTGGTGAAGAGCTGCATCGGCGTCTCGGATGCCGTGGTGAAGGCCTATAGCGAAGCATTCGGCAAGGCCCGCCTGGGAAACTGACCGCCGCTGCCCGTGCGCTATATGAGTCCGAAGGATCGGCCGAGCAAATGGCCTTATTTGGCTTCTCGCCGGAGGACTATGACGAGGTCGTTGAGGTCTGGCCGGACAACTGGCTGTCCTTCCTCGTCATGGATGCGATGGGAACCCAGTGGCGCACCGGCACGTGCGGCGCAACCGGTCTCGATTACGGCGTTCTGCCCAATGTGATGAAGCTCGTCGGCATCCTGGCGAAGGATCGCCCCGGCGTGTTTCAGGATGTCCGCGTTATGGAGTCGGAAGCCATCGCGGTTATGGCTGAAGCCCGCTACAACAGCCCGTGAGAGCGGGCAATTATTCAAGGTGAGTCGATGAACATTGCAGAACTCGGCATCAAGGTCGATTCGGCTGATGCCGCCAACGCTGCGACCGATCTCGACAAGCTGACCAAGGCTGGCGATCGCGCTGAACAGTCTGCCGTCGGCCTGATGAACGAAATGCAGGCACTGGAGAAGTCGCTGTCGAAAGGCGCGACCACTACGCAGGAGCTGGCGAAACAGCGCGAGAACCTGGCGAAGCTGACCCAAACCGGCGCGTACGGCGAGGCTGAGTTCACCAAGATCACCGCGCAACTGGACAAGCAGCAGGCCGCGCTGGCCAAGTCGACGCTGGATGAACAGAAAGCCCTCAACAGCCTGCTGGGTGCGATCGACCCCGCCCGGGCGGCCATGACCAAGCTGGACACCCAAGTTGAGCAACTTGGGAAACACCTCGACGCCGGGCGCATCAGCCAGGACCAGTACAATTCGGCCCTGAGCAAGATCGATAAGGATTACGCCAAGCTCGAAAAGACCGCCACCGGTTTCGACAAACTTCGCCTCGGCACCCGTCAGGCGCAAGAGAACGTCGTGCAGTTGGGGAATGCCTTGTCCTCGGGTGACTGGGGTAGCGGTGTTCGTGCGGTCGCTCAGTTGGGCGCTGGTGCGGGCGAGGGGGCTGCGGGGCTACTCGCGATGCTTGCGCCGCTAGCGCTGGCAACCGCCGCTGTTGGCGTGCTTGCGTACGCCTATTACAAGGGCAGCGAAGAGCAGAACAGCTACAACAAGTCCCTGATCCTGACCGGCAACTACGCCGGTGTAAGTGCTGGGCAACTGGGGGAGATGGCGCGGCAAGTGAGCGCCACTGTCGGCACGACCGGGCAGGCCGCTGAGGTTCTGGCCCTTCTGGCTGGCAATGGCAAGATCGCGGGCGAGAGTTTCACCGGCATCACCCAGGCTGCCGTGTCGATGCAGGAAGCGACCGGAAAGGCAGTGAGCGAAACCGTCGCTGAGTTCTCGAAGCTGGCAGATGACCCGGTCAAGGCTTCCGCTGCACTGAACGAGCAGTACCACTACCTGACTGCATCGGTTTACTCGCAGATCGCCGCCCTTGAAGAGCAGGGCGATCATGCAGGCGCGGTGAAGCTGGCGACAGAACAATATGCCGATGCCATCAATGAGCGCACACCGAAGATTCTCGAAAACCTGAGTTTCTGGGAAAAGGGTTACAACGCTGTCGCGCGCGCCGCGGACAATCTGAAGAACATCGGCCGGCCAGATATTGGTGCAGACATCGAGCAGGCGCGCCGCAATTTGGCGTCGGCCCAAGCCGGCAACGTCGGCTTGTTCCAGAACAAGCAGGAGATGATCGACCTCTATACCAATCAGCTCAACATGCTGGAGGATCAGAGGGACGCCGAGGCCGATATCGCCAAATGGCAAGGTGAGCAGACGAAAGCCCAAGGCGCTGCGGTTATTGCGATGGGTAAAGTCGACGCTCTCACCAAGTCTTCGTGGACGAATGAACAAAAGCGCACCGAGGCTCTGAAGGAATACAAGCAGCAGCTCGACGACATTCGGAAGGTCAACCCGAACGACTCCCGACTTGATCCTGCAGTAGTCGCCAAGAACATGGGGAACCTCAACGATAAGTTCAAGGATCCGAAGGCTGCCGCTGGCAGTGTCGAGCTGGCGGGCTTCAACAACGCGAAGAACGTGCTGGCCGAAACCCTGGCCTATTACAAAAACGCGGACAAGGAGCTGGAAGCCTCCCAGCGCGCCGGCGTGATCAGCCAGGCCAGCTACACCGAGCAGCGGGTCAGCCTGTTGAAGCAGCAGGCCGACGAAGTTGCCCATGGCTATCAGGCGGAAATCGATGCGCTTGAAGCAGCCAAGGCCAAGAAGGGCACAACCGCTGCGCAGGTCATCCAGATTGATCAAAAGATCTCGGATGCCCGATCGGCCATGCTCAAAGCCCAGCAGGACAGCGACAGCGAACTGGCTCTCATCGCTACCAACGAGGAAGGACGCCTGCGCAAGCAGACCCTCGCAGTCAACACGTACACCAGCGCCCTGCAGCAACAGGTCGACACGCTTCGGCAGCAGGGATTGCGGGCGGCATCTGGCCTTGGTCAGGGTGACCGGCAGCGCGCACTGACGGATCAGAAGAACGGAATCGATGACCGCTTCAACCAGCAGCGCCTGGAGTTGGCCAACCAGTACGGTGACGGCTCGCGCGGCATGAGCCTGGACGAGTACAACGCCAAATTGAAGGCGTTGAAAGCGACTCAGCAGGATCTGCACGACACAGTGCAGGCCAATTACGACGATATGACCGCCGCCCAGGGCGACTGGAGTGCTGGCGCATCGTCGGCATGGCAGAACTATCTGGAGTCGGCGCGTGACGTTGCCGGGCAGACCAAAAGCCTGTTCAGCAATGCCTTCAGCTCGATGGAAGACGCCATCGTCAATTTCGCGATGACCGGCAAGTTGTCGTTTGCCGACTTCACCAAGTCGATTCTGGCTGACATGGCGCGGATCGCCACGCGGCAAGCCAGTTCGGCATTGCTCAGCAGTCTGGTCGGTGCAGCTACCAATTATTTTGTTGGCAGTGGCTCCGGCAATGGGCTGTCTGCTGACTCTGCCGGCGCGACCTCGTCGAATCTTGGTGCCTCGCAGGCTGGCTACACCAATGTTGATTTCTCAGGTTACCGAGCCTCTGGTGGTCCGGTCGCGGCCAATTCGTTGTATGAGGTCAACGAGCTGGGGCCTGAACTGTACAGCGAGGGCGGCAGGTCCTTCCTCATGACCGGGGCGAATGGCGGCAGTGTCACACCACTGACCTCTGGCGGAGGGGCTGGCATCCAAGCCATGAGCGGTGGCGGCGCCACGCAAATCAGCGTGCAAGTGAATGTCGCCAGCGATGGAAGCAGCAGCGCAACGTCCAGCGATCCGTCGTATCAGCAGTTCGGCAAAGAGCTTGGCGACTTCGTCGAGCAGAAATATCGACAGCTGCTGCGCAAGGATCTCGGCCAAGGCGGCAGCATTACCAGAGCAATCAAAGGGTGATCTATGGCAATTGAGCGATTCACCTGGCAGATCGAAAAAGGTGCCGAGGGGGACATCAGTCAGCGGGTGCGCTCCAAGCAGTTTGCCGACGGCTACAGCCAGACGGTATCGGACGGCATCAACAACAAGGCGCAGTCTTGGCCGTTCAGCTACACCGGCAAGGCCGCCACGATCAAAGAGATTATCGCCTTCCTCGACCGCCACGCGGGGGCGAAAGCCTTCCTGTGGACGCCACCTCTCGGCGAGCTCGGCCTCTACAAATGCAACGGTTACAAGCCAGCGCATAAAGGCGGGGACGTATACACACTGACGTTGACCCTAGAACAAACCTTTCATCCATAAGGAACTGCCGCATGGCATTGATAACGGACATCCAGAAACTGGAGCCCGGCGGGGAAGTGCGGCTGTTTGAAATTGATGGCACGGAATACGGCGCTGACGTGCTGCGCTTTCATGGGCACGCAATCCCTCACACGCCCGAAGAGCTGCTGGCCTACGAGGGCTCAGTCGACGAACTGCCGGCCAAGTCGATCTGGTGGCAGGGTAACGAGTACGCGGCCTGGCCGGTTCAGATTGAGGGCATCGGCGCGGACAGTAATGGCACCGCAACGCGGCCAGTGTTCAGTGCTGGCAACGTCAACGGGCGTATCACGGCGCTGTGCCTGGCCTTCGACGATTTGCTGAAGTTTCAGCTGACCGTGCGCGAGACCATGGCTCAATACCTTGATGCAGTGAACTTCCCAGAAGGCAACCCGACCGCTGACCCGACACAGGAGGCGCTGGAGATCTGGTTCGTTGACCAGAAAACCGGTGAGGACGGCGAGTTCGTGCAGTGGGAGCTTTCATCGCCCGGGGAGATCGACAACCACGGACTGCCTGGCCGCCAGATGACGACCTTCTGCCATTGGGCTATGACCGGAGGCTACCGCGGGCCGAACTGCGGCTACACCGGCGGCGCGATGTTCGATGACGACGACAACCCCACCGACGACCCCGGCGAGGACCAGTGCAAAGGCGGGATCAAGTCCTGCAAGTTGCGCTTCGGCGACAACAACCAACTTCCCCACGGGGGGTTCCCTGCTGTATCACTGATCGCCCGGAGCTGATCATGCACAAGCGAATCCTGAGCGCGATCGAGGCGCACGCGGTTGCCGAGTACCCGAAAGAATGCTGCGGGCTGCTGCTGGCGATCGGACGCAAACAGCAGTACTACCCATGTCGCAATATTGCTTCCGAGCCGAACGAAGAGTTCCGGATCGATCCGGAGGACTACGCTGCGGCCGAGGATATCGGCGAAGTGATCGGTGTGGTTCATTCCCATCCGGACGCGACCAGCAGACCTTCGCCGCGCGACCTCGCCATGTGCGAAGCGACCGCGCTGTCGTGGCACATCCTTAGCTGGCCCGAGGGCGATCTGCGCACAATCATGCCGAGCGGCGAGGTGCCGTTACTGAAGCGGCCATTCGTGCACGGCGCGTGGGACTGTTGGCAGGTCTGCGCCGACTGGTATAGGCGTGAATGGGGCCTTAAGTTTGAGGCCTTCAAACGGGCCGATGGCTGGTGGGAGAGCAAGGACAACACCAGTCTGTACGAAGCGAACTATGAGGCTGCCGGCTTCTACAAGGTCGACCAGCCGCAGCGTGGCGACATGATCGTCATGGAAGTGGGCCGCACGGTTTACCCGAATCATGCTGGCATTTTCCTTGGCAGCGATCCGGCACTACCTGGCGAGGATGCGGCGACCTTCGGCCCTGGCCCTTTCCTGTTGCACCACCTGTACGGCAGGCCGTCGGAGGTCATTGTGTTCGGCGGACCCTGGCTCGACCGGACTCGTCTGATTCTCAGGCACAAGGATGCCCTATCAATCACATAATGCGGCAGTGCCGCGGAGGTGTTTATGGATGTTCGTGCTGTGAGCGCCGATCAGAAAGCGATGAACGCTGAGGACATTCCAGTCTCCAGGGCGATGGTTGAAGTTGGATTGGCTGTTCTGGAAGAGACTGGACAATGGCCGATATCAAGGTCTACGGTCGAAAGAGCTTTTCAGGAGATGTACCTTTGCGGATTTCTAGAATCTGAGCGCGCGTTTTCACGCCCCTGATGATTTCTCCGTTTAGCGATATTGCCTGCAGAATTTTCATGAGCTTTAGGCACTGTTCTCTAAGCTCACTGATGTTGAGTGTTGCATTCGATTTTTTTGAGTTCTTGGGCTTAATCAGGTCGGTTAACGATGCTGTCGGACCTTCATTCAGCCCCCATTGCCAATGAACAATTTTATGCCTCAGCGCACTGATTGCATCGAACGATTTGAGCGTGTGCAAAAGATCGTCTACGGTCTGTTGATCGCTGATTTTCGAATGGGCTATTTGTCCTTGAACGTACCTGATCATCCCAGCCATCGAGATGTTGGCTTCGACTGAAAGCCTTTGGGCTTCCGAAACTGGCATTTTGAGAAAGAAGGCAAAGAGCTCGGAAAGCTGCCATTCGACTGCCGAGTAATTGACGATGAACTGCCCCATCGCGTGAAGGTGTTCGTCTGAGGGGCCAACATTGTATTGGCGTGGCCAATCGATAGAAAAAGGCTCTCTAGGCTTAAAGTCTTCGTTGCTCACATGACCTCCAGGTCATAAACGCGCCGAAACTGGCGCAATCCCAGTCCTTGGGCTTGCAGGCAAAGGACTGGGATACGTATCAGTCGATTCACTCAAGCTTTCGTTTGAGTTCGTACGACCAGTTCCCATTGGACAGATTTTCCTTGGCATTGATGTTGAGTTTTGTTTTGTGGCGGGAATGGATCACCTTGGTTGGAGGTGATTTCGTCGCCGCAGGCAACGCAGCGGTAGATACCCGAAACAGGTACTTTCTGCCCGATGCCATAGACATGCGTCCAATGGTCATTTTGGGGCTTATCAGTGGTCACCACGTATTTTTTTGTTTCTTCTGTAACAAAAGCCATACTCGCCTCCCATGCGGTAGTTGTTGGCGGCACAACGCTACTACGAGTGTCGCCACCTCGGTTACTGGCCTTTTGTCCACACTGGATGCGCGGACAGTACCGAGATAAAGTGCAGCCTTTCCCACAGGAGTGACCTGCATGAAATTGATCGTAGGGGCGTTGGCTGTTGCGTTGCTGGCGGGGTGTTCGTCGGTTTCATCCCTTGAGGGTGGAGAGCCAGAACTTGCCGCTTCAACAACGAAAGCGCCTGCAAAATATGCCAAGTGCCTGATGCCAAAGTGGCAAGAAATCAATGCCGCCACCACCTCTACCGAAACCGAAACTGGGTATCGACTGTTGTTGAGCGTGGATTTTGTTGGCGCCGCAGCGCTGGCTAATATCGACAAGGCTGGTACCGGGTCGCAGGTTCAGATTTACAAGTCCAGCGGGATCGTGGGAAGTGGAAAATGGGCAGAAGCTGCTCGATCTTGCCTTTAACGAATGATACGAAGACCGCCTACGGGCGGTTTTTTATTGTCTGGAGAAAAGCTATGCCTGCCATCGCAATCGATTATCAACCTTTAACCACTGTGAAGCTGTACGGGGCTTTAAGGCAATTTGGGCGTGAGTTCAGGTTGTCGGTTAGAACTCCAGCAGAAGCGGTAAAAGCACTTTGCGTGCAGATTCCCGGCCTCGAGAGATTCATCTCAAACGCAAAGAGCCAAGGACTAGAGTTCGCGGTTTTCCGCGGGTCGAACAATTTGCAAGAGAAGGAGCTTGGGTTCGGTGGTGATGGAGATATCCGCATTGCCCCAATTGTGACCGGCCGCAAGCGATCCGGGATCATCCAGACGGTGGTAGGGGCTGTACTGATTGCTGCTGGCTATCTCTTGTCTGCGCCAACCGGCGGCGCAAGCCTTGCACTTGTAGGGCCAGGCATTGCACTTGCAGCCGGAGGCGTCATCCAAATGCTAAGCCCGCAACCAAAGGGTCTGAAGACCAGCGCCGCCCCCGAGAACACGCCTGGCTACGCCTTCGGCAGCGCCAAAAATACCACGGCATCCGGCAACCCGGTCCCGCTCTGTTACGGCAAGCGTCGGGTTGGCGGAGCAATCATCAGCGCTGCGATTTACGCTGAAGACCAGATGTAGCCAAACCGTCGAACACACGGCCGCCCTAGAGGCGGTTTTTTTTGCCTGGAGAAAAGCATGGGCGCAGCACAGCAGCTTGATATTCACGGCGCCAAGGGCGGATCGGATAAACCGAAGACACCGACAGAAGCGCCCGATAGCCTGCGCTCGGTGGCCATGGCCAAGATCCTGATCGCCATGGGCGAGGGCGAGTTCGCCGGCAATCCAACCGCGCAGGATATCTACCTCGACAATACGCCGCTGCAAGATCCCCAGGGCAACATGAACTTCCCGAATGTGAAGTGGGAGTACCGCAACGGCTCAATTGAGCAGGAGTACATCCAAGGTATTCCGTCGATCGAGAACGAAACTACCCTCGGCATCGAGCTGCGCAGCGGTACGCCTTATGTGCGGGCTATCAGCAATACTGAGCTGTCGGCCGTGCGCCTGCGTTTCGCCTGGCCTGCGCTGCAATCAGTCGATGCCAGCGGCAACGTGAATGGTTATCGGATTGAATACAAAGTCGAGCTGGCCACCGATGGAGGCGCTTATCAGCAAGTGCTGAGCGAGGCTGTAGACGGCAAGACCACCAGCACCTATGAGCGCACGCGCCGCATCGATTTGCCCGCAGCTACCAGTGGTTGGTTGATGCGTGTCACTCGTATCACGGCCAACCAGAACAACAACAAAATCGCCGACACCATGCAGATTGCGGGCTTCACTGAAGTCATCGACGCCAAACTTCGGTACCCAAACACCGCGCTGCTCTACATCGAATTCTCGGCCGAGCAGTTCCGCAACATTCCCGCGGCGACCGTTGAAACCAAGCTGAAGAAGATGTCGGTACCGAGCAATTACAACCCGGACACCCGGTCTTACACCGGCATCTGGGACGGCACCTTCAAGCAGGCGTGGACTGATAATGCGGCCTGGATGACCTACGACATCACGACTTCGGACCGTTTTGGATTGGGCCGCCGCATCAAGCCATGGATGGTCGACAAGTGGGAACTGTACCGGATTGCCCAGTATTGCGATCAGTTGGTGCCGGACGGAAAGGGCGGGCAAGAGCCCCGGTTTATCTGCAACCTCAATCTGCAGGGCAAAGCCGATGCCTGGTCGCTGCTGCGTGATATCTCGGCCATTTACCGGGGCATGACCTACTGGGCGCAGGGCCAGCTGTTCAGCCTGTCCGACATGCCTCGGGCGACTGACTTCGACTTCGCCTACACCCGGGCGAACGTCATCGATGGCAAGTTCACCTATACGAGCGCATCGGAGCGTACCCGCTTCAGTCGAGCCCTGATCAGCTACGACAACCCGGCCAACAACTACGACACTGACGTCACCTCGGTGACCGATCCAAAGCTGCAGCGGCGTTACGGCGACAACCCTCTGGAAATCAGCGCGATCGGTTGCACCCGGGAGTCGGAGGCGCAGCGCCGCGGCAAGTGGGCACTGCTGACCAACGCCAAGGACCGGGCTGTCAGCTTCAAGGTGGGGCTCGATGGGCGCATCCCGCTGCCTGGCTACGTCATTCCGGTGGCCGACGAGCTGCTGGCGGGCCGTGCAATCGGCGGGCGAATCTCCGCAGTTTCTGGTCGCGCCATTACGCTGGATCGCGACACCCAGGCCAAGGCTGGCGACCGACTGATCCTGAACCTGCCCAACGGCAAATGCGAAGGGCGTACGGTGCAATCCGTGGCGGGCCGTGTGGTGACAGTAACTGTTGCCTATTCGGCGGTACCGGAGCGCGAACTTGTCTGGGCGCTCGACGCTGACGATCTGGCTGTGCCGCTGTACCGGGTGACCAGCGTATCCCGTCCCGAGCCGGGTGTGTTCGAGATCTCGGCCGTTCAGTACGACCCGAGCAAGTTCGCGCACATCGACACCGGTGCCCGCTTGGAAGATCGGCCGATCAGCGTCATTCCGATCGCCGTGGTACCGGCGCCGGCCAGCGTCACCCTGACCGCAAGCTCGGTCGTCTCCCAGGGCATCGCCGTCGCCACCATGACGATCAGTTGGCCGGCGGTGAACGGCGCGGTCAGCTATGACGTGGAGTGGCGCAAGGACAGCGGCAACTGGATCCGGCTCCCGCGCACTGGCGCTGCCAGCGTCGACGTGGTCGGCATCTACGCGGGCGCCTATGTGGCCCGTGTTCGCGCTGTGAGCGCCTTCGATATCTCGTCGGTCTGGCGCAACTCGATGTTGACCGACCTCAAGGGCAAAGAAGGTCTGCCGCCGGCGGTGTCGTTCCTGACCACCACCAGCGAATTGTTCGGGATCGGCATCAAGTGGGGATTCCCGGCTGGTGCCGAGGACACCCAGCGAACTGAAATCTGGTATGGCCCAACAATCAATCTCGGTGATGCGACCAAGCTGGCCGACCTGGCCTACCCGCAGGCGGACTACCGGATGCAGAGCCTACTGGCCGGCACGCGGTTTTTCTTCTGGGCGCGCCTGGTAGACCGGACCGGCAACATCGGCCCGTACTATCCAGTGGCAAATGGCGTGATGGGGCAGGCCAGTTCGGAGGCTGGCCCGATCCTGGACATGCTCGCTGGTCAGATTGGCGAGTCCGAGCTTGGCCAGTATCTTTTCGACGAGATCGAGAAGATATCCAGTGACGGACCGGAGTCTGTGAATAGTCGAATTCAAGCTGCCAAGGAGGAGCTTGAAGGGCGGATCGACGAAGTCATAGATGCACTGGAATACGATCCGACGAAAAGCTACCTGAAAAACGACAACGTGCGCAGCGGCCAGCGCCTGTACACCGCCATTCAGGCTGTTCCCGCCAATGCCGGCGGTGGCAATGCGCCGCCTAATTCGACCTACTGGCTGGACATTGGCGGCATCGTATCGACGGTCAACGCCCAAGCTGTGCAGATCGATAAAAACACGACCGATATCACCACGGTGGATGGAAAGCTCACGGCTCAGGCGAATTCCCTGCAATCGCTCCAGGCGTCGTACCGGGATGAGGATGGGGAGGGGGTCTTGGCTGGCGCCCTGAATGAGTGGGACAGCCTCGCGAAGTTTGCTGTGGAGGTGCGGACCCGCGCTACGCAGAACGAGGCAACGGTCATTCGCCTGACCACGCTTGATGCCCAGGTAGCAGACAACAAGGCCGGGATCAGCAGCTTGGAGACGGTGGTTGCCACCGACCGCGCGGCAACAGCAAGCCGTCTGGATCTGTTGAACGCATCAGTCGGCAGCAACACGGCGAATATCCAAGCCGCGCAGGAAGCCCAGGTGGATACCGACGCGGCGGTGGCGTCGATGCGGACAACGTTAGAAGCCGTTTACACGTCCGGGCGGGAAGATGACGGCGAGGGCGCTCTGGCTGGAGCGCTGGAGGCTTGGGGATCCACAGCGAAGTTTGCTCAGGAAACCCGCGTCAGGGCTGATGGTGATACGGCCCAGGCACGGCGCTCCGAACAGCTGGAAGTGGCTATTGTCGGTACGAGCGCAGCCGTACAGACAGTCAGCCAGGCGGTGGTGGCGCTCGATGGCAAGGCCAGCACGATGTGGTCGGTAAAGATGCAGCTGAACAGCCAGGGTCAATACGTGGCGGCGGGCATCGGGCTGGGCATTGAGAACGGCCCGGCTGGATTGCAAAGCAAGTTCCTGGTGAGCGCGGATCTTTTTGCTGTGGTAAACGGCGTCAACGGTACGTTGTCTTCTCCGTTTGCTATTACCGGCGGGCAAGTGTTCATGCGGTCGGCATTCATTGAGGACGGCTCCATCAGTAACGCCAAAATTGGTAACTACATTCAGTCCAGCAACTATGTGTTCAACACAAGTGGTTGGATCATCAACAAGGATGGTGGTTTTGAAATGAACGGCACCTATGGCGGGGGGAGGATGCAGCTCACAAGTAACGCCTTGAAGTTCTACCATTCGAATGGTGTCCTAGGGATTGATTTGAGCCTATAGCCATGACGGGGATCACAATCAAAAATTCGGCTGGTAAAGTAATGGTCGATATGACCATGTTTATCAGTCAAACCCAAGGGTCGGTTGATACAGGGGGGGCGGCTGGTAGCATTACCATTCAGGCCCCTCCGGCCGGTAAAACTCAGTACTACATTATTGTGCCGCTGGTGACGACGGGAGTTACCGGAAAGCTGCCCGGTGTAACGCTTTCAGGTAGCACGTTGTCATGGGCGTATTCCTATGCAACTAACGGGTGGGGGTTCTTTTCAGCTAACGCAAGAATTTATTATGGGTACTATTAATGCCGCAGTTAATAGTTAAGAAGTCAGACGGTAGCTTATTGTTTGACACAAGCAAAATCACCTATGGCTTGGTCAAGAGTGGATACCTTGCTTACAGCTCGTCTTGGACCCGCCGAACGCTCAAGTCTGCCCAGTTGGACCCAACAGACGGGGCGAACTGGACAGCTTCAACATCAGTCAATGCGCCAACAAATTATGATCAGGTGTGGAGTTTCACCGTCACCAATGCTAAGTCACCGATCGTATTCTTGGTCGGGTCAGGTTGTCTGAATGGCTCTACAACGTCAGGAACCAGCATTACCTATCATTTCTCCAATGCTAGTACGAACACGAAGTTCTACTGCTTCGACCTGATGGCCGACAATATTGCGGGATCACCGTACTTGAAGACTTACGATTCAAGTGGCGTTCTTACGTTCAACTCACTACAAGCGCCACTGAATATTGCCGGTTCATACCAGCCCCCGGGTCCAACGGCCCCGTCGGGTGCTTATGGGGTGCAAACGGCCTACACGGGTGGAGTCTTCGCCGGCCGTCAAGATGACGATAACGTTAACAGCAGTAAGCAGGATTGTCGTTTCGATGTCGCTTTAACAGCGGGTGTTGAGTACGCAGCCTATCTCCCTTGGTCAAGGGCAGCATCAACAGTTGATACCCAAGGGCCGACCCCCATTGCATACGCTGTTATTGAAGGCGCGTATGGACGAGTTGGCGGTATTAGTTTTTTGTTTGGTGCGTCAGCCGGTACAACTTTAACAACTGGCGTGGCACCGAGGCCGAGTGGTTGGTACAGCGTGCCGACTGATCGCTACCCAGTTGCTCTTTACATCAAAACCGCAGATCTACCATTCCCCTTCGGATAAGGAAAAACTATGCCCTGGTACAGATCAGGAACAGTGGCCGTTACAAACGGCGGAACCACCGTGACCGGCACCAGCACGGCCTTCGCCGCCAACGCTCGCGTGGGAGATGCTTTTCAAGGTCCGGATGGGCGCTGGTACGAAGTCACGAACATTGCCAGCACTACGGTGCTTTCGATTCTCCCCGCCTATCAAGGTACAACTGCCTCGGGTGGGGTGTATGCCCTGGCACCCATGCAGGGTTACGTGAAAGAGTCCGCCGACCGCATGCGGCAAGTGGTCGATCAATGGGGCGCTACCTTGGCCGGGCTCGGCTCGGTTTCCGTCGAGGACATCGTGCCCGTGGCAAAGGGTGGGACGGGCGGCAACACTCAGGCGTTGGCCCGTTCTGGTTTGGGCCTTGGCGCCGCTGCAGTCGCTGCCATTGTTGGCGCTGTCTCGCAATCGGGCGGCGTACCTACCGGCGCCATTGTTGAAAAGGTCGTGAACGCGAACGGTGAGGCCACGAAATTTGCAGACGGCCGGATGATTTGTATTGGCTCGATTGCCGACTTCTCAGTTGCCGCCGGCGCCGTCGCGACCGTTTCGCCGCTGGGCACGTTCCCGGTTCTGTTTATCGATACCGCGTACGTTTTTCAGGCCTTTGGCAGCCCTAATACAAGTAATGATGTTTATGGCTACATCAGGACTAACTCAAAGCTGAACTGGTCTGCCACGGCGCTCTTCCGCAACGGTCCGGTCGCACAAACAATTGGCAGTGGCCAGTATGTAGCAATAGGAAGGTGGTTCTGATGATCATCAAGCTTTCACCGCAGGGCGGCCGTGCGCCGCTGTCAGTTCAAAAGTCCGGCGATGTGCTGATCATCAACGGGGAGTCTTTCGACTTTCGGGAGTTGCCAGAGGGCGCTGTTCTGCCTTGGTCGGCAGTTCAATGTCCGCACCTGGTGGGGGATGTGACTCGCCGCGATGGTGATCTCATTATCGCCTTGGGGATTCCTTGCGATGCGGATTCCAGTGTGGCGGTCCGCTTCCCCAGCGACATTTACAATCCGCCCGATGGTGAAGTGAGGCTTCCAGAATGAAAAACATCGATTTCAGCCAGATGGTCACCGCCGAGCAGCAACTGGAAGAGCGCAAGAATGCGGAGCTGCAAGCAGCGCTTAGTGCGCGCCGGGCCGCCTACCTTGCCGAGTCAGACCCATTGCGGTTGGAGGCTGACTACGACGCACTCTCCCAAGGCCTGGAGCCCGACTACACCAATTGGCTTGCGTCAGTAGCCGCCATCAAGGCCCGTTACCCGTTGCCGGCGAATGCCGAAGCATCTGGGATCAACGACGCCTAAGCACTTAGCGCAAACACAGGCCCGCCATCGAGCGGGATTTTTTTTGCCTGGAGAAAAGCATGACCGTGACCGAAAGAGACCGCGACATCCTCGCTCGCACGTTTTGGGGAGAGGCCCGCGGCGAATCCCTGGCCGGCCAGATCGCCGTGGCTTGGACCATCTGTAACGGGAGAACGACGGTAAGATCCGGGGTTCGCTCGCCAATACGTTGGTAAGGTATTTGTCGTGCAGAAATAAGGCCCGCTGATTAGACGGGCCTTATTTATTACGCCAGAGCTTTGTGCTCTTTCTGTGGTTCCGGCTCTGTTGCCGGCAGCGCGTGACTGTCAGTGAAGTTTTTCTGTGGACGCTCGCGGCTACCACCTTCGGCCACCAACCGGATAACCTTCCGCGCCGGCTCTTCAATGCAGTGATACAGGAACATGGAGAAGGCTAAGATGATTGGAATCTCATACTTCAGATCCATCATGCCAAACAGCTTGCGCTCCACAAACAGCACCATGATGTGGCACATGTACAAACTGAAGCTGATTTTTCCCAGATAGACCGATACAGGGTTGGAGTAGCCCCAAATCGGCCCAGCCCGGAACAGGCTCGCAATCATCACGATTACCAGGAACGGGAAGGCCAGATCGAAGTAATACTGAATGCTGGTCATCCAGAACATCAGCAAGATCAGCGGGGCAATCGCCATTGCAGTGATTCGCCAGAGTTTGGAGTCCGGCAGATCGTGGCACACCTGGTAGGCGCAGTACCCAGCAACAAAGTAGGTGATGCACTTGATGGTCCAGACGCCATTGGTCAGCATATTCGGCTGCAGGTAGGGCGCGTACAGCGCCAGACCAATCAGCAGTAGAGCGAAAGGAATCTTTCCCCACTTCCGCGTGAAATAGGCGACGAAAGGAAAGGTCAGGTATGCGGCCCACTCGCAGCTGATCGACCACGAAGGTTGATTAAACGTCAGGTCGGACGTTACTCCCCACGCATGAAAAAGGAACAGATTCGCGTAAAACGTTAACGCAGTGTCAACAGGCGACCATTCATACAATTTATGCATTGGCAGGATGAATGCTGTGAGAACCAGCATAAAGAGGTGCACCGGGTAGATGCGCGCCAGCCTGGCCACCCAGAAGTTGATAGCTTCTTTTGGTCTCAGGCTGTTTCCAAAGTCTTTCCCGTGGACATAGGCCAGGATGAAGCCCGACAAAATGAAGAACACGTCGACCCCAAGGCCTCGGGTATGAAACAGAAAAGCGAAAGGGCCGTATGGGGTGGCAAGGTCGCCGTATCGGATGTGAAGAAGCAGGACTGACAAGGCAGCGAATCCCCGCAGTCCTGTCAGATTTTGTATGTGTGCGGCGCGCATTTCAGCACTCCAATGCTAGGGATTACAGGGCTGGCCTGCCGGAAAGGCGGCGATTACATCACAGCCCGGATACAAAGGAAACGCAGGACCTTCGACGGATAGCCTCAATGCAGGCACTGCGCCACTTTCTTCGATGTAAGTTGTAAGATTTAAGACACAAAGCCCGCCACTGAGCGGGTATTTTTTTGCCTGGAGAAAAGTGATGACCGCTTCTGAGAAAGACAGCGACATCCTCGCCCGCACGTTGTGGGGCGAGGCCCGCGGCGAATCCCTGGCCGGCCAAATCGCCGTGGCCTGGACCATCTGTAACAGGGTGAACGACGGCAAGACCAAATCGTGGTGGGGGGAGGGCTATGCCGGTGTGTGCCAGAAGCCCTACCAGTTCAGTTGCTGGAACAAGAACGACCCGAACTTCGCCTACCTGAATGGCGCCAAGCAGATCCCATTCCGCGAGCTAGCGCAGGCACGGATCGCCGCTGACCAGGTGATTGACGGCAAGGTGCCGGATCCTACGGGAGGCGCCACGCACTATTACGCGACCACCATGCCAAAGCCGCCGGCTTGGGTGAAAGGTGCCAAGGAGACGTTGAGGCTCGGCCATCACATCTTCTTTAAGGATGTGCCTTGAGCCCGGCCTCGCTGAAGCTGGCGCTGGTTGGAGTGCTGGCGCTGGTGCTCGTCACAGCCGGTGGCGTGTGGAAGGTGCAGGACTGGCGCTACGGCAAGCAACTGGCCGAGCAGGCCGGCCTGCATCAGGCCGATCTCACCGCCATTAGCAACGCGGCCGCTGCCCAGGTTCGCGCCGATCAGGACAAGCGCCTGTCGACCAGCGACCAAACCCATCATGAGGTTTTGACCAATGCACAAAAAGATCAGGCTCGCCTGCGTGATCGCCTTGCCACTGCTGATCTGCGGCTGTCAGTCCTCCTCGATGCGAGTTCAGCCAGTGGCTGTGCAGTGCCTGCCACCTCCGGCACCGGCGGCATGGTTCATGAAGGAACGCGAGCCCGACTTGACCCAGCGCATGCTCAACGAATTATCGGAATCACCGACGCCGGTGACCAGGGATTGATTGCGCTGGCTGCGTGCCAGGCGTATGTGCGGGAGCTGCAAAAGTAGGGATTGGTGTTCGGTCGGCAGGACGCCAATGGCAGGGGTGTTCTGCGGGGAGTTCTTCCCCAAAACGCAACTGTTTGGACCAATGTTTATTGGGTTCTAAAGATTCGCAAAAGGTACTGGTTTTTTGGGGTTTTTTTTAGCTCAAGGCCTTGATTATAAAGGCCTTTGGCGATTCCTATGCGGCATCCCAGGCTTTGACACCGCAATTGGCCTGCCACAAAGGCGCGAATGGGGTCGGGGAGAGCCAAAAAGCTGTCTAAAACTACCTCGACCTTGCTCGGTTTCATTGGTGCGAAAGGCGCTTATGTCGGGTTAGGGTTTAAGACAATCGTCAATGCACACCTAAACGGCAATGCGTATGACGTAACCGAGAGTAGCATTGTGGGGCTGGTGAAGGACGCTGCCTCGGGTTATTTTGAAAGGCGTATCTCACATTGGTATCACCACGCTGCTGGAGCAGATCATGAAGAAGGAATTCCCTGGTTATTTCTCAGGAGCAGAAGCAGACGTCGAGAAAATGTGGGATGAGTGCGTTTTTGTGCTCGATGCCAATGTCCTTCTCAATCTATACAGATACTCAGACTTCACTTGTTCAAAATTACTGGAAGTGTTTAAAGCCCTAGGTGATCGGTTATGGGTACCGCATCAGGTGGTTTACGAATATCTGAACAACAGATTGACAGTGATTGGTGAGGTTGGAAAGATTTATGATGATGCGGTGAAGAAGGTTGATTCCCTAAAAAAGAGTTTGGAGAGTCACAATCAGCATCCTTTTGTTGCTGCTGAAACTCTGACTGAAAGTTTGAGTGTTTTTGATCGGGTGGTTGCAGAGTTAAATCAAAACAAACTTGTTCATGAAAAACGAATTACTCTTGATGAGATCAAGGATCAGTTAGAGCAATTGCTTGAGGGTAAGGTTGGAGAGGGTTTTACTCGTGATCGATTAGATAGTGTGATTGTTGATGGTAAGTTGCGTTATGAGCAAAAAACTCCACCTGGTTTCTGCGATGCGAAAAAGGGTGGGGATTCAGTGGTTTTCTCTGAAATTTGTAGGCCTTACGGTGACTATATCGTTTGGCTTCAAATAATCGATTATGCCAAATCATCCAACAAGCCGATTATTTTCATCACGGGTGACACCAAAGATGACTGGTGGGCTTCCTTCCAAGGAAAGACGCTCGGCCCACACCCTCAATTGGTACAAGAGTTTTTGTCATTGGTGGAACAAGACTTTTATATGTATCCGCCTGATCGTTTTTTGGAGAGAGCGAATGTATATTTAAAGCAAGATGCTTCAGATCAAGCGGTGAACGAGATAAGGGATATACGCGAAGAAGCTACGGAGAGTGGGTTGCTTGATAAAGGTATAGACATCAAATTTGATTTTGGTAGGCCTTTCCCATTTGATGCTAATGAGGCTCGCTGGTACGCAAACCAGCGTTCAGTGTTCCTTCAACGAGCGCTTCAAACTCAAGAACGGTTATCCGCGATGCGGACCGAGCGGGATAATCTTATCGAGTTAGAACACCAGCTTGCTCTCTCGGGGACGAATGAATCCAGTCGCGCAGGCGTTAGCAATAAGATCGGATTGTTAAATTCAATGATTGCAGCGCTTGAGTCAGAGTTTTCCACGTTACAAGAACAAATGAGCTTGTATACGACGCAGCAGAAAACTCTTCTCGAAGAAAAAATTCGTGGCAAGAGTTAAAGCTTAGGGCGTTTTTTTACTGCTGAGTTCTAACCAGGTTTTCTCGAATTCTGCAGGAGACTCATCATTCATCCATTTTGCGTAAACTTGTACGAGCATAGTGAAGTCCATGTAACCCATTTGTTTGGCGATGAAAACAAGGTTGCCGCGCGCGGTTAGGGACCAGCACGCATAGGTATGCCGAGTCTGCTACGGCCGGCGCGGGCGAATTCTCGAATGTTTTGAATGGCTGCTCACTCGGCATCCCAGGCATTGACACTACTTCATTCCGGCGTCATCAACACTGCGAGCGTCATCTTGATGAATTCTTCGTTCTTGTCGATGGCTTCCAGAGCCCCGCGCACGTTGCCACCGACCTCGGTCGCACCGCGTTGCTCTACCCAAAGCGTCAGCTCCATGATGGCAGCCTCCAAGGCAAGCTGGTTTTCGTTGATCTTGAAGAGCAGGGAAGGGAGCAAGTCTGAGTTTGGCATCGCGAATCCTCCATGGAATTTTAAGCGTAGCAGTCGTCAGTCGTTGGGGGAATGGTGGTGTAGTCGGCAGAGCGCCGTAGGCAGGGTTTACGCGCCAAAAAAAAAGGCAATGCTCAATTCCTGTGAAGGTCCCCCTGATTACTATTCAGGGCGTCCACAAGAAGAAGTCATTGCCTCAGAGAGCCAATGTTCCCCTGATCACAATTCAGGGCATTGGCTCAATCCTAGTGTAAAACAAGAAGCGCAAAGTGTCATGCTTGATGCAGTGGCACAGATGGTTCTGAGTCTGCTCATGGGCCGTAGCGGTGGTATAGAAGTCGGTCGACAGAATGCCGGGGAAGGGTGGAACTACTGTAGGAATATACAACGCTAAGTTGTTGATTCTTATAGGGGTATATGGCTGTTTTTTACGTCGGATAAAACGCCTGTTTATCCTTGTAAATCAGTTGGTTACGTAGGTTTCGGGGTCACCTTGACATGGTGGGGGTCGTTGGTTCGAGTCCAATCGCGCCTACCAAACAAAATCCGCTCTGCTGGGCGGTCTGGAAGGGCTCACCGAAAGGTGGGCCCTTTTTTGTTGTCTTGGATTTCATCAAAACGTTCACAAAATCTAAGGGCCGTTCACACTCGGCAATGTGAACGCCGTAAACGGCCGTTTTTCTGTTGTGAATCCTCTTCCGTAAACCTCCACTTTCTCCACCCGTCTTCTCTCACTTGAGCGTTTGCTTTTCGATTTATGCTGTGCGTATGTACGGTGTTTCGGAGTGCGTGATGAAAGGCGATTTGATCGATGGCACAAGTTGAGAATTGGGGATGCCCGCTCGCGTGGAAATGCTAAAACACTAATGCATCCAGCTTTGTGCGGAATTGGAAACGACTCGCCAGGACTTGCGGAAGGCCCACCAGAACAACGCCAAACTTATCGTTATGAACCGGGATAGCTCGATCGAACTGGCAGCCCTGAAGATTGAACATGAACGGCTGAAGTGGACACTGAGTGACGAGTATCGGCGTGAGAGTGAACGGGACGCGGCAACGATGGGATACGCTTATGCCAACCACACCATGGGCAAGCCCTAGCGGTGACGATTGACAGCCGGGTCGAACGAGGTGCAGCCAGCCCTTGACGTCTGCCAGCAATGGCATGTTGAACTAAGTGTCGAGCAGCGTTGTGACTACCCGGGCCACAAGGATTCCTGCTGCCAGGCAGGCCATAACCTTGAAAGTGAGTCGGAGTCGCTTGCCTTCGGCTGCCATGCTGCGCATCTCTGGTTTGGGAAGCAGCTGTTACCAGCATAGCAGTGGAAAAGTGTCTCTCTGGGGCATTGGCATTGGCATTGGCATTGGCACGGTTGGGTAGGGTGTTACAGGCTTGGAGGGCGCCGCCTTGGCCTGAAGGGGAAGCTTTGTCCGCTTAGGCGCCGGCTGAGACTTTCTTTCCTGGCCTGACCATTGCCTCCAGTGGCGCTTGTCAAGCATCGTGGGGTGGTGACGCCTGCGACTGGTGCGCACGATGTCGTCTGAGGTGTTCATCGCAGAGCATATGAATCTTGGTGGTGAGTCTGCCACGACTGCCGCCCGGCGCATGGTCTAGCGGTTCTTCAGGCCCCTTTATTCCGGCGCCCACACAGGCTCGGGTTGCACGTACCGCTGTGGAGTCGATCATCGAAGTGTCTGGATCGATCAGCCCTTGCTCCTTGAGCCTGATATGCAGCGTTTGAGCAGTTGGTCTAACCCGCCTCGATTTCGCCAGTCTCCAAAGCTCTGATAAGCCGTCGACCAAGAGCCAATCGTTCAGATATGTCCCGCCAGGCGGCGCCGGAACACAGCGCCCATAGGAAGTCGTTGGGTAGCAGTTGGTCGTCGATTGGTGGGTGTCCAGCTTTCTGAATCTGGGTTATTAGATCCTCGATCATTTCCCAGGATGAATCGCTGGGCTAATATCGCTTTGCCATCAAGGGCTTCTGCCGTTGATGGCGGCGATTTTACCCATTTCGGTGTTTCGGGGTTCTCGTATGGGGGCTAGTGAACCTCGGAAAAAATACTGGTTCTCAATTCACTTGATCGGATATTTTCGTAGCAAATCTTCAATAACCAGATCAGCGCCTGATATAGTCAGGTGATCGGAGTTGTAATAACGCGGTTTTCCGTCAGTGTTGGTTGCCCTGCATAGCTGGTTGTCGCAAAATAAATCAATGGGGCTATAAACTTTTATGGAGGGTGTGCGGGCTATTAATGTTGATAGCATATCAGCATAAACTTTGTATCTGTCACTGTATTCGCTGCGGCTTATGCCGCATGTTTCGCGGACTTCCTTTTGTTTGATAGTCAGTGGGCGCGAATCAAAGCAGCTTCTAATATTAAAATTTAAGTCGGGCGTGTCATTAATGAATATGATTTCTTTTCCTGACTTGGTGATTTCCGAAAGGAATTTCTTGCCAGCTTCAATAAAAGTTCTAGCATCGTTGTCGGTTAAAGGGCGAGGTTGTCTAAAGTTTTCATTTTCGATGGCGAACCCCCCGGAGGCGAGAGCCCCCCAATATCCAGCAAGGTAAATAGTTTTAATGCTGGGGGTTTCTATTGCAAATTTCAGTGCGGCGGCGACTTTCGGTTCGCAATTGTTTGCAGATGCGTATGTGGCTGAAGAGAAGGGAAGGCAGCGCAGGGTGCCTAAATTCATGACAGACATGTTGGGTAACTTGTGGGCAAGGCTTTTATAATATTGATTGCTGTGCGAATCTCCCAGAATCACGACTTCTGGTGGTGATTCTTTTGAGATTAGGCAAAAAAATAACGTTTTCAGTTCAGGGTATAAGCTATCGCAAGCTTCATTTCGATAGGGCATGTGTGGATATTCTTTTGTTAGCTCCACAAAGCCGGCGGTCTTACGCAAGCTGACTCTTGATTCAAATCCACCAGCTGCATAAGTTATATATCCAGTAGTTCCGCATGCCACCATCAGAAGGGCTAAGCCGTAAAGCTTCTTCCTGTCATTTCCACCCAAACGAATCGGTCGCTCAGCAAACCTGTAAGTGAGCCAAGCCAGGGCAATAGAAAGTAGGACTGCTGCAATGCGAGTCATTCGACTAGGTTCTTCGCTTTCTATGATGCGAAGAAATGATAAAATTGGCCAGTGCCACAAGTAAAGGGGGAAACTGATCAAACCAAACCAAACAAATATCTTGTTTGATAAAATCAACCGGTTAAACCAGGCGTTGGAACCTGCAGCTATTATGAAAACAGCCCCTAATACTGGTGCTGAAGCCCAAGTCCCCGGGAATGCTGTCTCACTATTAATATGCCAGAATCCGACCGAAAGCAATAGAACTCCTAGTAACGATAATATATTGGAGAACAGCCTCTCGTTGTTTTCAGGTGTTTTTCGACCGGCAATAACAGAAAGTCGGGTGCTGACCTTGAATTTAAGTTTGGTGAAGGTTTCTTTTTTGTATAGGGTGAGCCAGGCTAGCAGGCTTCCGCAGAGCAACTCCCAAAAGCGGGTTTGAGGTGAGTAGAATGTAGCTATAGGATCTTTTTTTATACCACTCAGGTTAAGGTAGAAAGACACTGCGCTCACGAGTACCGCAACTAATAGAAAGTTTATTTTTCGTTTCCAGGCAAGCCAAAGCAAAAATGGCCAGATGATGTAGAATTGCTCCTCAATACCTAAGCTCCACAGATGAAGTAGTGGTTTGACCTCTGCAGCATTATCGAAATAGCCTGCCTCACTCCATAGTGCGAAGTTAGACATGAAGCTCGCGCCCGCAGCGATATGTTTTCCTAGTTGTTTGTACTCGGTAGCAAGTAGCGCGTACCAGCCAAATGTAAAGCATGCGATTAGCACAAGTAATAGTGCTGGAAAAATACGCTTGATACGACGAGCGTAAAACTCACTAAAGCTGAATACCCCCCGATCTAAACTTTCAAAAACTATCGTGGAAATCAGGAATCCAGAGATGACAAAAAAAACATCGACGCCAACGAATCCGCCGCGAATCAAGCTTGGAAATGCATGAAATCCTACAACTGCCAGTACGGCTACTGCTCTGAGGCCGTCAATGTCTGCACGGTACTTGGGGTGTGTCAGGTGAGGATGTGAAGCTGACATTTAAGATAGAGCTCTCTGGTGTAATACTGTTTGTCTTGTGTTCAGTGCGCTGAATAGGGTGTGCGGGGGATGCCAACCTAAAAAACTCGAGATCTTAGCTCAAAACCAGAAAATCGACAATCGAGTAGTCGGAAAGAAATTCGACATCTAACGCAGTTTTTTATTGCCGGGCTCTGGAGGGGCCTGGCACTAATCAACATATTAACTGCGCTTCGTACAAAACTACGATTTGATGGTTGTGCTGTGCTTCCGATCTCTGCCAGAAGCAAGCTGCCGAGGTATGTGCCGACGCCAAAGTTGAAAAAGTGCACCTCTACCCTATATCCGTAGACGTTCGAAAATCCATCGGCAGCCTAACCGTAAGCTATGCATGAGATCGAAAAAGCCAAGGCGCATGTCAGGGTACGGAGCGAGCCCCCCGGGTGATGAGCTCCAGTCTGAAACAAGAAAATTTGCCCTGTGCCTTGGTCAAGAAACCGGCACAGCTGTTTGCGCTGTCGAATCTGTGGGTGCGCAATGCAGGAGGTGAGTCTGTGATGTGGAGGATAGACGCATCGAGATGCTCGTAGCGGCGAAGAAGGCAGCTATGAGTGGAAGGGCTTCGTGTTTTGGGTCGGCTCGCCACTTTCCCCGGTGCTGCTTTGGTGCTATCAGAAGAGTCAGGTTAGCGCTTGGGCGTAAGTGCAGGGAAATCTCTTTATCACAAGTAGGAAAATAAAAGAGCTTCAACGGATGGGCGAGTTTTTCGTGCTAGTAGCAATTGATAGCGAAGATACTGTTCAGAGAGCAAAATACAAGCTTTATTTTTTCCTTGGGGAAGCTCGGTGGTGTAGAATGTTTTGGGTGTGAACGGACGCTGCTTAAAATTTAAAAAATCAAACTGAAGATGGTAAGATAATTATAACTATGGGTATTAAAAGATCAGCTAAGGTATTCGTATTAATCGCTGCGCTGGCATTTATTGTGTTGGCTTGTTTCTCAGTGGGGTTGTTAAATCTCAATAACACACCTAGGTTAAAGGCATTCAATAAAGTGCCCTTCAGTAGCAGCTTGAAGTATCTTTACAGTGATATAGATTTTTCCGGTCCTAAAGAGGAGTCCAGCTTAAACTGTGAGGCTTTAAATAATGACTTTATTAAAAAGTTTTCGGGGTACGAAAAAAAGTGCCTGGCAATTAACTATGAAGTTACCGATTACACAACGCGCGCTGTACTAATCAAAAGTGTCGTGAAAAACAAATCAAAAAAACCGCGCCTCCTTGTATATAATCATGGGCATGGAGGCCTCCCAGTTGAAAGCGAAGTTTTTGCATATGAGTTGATATCCGGCGCGTTGGAAACAGAGAATGACGTGTTGTTGGTTAGCATGCCATTCATCGGAATTGATAAGCAGTCTCGGCCTATAAAAGTTAAAACTTGGGACGGTGAGGCTACTTATAATCCAGCGGATCTTGAGACCTCTTTTGCTGCATGGCATGGCGTTTTTGAGATGTTTGATACCGGCCGGTCTCATTATATGAGGTTTTTTATAGATAATGCCGTTTTGAATGTTTTAAGTCTGGATGAGCAATACCGTGCGATTAATTTTGTAGGGTTGTCTGGCGGGGCGACAACTGGGCTTTACACTTGTAACGTTTTAAAAGATCTATTGGATCATTGTATTTTGGTGGCGGGGGTTATGCCATTAAAGTACAGATTTGCAAAAAATACTTTTGGCGATGCCGAACAAATTAGCTCAAGTTTCTTTAAAAGACATGGCACGATTGATCTTATTAAGGAGATTGCTCAGTCAACTGAAAAGCTTCAGCTGGTATATAATGATAAGGATGCTTGCTGCTTTACTGAAGATTCCTCCAGACCATTCAAGAGCGATCTGGAAGCCGGCAATATAAATGTTGGATTTTTGATAAGAAATTCAACTGCTCACGAGTACGATCCTAGTCTGATACTTAGTACTATAAATACGAACTGAGCAAGTTGTTTGTTTGGGCTTGATGACGTCGATCATTGCGGGCAGGGTAACTAATCATCAAGATAACCATCGGAAGCTGTCCGGCCGGGAAAAAACAGTTGAGACTGAACCACCGTGCTTGATCAGCCATTATCGGCGGGTGAGTTGCTGGACCAGGCGCTAGGTTGCTGCCAAGGCAGTGTCTTGGCAAGAGTCGCAGACGTGCAGGTGAGGCCGCTCCACTAACTGATTTACCGCAAAAGCAGTGGGCAGCATCCCGATAATGACTCAATTGTTTAGTGATGCAAGCAATCCAGCCCCGACCTTGGGTCGGGCTTTTTTGGTTTCGGCTACAGCACACCCATTACTTCGAGGCGAGAGGGTTGCTGGAGCTTTGGGGAGCCGATGCATTGCCACCCGTAAGGATCAGACGTCCGCAGCGCTGCTGTGGTTGGTGCAGCAGTTTGAAGACGTAAGCTTGATCACGTCGTCTGTTGAGCCATCCGCTACTTAATCAGTGCTCGCCCGCTCAGGGCTTTGAGATCTTGGCTGCAGAATCTGGCGCATGGAAGTAGATAGAGGGATCTCAACTACCCTGTGCACGGCATACGCCAGGATCAGCATGCTTGCCATGACCCCCCAAAAGAGAAGATGCACGTTCACTTTTTCATAGAGAAGGTTGAACGTCATGTAGCCAATAAATTGATGAAGCAGGTATAGGGGATAGGTAAGAGCACCGATGACGGTCCAGTTCATCCGGCCTATGACTCCAGTTTTGCGCGTGACCGACAATAATAACAGTAGGAAGAACGAAGAAATAATAGCAATAATAATGATCGTGTTTACTTCTTGTTTGAATACTGGCGCTAATATTGCTGCTTGTTTCAATGATTGATATATTGCCAGTGTAAAGGATAGGCTGATTGTTACTATCCGGATTATGGAAGGTCCTTTTTTCCAAACCATGAAAAATGATGCCCCAGCAATAAAGAAGGCTGCGTATTCCGATATCAAATATATCGACAGTAGATCTGTGCCATAAAGCGCGACCTTCGCAGTGTACAGCAACCATGCGATCATGAAGTATTCTGCGTGGCGCATTAGTTTGAAGGCTAGCAGCACAGCGATCAAAATGTAAAATCGAATTTCAACGAAGATCGACCAATAGGCGCCATCAATAGAAGGCACATTCATGAACTCGCTCAGCATGGTCATGTTTGCAAGATACTGAACGATGCTGGCTGAGAAGCGATTCTCTCCCATAAACAGGATTGCAATAAACGTGATTGTGCAGCACGCCCAGAAAGCTGGGTATAGCCTCACGATCCTGGAGGTGGCGAATGACCTGAGATTTGCATTCGCAGCGGTCATAAATATGACAAAGCCACTGATCATAAAAAATAGCTGGACGCCAAGGTATCCGTATTTTGCAACCGGCGTAATCCACGGATAAGACATGACCGACAAGTCGTTATAGGCGTGGCCACGAAACGCATAGTGAAAGACAAGCACTGCAATGGCGGCGATGAAGCGCAGCAGGTCGATTTCGTTTATCCGGTCTTTTTTAGTTTTGGAAGTCAATTGGATGACCTTGATTCATGGGGAGGTAAGTGTCGACAGGCGCGCATCGTACCGACAGATCAAGAGAAAGCGAACCCATCGACTGGCCCCGCATGTCGCTAAACAGGAATTTTTTGCCTGGAGAAAGCCGGCCAATCACTCAGTTGCTGCTGACGACCCTGTCAAATGCGGGTGTAAAAGCTGGTTTTTCGTTCCTGTCCACAATGCCGGATGGCGTGGCAGCTAATCGATGGTGCGAAAACATATTGCGCGGTTATTGCTCAAATCGGTCATCAGTCAGACCAACAGATGTATGTGGGGCAACCGCTCAAGCTCGCTTGCACGGATCACTTCATCGGAAGACCGATCAGGCTTTGGTAGTGCGATATCACTCACAGGGTTGTGAATGTCGATCAGCAATCCGCGTTTTGCGAATCGGTAGAACCGCGACATGAATGCGAGCTGCTTCCTGCACGTGGACGGCTTCACCTTCTTCAATCGCATGATCTTGAAGTCATTAATCTTTTGCGGCGTGACTTCGTGAATTGGCTGGGTGAAGTGCCTGCCCAGATGTTCCACAATCTCAGGGCATGGTCGTAGCTGCCCTTACCCTTGAGCATCATCTCGTAGTAGGTCCTGCCCAACGTATATAGTGTGATGCTCGCGATACACCGTAACGGATTTGATTTGTTTCGCCCATGACTCTGCTTCTGCTTTGGTGCTGAAGGTTTTCGATTGGGGAGATTTACCCTTTACCCGACCAGAGCGTTCCAGTTGCCGGACGGAAGTAAGCGGAAATTGGCCATTTTTAACGCCTCATAATGTGAATGGGCGTTCTGTGAAACCCTTGAACACCAAGGCTTGCAGCTTGCTCAAGCAGACTTTGACATGGTGGGGGTCGTTGGTTCGAGTCCAGTCGCGCCTACCAAACAAAATCCGCTCTGCTGGGCGGTCTGGAAGGGCTCACCGAAAGGTGGGCCCTTTTTTGTTGTCTTGGATTTCTTGTAGAGCCTTCACACAAATAGGGTTCGTTCATCCTGGGCAATGTGAATGCCTATAGGAGCTATCCTGGTCGGGATTCTTTCTGTCGCAGGGAAGTCGTGTTTCGAGAGCCCAGTGCCGCGTCCCTTGAGTCTCTACTAAGTAAGCTCAAATCGCTCCAGAGCATAATCCTTACCCGCCACGGTAAGTGAAAATGTGGTGGCGCCGAACGTCCCCCGTGTCGCACTTCGCTTCACTAGGCGTTTAGCTTCAAGTTGCTTTAGACCGACTTCAACTTCCAGTGTGCTGATTGAGACAAGTTTGCAGACTGAGTCCAGACTTGCAATTTTCCGGTAGTTCGCATGGTAGGCCAGAACTTCCATCAGTAGCGTTTGGTTCTCTGTCAGTTGCGGAAACTGCGGGTTGTTCTTTTTGTAAACCTTGCGCTCTATCTCATGCAGCTCACCGCCAGCCCCGTCAGGGCTGCGGGTGTAGTAAATCGCAACAGACAGAGTGCCGATCAAAGTCGCGATAATCAGCATCAGCGACCAATTGGGCATTGGCGTTTCCAGCAAAAGCCAATCCCCGGCACGTAGCAGCCAGCCCTTGGTGTCTGCCAGCAATGGCATGTTGAAGTAAGTGTCGAGCAGCGTTGTGACTACCCAGGTCACAAGGATGCCTGCGGCCAGGCAGGCCAAAACCTTGAAAGTGAGAGGGAGTCGCTTGCCTTCTGCTGCCATGCTGCTTTTCTCTGGTTTGGGAAACAGCTGTTACCAGCATAGCAGTGGAAAAGTGACGCTCTGCAAGTGGCGTCGGGCAAAGGCTTATGTGCTGAAAGAGGGCAGCCGGTGACCGTGTCTGAAGGGCGCCTTTGAGATGCCATCCCTACACGGTCAGCGGTTATCTGACGTGCCGATCAGTTCGTGGCTCGCTGTGTAAAAGTCAGACCGAGTAACCGGCCACCTGGCTGTTGTGGGCGTCCTGCACTCCAGCGATGAGGTGCAGTGGAATATTGGGTTGCGTTTCCATTGCCGGTACTTCGAAGCCGACAATCTGGATGTGTCGCTCGCTCGGTACCGTCGACTCTGCAGCCTTTTCCATGGCCATTCTCGCGTGATTCATTGCGATTTCATTGAGCGTTGACACGTTACATCTCCTGGTGACTGGCCGAGCGTATCGCTGGAAGTCCTTAAGCGTTGATTGAATGATTGCCGCGTCAGAATTATGTCGTTCCGGGCAGCTACAGGCCACAAGTGCAATCCGTACGCCATGATGCAGGCCTGTTGAGTGCTGCGCTGCCCCAGGCGACGAGTGGTGTGTGCCGGGCTCTTCAAGCGCCGTTGGTGCGTGGCGGTTTTCTGGCTCCGTCGAAAAAGGTCGACCAAAGGCGCCGATGCAGCCCGTCACTTCATGGGCTACTACTGACAGGTTGATTCAACTTCGTCCTGAAAGGAGTTTCTCGATGCTGACTCACTGGATGCTTGCGGCGGGCCATCTTCTGGCGCTGGTGGTGGGGTTCTGGGCGGTGCTGGCGCGAGGCACGGCTTTTCGACGATTGGCCGATGGGGTCGGGGAGGCACGCAGCGTATTGATCGCGGACAACCTGTGGGGGATCTGCGCCGTCGTCCTGTTACTGAGTGGCGGGATGCGGGCCTTCGGCGGGTATGAAAAAGGCGCGGACTATTACCTGCATCAGCCTTTGTTCCATCTCAAGATGACGTTTTTCGTGCTGATCCTGTTGCTCGAGATTGCACCGATGGTGACGTTGATCAAGTGGCGGATCGCGCTTGGGCGCAAAACGGCTATCGACACCGCACGCGCGAAGCTGTTCGCGCGCATAAGTCATGTCGAAGCGCTGCTGGTGCTGCTGATGGTGGTTGCGGCCACAGGGATGGCGCGGGGAGTGGCTTTTGGGTAGCGCCGAGCGGGCAAGTTGGGCGGGATGCGGGATTTGAATCTTTAGCCAGCCGTGGTCCGGGGAGGAACGGGCTGGCTACTGACTGCAAGAATCAGGTTTGCGGCTTTTCCGGGGCGGTCAGACCGGCCTGGATGCGCTGGTAGATTTCTTCGCGATGCACTGCAACGTCTTTCGGTGCGTTGATGCCGATCCTGACTTGCTGGCCGCTTACGCCCAGAATGGTGATTGTAATGTCATCACCGATATTTATGCTTTCACCGACTTTGCGGGTGAGTATCAGCATGGTCTTCTCCTTGATTGCTTGGTGGGGCACCTGATTCGGACAGTGCAGAGGTCGGTGGTACGTATAGATTAGTGCGAAGTCTCACTTTTTGGGTGTCTCTTTCTGACGTTCAGTAGCGACATTAATTCCCAGGACGTAACTATACAGAGGCCGCAACCATCATTCTCGCTGTTTTGTGCCCATTTTGCGGGTCTCGTGAAGTATTCATGAGTGATAAAATCATCGTTTTGGCATTCTGAGGGATACGCTGTGCGCAAAATGTTCTGGGTAATCGCGATATTGGCGCTGGCAGGATGTGGTGAGGGCAAGAGCGTGGACACGCCGAAGCCACGGCCGCCGGTGGAACCAGCAACTGCACAGGTGTCTGGGCCGCAATGGGATCTTGAAGTTCGAGGTGAAACACCTCAGGCGGTCAGCGATCTGAGCGGATGGCTGATCGAGCACAGCTTCATGTCCAGTGTAGTCAAGGAAAATGGCCAGACACGTATTCTGATGGGGCCATACAACTCACGGGCCGAGGCCCAGGCCAAGCAGGATGAGGTCCGCGCATCGCTCACCCGGGCGAAGAAACAGAACATCGAGTTGCTGGTGCTTGAGCGTCCGGCGGTTCAGTAACCTTGCGCGTGATAGAGCACTGATCACAAAAAGGCCCCGGGTACTTCGTCCCGGGGCCCTTGGTGTTTTTTAAGGGCGTGCGGGCTTAGCCGCAGGCTTTCAAGTTTACCGGGCCGACAAATTCATTGCCGCGCCCCATAACGCACGCCACGCTCTGGTTGCGCTGACGCTCCCAGGACTGGACCGGGTAGGTTTTGTCCCAGGCTTCGTACAGTTGTCGATCCTGCCTGGACAGACGTACGCCATATTCCTTGCTCATGTAGAAATAAGTCCGGGCGATCATGCCGCGAATGGAAGGGCGGGGCATGACTTTCCTGGCCTTGAAGTCGATCTGGGTCAGGCAGGAGCCGTATTGACCCGACTGCTCCGGCAACCAGCCAAAACTGAAGTTGCTGCGATCGCCATTGACCTCGCCAATGCTGGGTACCAGGTTATGCAGGTCGGCTTCAGCCTTCTGGTAGGCGGCATCGTAGCGTGTGCAGTTTTTGCGTCCGCCTTCTTGCCAGCATTGGCGTTGATGGCCGATCTGCCAGGCCGGAACGATGTGCTCCCATTCGATACGGGACGCGCGCTTGGCATTTTTGCGTGGCACATAACCGCATGCGGCGAGGTTCACCCGGTTGCCCGTGTATTTGCAGCCGCAGTAAAACTCCGTTGATTGAGGGGCATACAGCTCCCACGCGATTTTCTTGGCCTCATCGAACGTGCGCGGTGCGTCCGCCTGGACGCCCGTGGCGAACAGCAGAAACAGTAAAGCGAAACAGCGGGCAGTCATCGACTCAATCTTCCTTCGGCACAACCCAGAAAATCTGCACGCCACCATCATCGCGATAGGCGAGGGTGACGTTGTCGTTCTCGTCGATTTCTTCGAGCAGGCGCTCCCATTCATCCACCGGCTCTTCAGGCAGGCGAAAGATCAGCGCTGCCCTGGCTTTCTGCGCAGTGGGGGAGTTGATGATTTTCTGTACGCGCATGCCCATGCGTACGTAGGCATCAGGAATGACAGGGTTGGTGTCCATGGGATTATCCTTATTAAGCTGTACGTGCATACAGTATTTAACTGTACTGCTTTTCGCAACTGCTTAAAATTCAAGAAGATCGTCTGACAGCGATTTGTTCCGTTTGGTGTAAGGCGGGGCGAGGATTTTTGTCACGGGCTAACTCAACCATCTCACCAGGTGGCATCTCCAGGTGGCATCGATATTAAAGAAAACCGCAGGGGGTCGATGTTGCCTCAAGGGATCTTTTTTCAAGAATTTGAAATGTCGTTATCCGTGGATGTTTCCAAAGCGTGCCGGCATTTGTCCTCTCTTCCCGTCAGCCCTTGTGCAGCCGTTGACAAATCCCGGCAGGGTTCGCATAGTTCGGTCAACGCAAACGTTTGCGCGGCGCCCGGGATGAGCATAGTCATCCAGCGGGCCTGTAACATACGTCAGCGCAAGCGTTGCTCACAATAATCATAAGATCGGAGTGAACCCATGAAGCTGCCATTTGCTGGACGTCTTCTCGCTATCGCTGTGCTGGCTGCCGCCTCCGCTGCACTGCCTGTCTCTTCGGCCTTCGCCGAATCGCCCGAAAAACCCAAAGTCGCGCTGGTGATGAAATCCCTGGCCAACGAGTTCTTCCTGACCATGGAGGACGGTGCCAAGGCCTATCAGAAGGAGCACTCCGGCGAATTCGACCTGATCTCCAACGGCATCAAGGACGAGACCGACACCGCAGGCCAGACGCGCATCGTCGAGCAGATGATTTTGGCCAAGGTCAATGCGCTGGTGATTGCGCCCGCGGATTCGAAAGCCATGGTCCCGGTCATCAAGAAAGCCGTGGACGCCGGTATCACTGTGGTCAACATCGACAATCAGCTTGACCCGGCCGTGGTCAAAAGCAAAAACATCAGCGTGCCATTCGTAGGCCCTGACAACCGCAAAGGCGCGCGTCTGGTGGGTGATTATCTGGCGAAACAGCTGAAGGCCGGTGACGAAGTCGGCATCATCGAAGGCGTGTCCACCACCACCAATGCCCAGCAGCGCACCGCCGGTTTCAAGGATGCGATGGAAGCGGCGCAGATCAAGGTGGTGTCCCTGCAGTCTGGCGACTGGGAGATCGATAAAGGCAACAAAGTGGCCGCCTCGATTCTCAGTGAATACCCGCAAACCAAGGCCCTGTTGGCCGGCAACGACAGCATGGCGGTCGGTGCGGTGTCTGCCGTGCGGGCAGCGGGCAAGGCCGGCAAGGTGCAAGTGGTCGGCTATGACAACATCAATGCCATCAAGCCGATGCTCGCCGATGGCCGCGTGCTGGCGACCGCTGACCAGTTTGCGGCCAGACAGGCTGTATTCGGCATCGAGACTGCGCTGAAGATTCTCAAGGGCGAGAAGGTCGAGGGCGGCGCCAATGGCGTCATCGAAACTCCGGTAGAGCTGGTGACCAAGTAGTCCTCTGGCGCCTCAACAGTGCTCGCCCGTTCGGGGCGGGCGCATGGAGATTTCCCTATGTCCGTTTGCGCCCCGAACGCTGTCCTTGCGGTCAGCGGCATCGGCAAGACCTACGCTCAACCGGTCCTGGCCGGCATCGACCTGACGCTCATGCGCGGCGAAGTGCTGGCGCTGACCGGTGAAAACGGCGCGGGCAAAAGTACCCTGTCGAAGATCATCGGCGGGCTGGTCACGCCGACTACCGGCCAGATGCAGTTTCAAGGGCGTGACTACCGCCCGGGTAGCAGGGCTCAGGCTGAAGGCCTGGGCATCCGCATGGTCATGCAGGAACTCAATCTGCTGCCCACTTTGTCGGTGGCGGAAAACCTGTTTCTCGACAATTTGCCCAACAAGGGCGGATGGATCAGCCGCAAGCAATTGCGCCATGCGGCAATAGCAGCCATGGCCCAGGTCGGGCTCGACGCGATCGACCCGGACACCCTGGTCGGTGAGCTGGGCATCGGCCATCAGCAGATGGTGGAGATCGCCCGCAACCTGATCGGTGATTGCCATGTGCTGATCCTCGACGAGCCCACCGCGATGTTGACGGCGCGGGAAGTGGAGATGCTGTTCGAGCAGATCACCCGTCTGCAGGCGCGCGGTGTCTCGATCATCTATATCTCCCATCGTCTGGAAGAGCTGGCGCGGGTCGCGCAGCGCATTGCGGTACTGCGCGACGGCCAGTTGGTCTGCGTCGAGCCGATGGCTAACTACAACAGTGAGCAACTGGTCACCTTGATGGTCGGTCGCGAATTGGGTGAACACATCGATATGGGCCCGCGCAAGATCGGCGCGCCGGCGTTGACGGTCAAGGGCCTGAGTCACTCGGACAAGGTTCGTGATGTGTCCTTCGAAGTCCGCGCTGGTGAGATCTTCGGCATTTCGGGCCTGATCGGGGCAGGGCGCACCGAGTTGCTGCGGCTGATCTTCGGTGCCGATCTCCCGGACAGCGGCAGCGTTGCCCTGGGATCGCCCGCGCAGGTGGTCAGCATCCGCTCCCCGGTGGACGCGGTTGGTCACGGCATCGCGCTGATTACCGAGGATCGCAAGGGCGAAGGCCTGCTGCTGACGCAATCGATCGGTGCCAACATCGCATTGGGCAACATGCCGGGGATTTCCAGCGCCGGCTTCGTCAATCACGCAGACGAGAGCGCGCTGGCGCAGCGTCAGATCGACGCCATGCGTATCCGCAGTTCCGGCCCGGGGCAGTCGGTGTCCGAACTGTCCGGTGGCAATCAGCAGAAGGTCGTGATCGGTCGCTGGCTGGAGCGCGATTGCTCGGTGCTGCTGTTCGACGAGCCGACCCGTGGCATCGATGTCGGCGCCAAGTTCGACATCTACAACCTGCTCGGCGAGCTGACCCGTCAGGGCAAGGCGCTGGTGGTGGTCTCCAGTGACTTGCGGGAGCTGATGTTGATTTGCGACCGCATTGGTGTCCTGTCGGCGGGGCGTCTGATCGAAACCTTCGAGCGTGACAGCTGGACCCAGGATGATTTGCTTGCCGCCGCTTTCGCCGGCTACCAAAAACGTGACGCGCTGCTCAATGAAGCCGCGCCTAGGGATCTTCCATGAAAACCGCCTCTTCCGTTGGCAAGCGCAATGGCAATTTTTACGGGCTCGGCACCTACCTTGGGCTGGCCGGGGCCTTGCTGGCGATGGTCGTACTGTTCTCAATGCTGAGCAGTCACTTTCTGTCTTACGATACGTTCAGCACGCTGGCCAACCAGATTCCTGATCTGATGGTGCTGGCGGTCGGCATGACGTTTGTATTGATCATCGGCGGTATCGATCTGTCGGTGGGCTCGGTGCTGGCGCTGGCGGCGTCGGCGGTCAGCGTGGCGATTCTCGGCTGGGGCTGGAGCGTTCTGCCCGCCGCATTACTCGGCATGGCCATTGCGGCGCTCGCTGGCACAATCACCGGCTCGATTACCGTGGCCTGGCGGATTCCTTCGTTCATCGTGTCCCTGGGCGTGCTGGAGATGGCCCGGGGCGTGGCGTACCAGATGACCGGTTCACGCACGGCCTACATCGGCGATGCCTTCGCCTGGCTGTCCAACCCGATTGCCTTCGGCATCTCGCCGTCGTTCATCATCGCCTTGCTGATCATCTTCGTCGCCCAGGCCGTGTTGACCCGTACTGTGTTCGGTCGTTACCTGATTGGCATCGGCACCAACGAAGAGGCGGTGCGCCTGGCGGGAATCAATCCGAAGCCGTACAAGATTCTGGTGTTCAGTCTGATGGGGCTGTTGGCCGGCATCGCTGCGTTGTTCCAGATTTCGCGACTGGAGGCGGCGGACCCGAATGCCGGCTCCGGCCTGGAGCTGCAGGTGATCGCCGCCGTGGTGATCGGCGGGACCAGCCTGATGGGTGGTCGCGGTTCGGTCATCAGCACATTCTTTGGTGTCCTGATCATTTCCGTGCTGGCCGCGGGGCTGGCGCAGATCGGTGCGACCGAGCCGACCAAGCGCATCATTACCGGCGCGGTTATCGTGGTGGCGGTGGTGCTGGATACTTATCGCAGTCAGCGCGCAAGCCGGCGGACCTGAGTCATGGCAACGATCAAGGATGTAGCAGCGCTCGCCGGAATTTCCTACACCACGGTTTCCCACGTGGTGAACAAGACCCGGCCGGTCAGCGAAGAAGTTCGCATCAAGGTCGAGGCGGCGATCCAGACCCTCGACTATGTACCCAGTGCCGTGGCGCGATCCCTGAAGGCCAAGACCACCGCAACCATCGGACTTTTGGTGCCTAACAGCCTCAATCCGTACTTTGCCGAGCTGGCCCGGGGAATCGAGGATTACTGCGAGCGCAACGGCTACTGCGTGATCCTGTGCAACTCCGACGACAACCCGGACAAGCAGCGCAGTTACCTGCGGGTGTTGCTGGAAAAACGCATCGACGGGCTGATCGTCGCCTCGGCCGGTGGCGATAGCGGTCTGGCCCAGGGCCTGGCAAGCGTGCGTACGCCAATGGTGATCGTTGACCGTGGTCTGGAAGGCGTCGATGTGGATCTGGTGCGTATCGATCATGAATACGGCGCCTATCTTGCGACCCGGCACCTGCTGGAGTTGGGGCATCGGGATGTCGCCACGATCATCGGGCCGCAAACCACCAGTGTCGCGCAGATGCGTCTGGCCGGTTACTGCCGTGCGCTGGAGGAGGCTGGCATTGAAGTGGTGCCCGAGCGCATTGTGCAAAGCGATTTCACCAGTACCGGCGGTTACGCCGCCGCCACCGTTCTGCTGCAGCACAATCGCCCCACGGCGATTTTCGCCGCCAACGACTTGATGGGCATCGGCGTGCTGCGGGCTGCCGCCGAGCTCAATATTCGGGTGCCTGGCGAGCTGTCGGTGATCGGCTTCGACGATATCCAGATGAGCCGTTATGTCTATCCTTCGTTGACCACCGTGGGGCAGTCGATTCTGCAACTCGGAGAGATGGCGGCCGAAGTGCTGTTGCGACGGATCGCTACGCCGCAGCGCAGCACCGAACAACGCATCGTCACGCCCAGTATTGTCATGCGTGAATCAACTGCGCCGCTGGCCGGCGTATTTGCCCAGTTTCGCTGAGTCAGAAATAACGCTGAAACAGAATCGATGAGTAGCAATGTATGCCAGCAAAAGTAGTGGTAGTAGGCAGTCTGAACATGGACCTGGTGACCCGGGCATCACGTCTGCCCAAGGGTGGTGAGACGTTGATCGGCGAGTCGTTTTCCGTCGTTTCCGGCGGCAAGGGCGCTAACCAGGCCGTGGCCGCCGCGCGCCTGGGTGCGCAGGTTTCGATGATTGGTTGCGTGGGGCGTGACGCCTATGGCGACGCGTTGCGCGCAGCGCTGCTGGCCGAGCAAATCGACTGCCAGGCGGTCAGCACCGTTGACGGTTCCAGTGGCGTGGCGCTGATTGTGGTGGACGACAACAGCCAGAACTCGATCGTGATTGTCCCCGGTGCCAACGGTGCGCTGACGGCAGATCAACTCAAGCGTTTCGATCCGGTGTTGCAGGCGGCGGATCTGCTCATCTGTCAGCTCGAGGTGCCGGATGCCACCGTGGGTCATGCGCTCAAGCGCGGCCGCGAACTGGGCAAGATTGTCATCCTCAATCCGGCACCAGCCAGTCGTGCGCTGCCAGCGCATTGGTATGGGTCGATCGATTACCTGATTCCCAACGAAAGCGAGGCGGCGGCCCTGAGCGGCGTTGCGGTGGATTCGCTGGACACTGCGCAAGCCGCGGCGACAAAGCTGATCGCCATGGGCGCCGGCAAGGTGATCATTACCCTCGGCGCCCAAGGGTCGTTATTCGCCGACGGCAACAGCTTCCAGCACTTCCCGGCGCCGAGCGTGAAGGCGGTCGACACCACTGCGGCCGGCGATACCTTCGTCGGCGGTTTCGCGGCGGCCCTTGCTGCCGGCAAAGGTGAAGCTGAAGCGATCCGTTTCGGCCAGGTGGCTGCGGCGCTATCGGTCACCCGGGCCGGCGCGCAGCCCTCGATTCCGGCTTTGTCCGACGTACAGGCATTTCAAGCACCATGAAAAAGACACCTCTGCTCAACATCGCGTTATCACGGCTGATCGCCTCATTGGGCCATGGCGACAAAGTGGTGATCGGCGATGCAGGATTGCCGGTTCCGCCGGGCGTCGAATTGATCGACCTGGCGCTGACCCATGGCATTCCGGATTTCGTCAGCACCTTGAGCGTCGTACTGAGCGAAATGCAGGTTGAAAGCCATGTTCTGGCTCACGAGATCCTCGAAAAAAAACCGTCGGCACTGGCTGTGCTGGATGAACTGGACGCCGCAGGTTCACTGGGCCGGCGCGAACTGCTCAGCCATGAAGAGTTCAAGGTTCTGAGCCGGCAGGCGAGGGCGATCGTGCGCACTGGTGAATGTCAGCCGTACTGCAACATCGTGTTGATCGCCGGGGTAACGTTCTGAGTCTTGTCGCTCGGTTGAAACACTGCACCATCCGCTATGGAGTCTGCTGCCTTTGTCCCTGAATACTGCAACCGGCGCCCGGGCGGCGGAAAAGATCGAGCTGATCATCGACACCGACCCGGGTGCCGACGACGTCGTGGCCTTGCTCTTCGCCCTGGCGTCACCCGATGAGCTGAACATTCGTGCGCTGACCACCGTTGCCGGCAACGTTCGCCTGGACAAGACCTCACGCAATGCCCGGCTGGCACGGGAGTGGGCGGGGCGAGAGGATGTGCCTGTCTACGCCGGGGCGCCGAAGCCACTGATGCGCACGCCGATCTACGCCGAAGACATTCATGGCAAGGAGGGCTTGTCGGGGATCACCGTGCATGAGCCCCGGCCAGGTCTGGCCGACGGCAGTGCCGTGACTTACCTGATTGACACCTTGATGACGGCCGAGCCCCACAGCATTACCGTGGCAATGCTTGGCCCGCAGACCAACCTGGCCCTGGCGCTGATCCAGCAGCCGAAAATCGTGCAGGGCATCAAGCAAGTGGTGGTCATGGGTGGCGCGCATTTCAACGGTGGCAACATCACACCGGTGGCCGAATTCAACCTGTTCGCCGACCCGCATGCGGCTGAAGTGGTACTCAAGAGCGGGGTGAGGCTGACCTACCTGCCGCTGGACGTGACTCACAAGATCCTCACCAGTGAGTCGCGGCTGAGGCAGATTGCGGCACTGGACAACACGGCCAGCAAGCTGGTTTGCGCCATTCTCAATGAGTACATCAAAGGTGATATGGAGCACTACGGCATCGCGGGCGGTCCGGTGCATGACGCCACGGTCATCGCCTACTTGCTCAAGCCCGGGCTGTTCAGCGGGCGCACGGTGAACGTTGTGGTCGACAGTCGCGAAGGCCCGACCTTCGGCCAGACCATTGTCGATTGGTACGACACGCTCAAGGCGCCAAAAAACGCCTTTTGGGTTGAAAGCGGCGATGCCCAGGGCTTTTTCGATCTGCTGACCGAACGACTGGCTCGCCTCAAATAGCCTCTTCCCTGTGCAGGTGCAGGTGCAGGTGCAGGTGCAGGTGCAGGTGCAGGTGCAGGTGCCGGCGGGCGGATTACTCCCGGCCGCTATCTGTCGCGGCTCTCTGGTCGGCCAGGTGCTTCTCGAAAACCTGCTCGATGAATGACTGAGCGGCTTCGGCCCCGATGTCCCGGACCAGCAGGTCAATACCGATAATGGCCAGCTCTTCGGTGCTGCCTGGGCTGTATGAGCTGTGGCCGTCTGGCCACTTGGCCTTGATGTCGGCGTCGATGCTTACGGTGGTCATGGTGGCACTCGTTAAGTGGGGAAGGGTCCGAGCGTCGAGTTAAGCATTTTGTACGGCGTTTTACACCCCGACTTAGGCATCAAGGGCGGGCTATGCGACACTTGGTCATTGATATTCTTCAAGGGCTACGCTGTGCAGATCGATTTGAATTCCCCTGACGGTTTGACGCTTGAGTCCGTGCGTCAGTTGCTGGCCGCCGCCAGTGACGATGAACACACCCAGTTGCGGGTCACCCGGCAAGGCATTGCCTATATTTCTTCGGGGATCGTCGGCGGTACCGAGATCGACGGGTTGTTGTTTCGCCTCGAAACCTGGGCCAAGGGTTCCGGCTACGTCGGACGTGTCGCCGCCAGCGATGAGGTGTGGGTCATGCAGATCTTCAATGCGTTGAAAGAGAACTGGCCGAATCCGCCGTACGACTATATCGACGTCTATTGAGTCCTGTTCACATTCAGTCACGTTTGGAGAGTGAAGGCTGGCCGGTGCTCGGGCAGAATTGCCGTTCGTGCGGATCGAGGGTGAAGTGCCGTCCCGTGAGACCAGGCGGCAGTCGGGTTGTCGCACGAATTCAGCTTAATTTTTTGAAATAGGAGGCTTCATGCCTTGGAAGCTCGCGTCATTGGGTACTGTGCTGGCCGCTGCCTTGTTGGCCGGTTGCAGCACTACCGCCACGGAGCCGGCAACGGATGCTGTTGCGACTTCAGATACCGGCCATAGTCGCTGCGAGGCAAAGGCTGCCGATTTCGCCATTGGCAAACAGGCTTCCCCGCAATTGCTGGAGCAGGCGCGTACCCGCGCCGGCGCGCAGAATGCCCGCTTCCTCCTGCCAACCGATATGGTGACGCTGGAGTATCGCTCTGACCGCCTGAACCTGAACACCGATGCCAGTCACGTAGTCATCCGCGTCAACTGCGGCTGATTTTGTTTGTGCCATAAAAAACCCCGTCACATGGACGGGGTTTTTTTAGTGCGCCTGGAAATTACTCTGGGCGAACTTGAGCAGCTTGCATACCCTTTTGGCCTTTCTCAGCCACGAAGGAAACGGTCTGGCCTTCTTTCAGGCTTTTGAAACCGTCGCTTTCGATAGCTTTGAAGTGTACGAACAGGTCGTCACCGCCACCTTGAGGAGTGATGAAGCCGAAGCCTTTTTCATCGTTGAACCATTTAACGGTGCCGGTTTGGCGATTAGACATGGTGTATCTCCAAGAAACATATATTTTCAGTAGTACTGTGCTGCTCAGGCCAACTGGGCACACCCGAGTATCATAGTCGAAATGTTCGCTTTGGGAGCCCCCCGCAGGCGCTGTTTGCGAACCAGTCGTGTCTTGCCGATTCCCTGAATCGGCTGAAAGCCCCGGTTTATAAGGCTTCTAGCCGAAAATAAAGGTGATAAAAAAAGCTGTAAAACCTTAATAAATTGTACGAAAGGGGCCGTTTCAGCGGCTTTTTACCGGTAATTCATGGCTCGAAACGCCGAAACCGGATCATTTTTGCTCTTTGCTGGTGGCTTTGCAGGCTGCAATTTTGCCCAGGGCCTTCTGCTTCAATTCAGCACTGGCGGTGTTGTTCATCAAGGCCTGGATATCAGCGGCAGGGTATGACTTGATGGCGTCGGCGCCGCAAGCACAGTGGGATTTGGCTGCTGGCGTACCAATCTTCTCTGCAGCGGCAGGAACGCACTGCGCCATGTATTTCTCCCGCTCGCCCTTTGGCCATTCTGCATGGGCGGCCAGGGGCAGCAGTAGAACGACAGGGGCGACGAAGGCGAACAAACGATTCAGACGCATGCTGAGATGCTCCTTTTGGGTCAATGACTTGTTATCTGAGGGCTGATGCGGGGTTCAAGTTCAGCACTCTGGCATAAATTTGCCCGATTTGCCCTCGCAGCAAAGCTGCGTGCATCGACGACCGTTCATCTGTGCTAGCATGCTCGGCTCGGGTATTTGCAGGCCCCGGATGACCTTCAGTCCCGGTGGCGGCACATGTTCGAATAACCCTGATTTGAATCCCAGTCACTCTGGTTCGGTTTTCCGGTTGGCCGCAAGGCTCCTGCCGCTGTAAGGCAGGCGTTCGTCATTGAATGGCCTGGACCGGATCTTGTACTGGCTCATCCCAACCCACGTGACCTTTGGTAGGGGTCACCACTAGGAGAGGAGGCGCCATGCCAACTATTACTCTTCCCGACGGCAGTCAACGTACATTCGATCACCCGGTTTCCGTAGCCGAGGTCGCCGCATCCATTGGTGCTGGCCTGGCCAAGGCCACCGTGGCCGGCAAGGTCAATGGCAAGCTGGTCGACGCCTGCGACGTCATCGACAGCGACGCGTCGCTGCAAATCATCACGCCAAAGGATGAAGAGGGGCTGGAGATCATTCGCCACTCTTGCGCCCACCTGGTTGGCCATGCGGTCAAGCAGCTGTACCCGACGGCCAAAATGGTCATCGGTCCGGTCATCGACGAAGGCTTCTATTACGACATCGCCTTCGAACGTCCTTTCACCCCGGACGACCTGGCCGCCATCGAGCAGCGCATGCAGCAGCTGATCGAGAAAGATTACGACGTCATCAAGAAAGTCACTGCGCGCGCCGAAGTGATCGAAGTGTTCAAGGCCCGTGGCGAAGACTACAAGCTGCGCTTGGTCGAGGACATGCCGAACGAGCAGGCCATGGGCCTGTACTATCACGAAGAATACGTCGACATGTGCCGCGGTCCGCACGTGCCGAACACGCGCTTCCTGAAATCCTTCAAGCTGACCAAGCTGTCCGGCGCCTACTGGCGTGGCGATGCCAAGAACGAGCAGTTGCAGCGCGTCTACGGCACCGCATGGGCCGACAAGAAGCAGTTGGCCGCTTACATCCAGCGCATCGAAGAAGCTGAAAAGCGCGATCACCGCAAGATCGGCAAGCGCCTGGGCCTGTTCCACACCCAGGAAGAATCGCCGGGCATGGTGTTCTGGCACCCGAACGGCTGGACGCTGTACCAGGTGCTCGAGCAGTACATGCGCAAGGTTCAGCGCGACAACGGCTACCTCGAGATCAAGACCCCTCAGGTCGTTGACCGCAGCCTGTGGGAGAAATCCGGGCACTGGGCCAACTACGCCGACAACATGTTCACCACCCAGTCGGAAAACCGCGACTACGCCATCAAGCCGATGAACTGCCCTTGCCACGTGCAGGTGTTCAACCAGGGCCTGAAAAGCTACCGCGAGTTGCCGATGCGCCTGGCCGAGTTCGGTGCCTGCCACCGTAACGAGCCATCGGGTGCGCTGCACGGCATCATGCGTGTGCGCGCATTCACTCAGGACGACGCCCACATCTTCTGTACTGAAGAGCAGATGCAGGCCGAATCCGCTGCATTCATCAAGCTGACCATGGACGTTTACGCCGACTTCGGCTTTAAAGACGTCGAGATGAAGCTGTCCACTCGTCCGGAAAAACGCGTCGGTTCCGACGAGTTGTGGGATCGCGCCGAAGCTGCATTGGCTGCAGCCCTTGATAGCGCGGGCCTGCCGTACGATCTGCAGCCGGGCGAGGGCGCCTTCTACGGTCCGAAGATCGAATTCTCGCTGAAAGATTGTCTCGGTCGCGTGTGGCAGTGTGGTACCCTGCAGCTCGATTTTAACCTGCCAGTGCGTCTGGGAGCCGAATTCGTCTCCGAAGACAACAGTCGCAAGCACCCGGTGATGTTGCACCGGGCGATCCTGGGGTCCTTCGAACGTTTCGTCGGAATCCTGATCGAGCATTACGAGGGTGCATTCCCGGCGTGGCTTGCTCCGACCCAGGCAGTGGTGATGAATATCACCGACAAACAAGCAGATTTCGCCGCCGAAGTGGAAAAAACCCTCAACGAAAGCGGTTTTCGTGCCAAGTCTGACTTGAGAAATGAAAAAATCGGCTTTAAAATCCGCGAGCATACTTTGCTCAAGGTTCCTTATCTCTTGGTTATCGGAGATCGGGAAGTCGAGATGCAGACTGTCGCTGTGCGTACTCGTGAAGGTGCTGACCTGGGCTCGATGCCCGTCGCCCAGTTCGCTGAGTTCCTCGCGCAAGCGGTTTCCCGGCGTGGTCGCCCAGATTCGGAGTAATTATTATTAAGCGTGAAATGAGACAAGATAAACGAGCTGCACCGAAGGCCCCGATCAACGAGAATATCTCGGCACGCGAGGTTCGGTTAATTGGGGCTGAAGGTGAACAGCTTGGGATTGTGTCAATTGAAGACGCGCTTCTTAAGGCTGAAGAGGCCAAACTGGATCTGGTGGAAATTTCCGCCGATGCAGTACCCCCTGTTTGCAAACTGATGGACTACGGCAAATCGATCTTCGAAAAGAAGAAGCAGGTTGCCGCGGCCAAGAAAAACCAGAAGCAGATTCAGGTTAAAGAAATCAAGTTTCGTCCAGGGACGGAGGAAGGGGATTACCAGGTAAAACTGCGCAACCTGGTACGTTTCCTGAGTGATGGGGACAGGGCCAAGGTATCCTTGCGATTCCGCGGCCGTGAGATGGCCCACCAGGAGCTGGGGATGGAACTCCTCAAGCGGGTTGAAGCTGACCTGCTCGAGTACGGTTCGGTCGAACAGCATCCGAAGATGGAAGGACGCCAACTGATCATGGTCATCGCCCCGAAAAAGAAGAAGTAATCAACAGGGCACGGCAGGCCTTCTGATTATGTTTATCAACTGAATGCGGAGTATCCGAACATGCCAAAAATGAAGACCAAAAGTGGTGCTGCTAAGCGGTTTCTGAAAACTGCTAACGGTATCAAGCACAAGCACGCTTTCAAGAGCCACATCCTGACCAAAATGTCGACCAAGCGTAAGCGTCAACTGCGCGGTAGCAGCTTGCTGCATCCGTCTGACGTGGCAAAAGTCGAGCGCATGCTGCGCCTTCGTTAATTTTAGTCAAGAATAGAGGAAGTAACTCATGGCTCGTGTTAAGCGTGGCGTCATTGCCCGTAAGCGTCACAAAAAAATTCTGAAACTTGCTAAAGGCTACTACGGTGCACGTTCGCGCGTATTCCGTGTTGCCAAGCAAGCGGTAATCAAGGCAGGCCAATACGCCTACCGTGACCGTCGTCAGAAAAAACGTCAGTTCCGCGCTCTGTGGATCGCTCGTATCAACGCTGGTGCTCGTATCAACGGTCTGTCCTACAGCCGTTTCATCGCCGGCCTGAAAAAAGCGTCCATCGAGATCGACCGTAAGGTTCTGGCTGATCTGGCAGTGAACGAAAAAGCGGCGTTTGCTGCGATTGTCGAGAAAGCTAAAGCCACCTTGGCTTAAGTACCCCCGACAGTCACCCGGCCTCACCTCTGTGGGGCCAGGTGTTAAACGTCATAAATAGGGGAAGAGCCTTCAAGCTCTTCCCCTATTTTGTATCTGGAGTCTGTACATGGAAAACCTGGACGCGCTCGTTTCGCAAGCACTCGAGGCTGTGCAAAGCGCTGAAGATATCAATGCCCTGGAGCAAATCCGGGTTCACTACCTTGGCAAAAAGGGTGAATTGACTCAGGTGATGAAGACCCTGGGGAATTTGCCGGCAGAAGAGCGCCCGCAGGTCGGCGCGCTGATCAACGTTGCCAAGGAGCGTGTCACAGAGGTTCTCAATGCGCGCAAGGCACTGTTTGAAGAGGCCGACCTGGCCGCCAAACTGTCCGCCGAGTCCATTGACGTGACCCTGCCTGGCCGTGGCCAGACCTCCGGTGGTCTGCATCCGGTCACTCGCACTCTGGAACGTATCGAGCAGTTCTTCACCCACATCGGCTACGGCATCGCCGAAGGCCCTGAGGTCGAAGACGACTATCACAACTTCGAGGCGCTCAACATCCCAGGCCATCACCCGGCCCGGTCGATGCATGACACCTTCTATTTCAACGCCAACATGTTGCTGCGCACCCATACCTCGCCGGTACAGGTCCGCACCATGGAGTCGAAACAGCCGCCGATCCGCATCGTCTGCCCAGGCCGTGTGTACCGTAGCGACTCGGATATCACCCACTCCCCGATGTTCCACCAGGTCGAAGGCCTGCTGGTCGACCGCGATATCAACTTCGCTGACCTCAAGGGCACCATCGAAGAGTTCCTGCGCGTGTTCTTCGAAAAAGAACTGGCAGTGCGTTTCCGTCCTTCGTACTTCCCGTTCACCGAGCCGTCCGCAGAAGTCGACATGGAATGCGTGATGTGCAGCGGTAAAGGCTGCCGCGTCTGCAAGCAGACTGGCTGGCTGGAAGTCATGGGCTGCGGCATGGTTCACCCGAACGTGCTGCGCATGTCCGGGATCGACCCGGAAGAGTTCTCGGGCTTTGCCTTCGGCATGGGCGTTGAGCGTCTGGCCATGCTGCGTTACGGCGTGAACGACTTGCGTCTGTTCTTCGACAACGACTTGCGGTTCCTCGCGCAATTTCGCTAGTCGTAACGAATTCTTAGGAGAGCAGGATGAAATTCAGTGAACAATGGCTGCGCGGCTGGGTAAGCCCGCAGGTAAGTCGTGACGAGCTGGTTGCTCGTCTGTCGATGGCCGGTCTTGAGGTTGACAGCGTTACGCTGGCCGCCGGCGAATTCACCGGTGTGGTGGTGGGCGAGGTGCTGAGCACCGAGCAGCACCCGGACGCCGACAAGTTGCGTGTTTGCCAGGTCAGCAATGGTTCGGAGACCTTTCAGGTTGTTTGCGGTGCGCCCAACGTGCGCCCGGGCCTGAAGATCCCGTTCGCCATGATTGGTGCTGAACTGCCGGGCGACTTCAAGATCAAGAAAGCCAAGCTGCGTGGCGTAGAGTCCAACGGCATGCTGTGCTCGCAAGCCGAGCTGCAAGTGGGCGAGGGCAACGATGGCCTGATGGAATTGCCGGCCGATGCGCCGGTCGGTCAGGACATTCGTGAATACCTGAGCCTGGACGATGCCAGCATCGAAGTCGACCTGACGCCGAACCGTGGTGACTGCCTGTCCCTGGCCGGCCTGGCCCGTGAAGTTGGCGCGCTGTACGACGCCAAAGTCACCCGTCCGGTGGTTGCTGTCGTGCCGGCCGTGCACGATGAAGTGCGTTCGGTCGAAGTGCTGGCGCCTGCCGCTTGCCCGCGTTACCTGGGTCGTGTGGTCCGTAACGTCGACCTGTCCAGGCCAACACCGCTGTGGATGGTCGAGCGTCTGCGTCGTGCCGACGTGCGCAGCATCGATGCTGCCGTCGACATCACCAACTACGTGATGCTGGAACTGGGTCAACCGCTGCACGCGTTCGACCTCGCCGAAATCAATGGCGGCATTCGTGTGCGCATGGCCGAAGAAGGCGAGAAGCTGGTACTGCTCGACGGTCAGGAAGTCAGCCTGCGTAGCGATACGCTGGTGATCGCCGACCACACCCGCGCCCTGGCTATCGCCGGCGTCATGGGTGGCGAGCACAGCGGCGTCAACACTGCGACCACTCGCGATATCTTCCTGGAAAGCGCGTTCTTCGACCAGATCGCCGTCGCTGGCAAGGCCCGTTCCTACGGTCTGCACACCGATGCATCGCACCGCTACGAGCGTGGCGTCGACTGGCAGCTCGCCCGTGAAGCCATGGAGCGCGCCACTGGCCTGCTGCTGGAAATCACCGGTGGTGAAGCCGGCCCGATCATCGAAACCGTCAGCGAACAGCACCTGCCATCGATCGCCCCGGTGACCTTGCGCGCCCAGCGCATCACCCAGATGCTGGGCATGGAAATGGCGTCGGCCGAAGTCGAGCGTCTGCTCGGCGGTTTGGGCTTGACCATTACTGCTGATGGGGAAGGGCAGTGGCGCGTCGAAGTGCCAAGCCATCGCTTCGATATCAGCCTGGAAGTCGACCTGATCGAAGAACTGGCGCGTCTGTATGGCTACAACCGCCTGCCGGTTCGTTACCCGCAAGCGCGTCTGGCGCCGCAAGCCAAGGCCGAAGCCCGTAGCGACCTGCCTGAGCTGCGTCGTCTGTTGGTAGCTCGCGGCTATCAGGAAGCGATCACCTACAGCTTCATCGATCCGAAACAGTTCGAACTGTTTAATCCGGGTGTTGAACCGTTGCTGCTGGCCAATCCGATTTCCAACGACATGGCAGCCATGCGCTCGTCCTTGTGGCCTGGCCTGGTCAAGGCGCTTCAGCACAACCTGAACCGCCAACAGGATCGCGTCCGCCTGTTCGAAAGCGGCCTGCGTTTCGTCGGTCAGCTCGAAGGCTTGAAGCAGGAGCCGATGCTCGCTGGTGTCGTTTGCGGTAGCCGTCTGCCGGAAGGCTGGGCGCAAGGTCGCGATACCGTCGACTTCTTCGACGTCAAGGCTGACGTGGAAGCAGTACTGGGCTTCGCCGGTGCACTGGACTCGTTCACTTTCGTACCGGGCAAACACCCGGCGCTGCACCCGGGTCAAACCGCGCGCATCGAACGTGAAGGTCGTCTGGTCGGCTTCGTGGGTGCAATCCACCCTGAATTGTCGAAAACCCTCGGCCTCGACCGTCCGGTTTTCGTATTCGAGCTGGTTCTGGCCGAAGTGGCGTCGGGCAAAATGCCTAAATTCCACGAGTTATCACGTTTTCCTGAAGTGCGTCGTGACCTTGCACTGATCGCGGACAAAGCTGTCGCGGCCACGGCCGTGCTGGACGTAATCCGTGAAAATGCAGGCGAATGGCTGACAGACCTCAGGCTATTTGACGTGTATCAGGGTAAAGGCATTGATCCTGATAGAAAAAGCCTCGCAGTCGGCTTGACCTGGCAGCATCCATCGCGCACTCTTAATGACGATGAGGTGAATACCGCAACGCAAAACATCCTCACCTCGCTCGAACAAAGGTTGAACGCCACGTTAAGGAAGTGACGTATGGGGGCTCTGACGAAAGCTGAAATGGCGGAACGTCTGTATGAAGAGCTGGGCCTGAACAAACGGGAGGCCAAGGAATTGGTCGAACTGTTTTTTGAAGAAATCAGGCACGCTCTTGAAGACAACGAACAAGTCAAATTGTCCGGTTTCGGCAATTTCGACCTTCGGGACAAACGCCAGCGGCCTGGCCGCAATCCGAAAACGGGTGAAGAAATCCCGATCACGGCTCGCCGTGTGGTCACCTTTCGTCCAGGGCAGAAGTTGAAGGCCCGAGTTGAGGCTTATGCTGGAACCAAGTCATAACGACGAGCTACCCGTCATCCCAGGCAAACGCTACTTCACCATCGGTGAAGTCAGCGAGCTGTGTGCAGTAAAACCGCACGTGCTGCGCTACTGGGAGCAGGAGTTTCCTCAACTCAACCCCGTCAAACGCCGCGGAAACCGCCGGTATTATCAGCGCCAGGACGTGCTGATGATCCGGCAGATCCGCGCGCTCCTTTACGATCAGGGGTTCACCATCGGCGGCGCGCGCCTGCGCTTGTCCGGTGACGAAGCCAAAGATGACACCACCCAGTACAAGCAGATGATTCGGCAGATGATTGCTGAATTGGAAGATGTGCTGGTTGTCCTCAAGAAATAATTTTCTGCTTTTAAATACTTCCAGTTTTCAAAAGCTTGCGATATATTCTTGAGCGTTCCTCGAGGTTGAGGAATGAGTTTCACGCCTAGTCGGGGCGTAGCGCAGTCCGGTAGCGCACTAGCATGGGGTGCTAGGGGTCGAGTGTTCGAATCACTCCGTCCCGACCATATTATTCAATGACTTAGCCCGGTTCCGAAAGGACCGGATTTTGTTGTTTCTGGGTTTTTGGTGTTCTGGTTGCCAATTGGTTGCCAATTGAGATTTGCTTGCTCACACTCACTGCTATCCAGCAGCAAGTCGGCCGCGAAGGGTCCTGGCGAATGGAAGTAGTTGAAGAGCTCGAAAAACTGCTCGCAGACGTACCCGCTCTGCACAATCAGCTGATTTTGTTGATTGGCCCTCCTGGCAGCGGAAAGACTGCGGCATTACTCGGTCTGGCTAAAAAGCTCGGCGGGTCGAGTAGCGGCGTCATGCTATTAAATGTCGGCTCCGCTCTCGGGGCGCGTTTGGCCACCGTGCCCGGTAAGGCTCGATCACTCGAAGCTGCACACCTGCTGCGCGAAATGGCCGATGAGCACAGTCGCAACAGTGTGCTCCTGCTCGATAACATTGAGCTGCTGTTTGATCACCACCTACGGCTTGACCCTCTTGACCTGCTCAAGCGACAGGCCCAATCCCGTCCCGTAGTAGCCGCCTGGCCCGGCGCGTTGCATGATGACCGCCTGACCTACGCCCATATGGGCCACCCCGAAATTCAGGACTATGCCGCGAGCGGCCTGGTTCACCTTCAGATTGATGCCTAGGAATAACGCGAGGAACGCATGTCGACAGCTATGAGGTACGGCGATCTCATCCAGTTTGAGCCAATTGAGTCAGTCATCCAGCTGCTGGACGCCAACCGTCCTGATGAGGCGCAGAAACTGGTTTCCACCTACGTCATCTCGGATGACATGGCTGAGCGCATTGCCTCGCTGATGATTCCCCAGCTGTCGTTCGATGAGTCGGTCGACCACAAGGGCTTGCTGGTGGTCGGCAACTACGGTACTGGTAAGTCGCACTTGATGTCGGTGATTTCACTGGTGGCGGAAAACGCCGATTACGCCTCGAAGATTCGCCACCCCAAGGTCGCCGAGGCTGCCGCTGCGATCGCCGGGAAGTTCAAAGTGCACCGGATCGAAGTCTCTAGCCAGATGTCCCTGCGCGACATCATCACCCATGAGCTTGAGCGCTTCCTCGCCAAGCATGATGTGAACTACGCTTTCCCACCGGCCGATCAGGTGGTCAACAACAAGGCCTCCTTTGAAGAGATGATGGCAGCCTTTGATGAGGTCCATCCGGGCAAGGGCGTGCTGCTGGTTGTCGACGAATTCCTCGACTACCTGCGTTCGCGCAAGGACCATGACTTGGTTCTGGATCTGTCCTTCCTGCGTGAAATCGGCGAGGTCAGCAAACACCTGCGCTTTCGTTTCGTTGCTGGTGTGCAGGAGGCGATTTTTGACAGCAGCCGCTTCCAGCACGTTGCCGACAGTCTGCGTCGCGTAAAAGATCGCTTTACCCAGGTACAACTGGCGCGCCAGGATGTCAGCTTCGTAGTCGCCGAGCGACTACTAAAGAAGTCTGTCGATCAGCAGGAAAAGATCCGAGCGTATCTGACCCCCTTCGCCAAGTTCTACAGCTCGATGAACGAGCGCATGGATGAGTACGTGCGCCTGTTCCCGGTACACCCGGATTACCTGAAAACCTTCGAGCAGCTGGTATTCACAGAGAAACGTGGCGCCCTGGTAACCCTGCGCGACCAGATTCAGGCCATCCTCCATGATGTGGTGCCCAGCGATCGGCCCGGCTTGGTGGCCTACGATGCTTTCTGGCAAACCGTTAAATCCAACTCGGTTTTTAAGGCCGACCCAAGTGTCGGGCCGGTGATTAACGTCTCTGATGTTCTGGAATCTCGCATCCAACAAGGCTTTACCCGTCCGGCCTACAAGGCCATGGCGTTGCGTATTATTCACGCCCTGTCGGTGCATCGTTTGACCACTGGCGGTGACATTTATGTCCCTGTCGGCCCACGCGCCCAAGAGCTGCGCGATGCGCTGTGTCTCTACCAACCAGGCTTGGAAGATATGCCCGAGCCGGCTGAGGATCTGCTCAGCTTTGTAGTAACCGCCCTGCGTGAAATTCTGAAAACCGTTAACGGTCAGTTCATTTCCAAGGCCGCGGATACCGAGCAGTATTACCTCGACCTGAAGAAAGACATCGACTACGACGCTCAGATCGAAAAGCGCGCCGATGCGCTGTCCGATGACAGTCTGGATCGTGCCTATTTTGGCGCCATCAAGCAGTTGATGGAGCAGGCAGATGATTTCTGCTACGTGACCGGCCATCAGATCTGGCAATACCAGATCGAGTGGCAGGAGCGCCGTGTAGAGCGCGATGGTTATCTATTCTTCGGTGCCCCTAACGATCGCCCAACGGCCCAACCAGAGCGTGACTTCTACATCTATTTCGTCCAGCCGTTCGAGCCGCCGCGCTTCCGTGACGAGAGCAAGGCTGATGAAGTGTTCTTCCGCCTTAAGGGACTGGATGACGAGATCCGCAAACACCTCGCTTTTTATGCTGCTGCTTTGGAACTGGCTAATTCAACCAGTGGTGCGGCCAAAAGCATCTATCAGAGTCGATCGCAGGACTTCCTCAAGGCCATGAACAAATGGCTGCAAGAGAAGCAGATGAGCGCCTACGAGATTACTTACCAGGGCAAGAAATCGACCTTGCAGGACTGGGTCAAAGGCATCTCTCTGCGTGACAAGGCGCGACTAGGCGGCGATGAGCGTATTAACTTCCGCGATATAGTCAACGTGGTTTCCGGCCTCGCGATGAACCAGCAATTCGCTGAGACAGCGCCGGAATATCCAACCTTCCCGCTGCTGGTAACCAAGGCCAACCTCAAGCAAATGGTCAGTAGCGCACTGAAGGCTCTGGCCGGTGGTGGGCGCAGCAAGGACGCCAATGCAATGCTCGACGCCCTGGAAATGCTCGATGGTGACCGTATCGAGCCAGGCGTCTCGCGCTATGCCCAGGAAGTGCTCAAGCGTCTCAAGCACAAGGGACATGGTCAGGTGTTGAACCGTAGCGAATTGCTGGTAGGCGGTGGTGAGGTTGAATTCTTCCACCCGATCCGCTTCCGTCTTGAGCCCGAACTGCTGGTTATTGTGCTGGCCGGGCTTGTGTATTCCGGCGACATTGTTCTGGCTATTACTGGCGACAAGATCGACTCCAGCAAACTCAACCTGCTGGCCGAGCGCTCACAGGACGAGCTCAAGCAGTTCAAGCACCTTGAGGCACCGAAGGAGATCAACGTCACGGTACTGCGCAGCCTGTTCGAGTTGCTCGGTCTCACCCCCGGCCTGGCGCAGATGGCGGTGCAGGGCTCCGAGGAACCGGTCAAGCAACTGCAAGGCAAAGTGACCGAGCTGGTAGGGCGACTGCTTTTTGCTGGCACCGATATGCAAAATCGCCTCAGCTTTTGGGGGCAGTCGCTGCTGACTAGCGCCGAAGTCAGTGACTGGCGTGCACGCTTGGAGTCCCTGAAAGTCTTTGCTGAAAGGCTTGCGCCGTTCAATACGGTAGGCAAGTTGAAAAACCTGCTTATCGGCTCCGACGACATCAGCGCCCAGCAACAGAATCTGCTGGTGCTGGAATCTGTCGAGCGTCTGCTCGATTTAGTCAAGGAACTGGGGGCTATCGCCGCTTACCTGTCCCAGGCAGAATTGGTCCTGCCGAACGAGCATCCTTGGGTCAAACAGGCACAGGCGGCCCGTACCATTATCCTTGGCAAGCTCAGCCAGGATAGGGCAGCGCAGCATGCCGGCGAATACCGTCAGGCCCTAAATGCCCTGAAAAAGGACTACCTAAGTGCCTACATTGGTCTGCATAGCAAAGCGCGCCTAGGCGTGGCAGAAGATAAGACCAAGGCTGCACTTCGTAAGGATCCGCGACTGGGCAATCTGCGCACACTTGCCGGCATCGCGCTGATGCCTACCAGTCAACTGAGTGCATTTGACCAGCGCCTTGACGGTCTGAAGAGCTGCCGCCAGTTGACTGAGTCCGAGCTCAATGCCAGCCCTTATTGCCCACATTGCAGCTTCAAACCGGCTAACGAGCAGCTGCAATTGGGTGTGGCGGCCAGTGTGCTCGCCCAGCTGGATGATGAGCTGGATCAGCTGCTGGCCAACTGGCAACAGACGCTGTTGGATAACCTCGAAGACCCCACCATTCAGACCAACCTGGAGTTGCTTAAAGCCAGTGCTCGTGAGTTGATCGAGAGCTTCATTACCAGCCGTACGCTGGCGGATCCAGTTACCCCAGCCTTTGTCAGCTCAGTGCAGGAAGCCCTGTCCGGGCTCGAGAAGGTCACTGTCAGCAGCACGGATATCAGGCAAGCCCTGCTCAGCGGTGGTTCGCCGGCCACACCGGATGATCTGCGCAAGCGCTTTGAGACTCTGCTCAGCGAGCGCTGCAAAGGCAAGGATGCTAGCAAGCTTCGGTTTGTGGTGGACTGATGAATATCTCGACGGGCAAGACGTTGCTTATCAAACGGAAATAAAGGGCAGAGAGTAATGAACGATCTTTTCCAGGGGCTAGTCACTGAAAGCGGCCCAGTCGAGTGCTTAGGGCAGACATTCCCTAACGATGCTGCGCGTCGTGAGCATTACCTCAAGCTGTTGGCCGAGAAGTTGAAGGATCCTGAGTTTCGCAAGATTGAGGGGTTTTCGATTGGTACGGATGAAGCAATTCTAGAGTTGTCCGACCCCCCATACTACACGGCGTGTCCTAATCCATTTCTAGGTGAATTCATTCAGTGCTATGCAAAGCCTTATGACTCGTTAGATTTATATAATAAGGAGCCCTTTGCTGCAGATGTCAGCGAGGGAAAGAATGATCAGGTTTATCTAGCTCACAGCTATCATACCAAGGTACCGCATAAAGCGATTATGCGGTACATCCTCCATTACACTCAGCCTGGAGATGTAGTTTTTGATGCTTTCTGCGGGACAGGAATGACAGGGATTGCTGCCCAGCTTTGTGGTGACCGCTCTGAAGTGGAATCTCTCGGCTATCGAGTAGGTAAAGATGGAACCATTTTTTCGCCAGAGCAGGAAGACGGCAAGGCGATATGGAGAGAGTTTTCTAGGTTAGGGGCACGCAAAACTGTGCTCAACGACCTTTCCCCAGCAGCAACGTTTATTGCACAGAACTACAATGCGAAGGTAGATGTCTCTGTATTTGAGCAAGAGGCAAAGAATGCCTTGATGGCTGTAGAGGATGAGTGTGCTTGGATGTTTCAGACATTACACCATCCTAATGATAAGCAACTTCAGGCTGCTTTAAGTGGGCTGGCTGCTGGAGATCGAGTTGTAGCTCCGGTAGATTGTGCGGTTGGCAGGATTAACTACACCGTTTGGTCAGATGTTTTTTTGTGTAAAGAATGCTCTGGAGAGATTGTTTTTTGGGATGTGGCAGTTGATAGGGTGACGGGGAAGGTTGCTGATTCTTTCAATTGCCCGCGCTGTAATTCAGACGTAACCAAACGCTCTCTTGACCGCGTCATGGAAACAAAATTCGATCGTGATTTGAACGAGCTTGTTAGGCAGGCTAAGCAGGTTCCTGTTTTTATTAGCTATAGGGTTGGAACATCTAAATTCGATAAAGCGCCTGATAAATTTGACATTGAGGTTATTAAGAGGGCTGACGACCTGATGGCGCGATTTTGGGTGCCAGTAGATCGTATTCCAGATGGTGATGAGGCCCGTCGAAATGACGAGGCTGGTATAACGCATTCGCATCATTTTTTTTCTAGGCGCAATCTTCTTGGTCTTGCTGCGTTCAGGGAACTGCATCCGAACTTATACCGTGCCGCAAATCTAACCTCCACCGCACTAGTGGCATCAAAGCTTTACCGATTCCGTTCTCAGAATGGGAGCTTGGGTGCTGGTGGTGGTCCGATGAGTGGGACGTTGTATATTCCATCGCTTATAAAAGAAATTCCAATTCTGAAGCTTTTAAAAGAACACATAGATAAAACTGTTCGGGTTAAGCAGTCGTTTAAGTGGGAGCGAAGTGTTATTGTCACGACCGGCTCTGCTACCTTTACGCAGATGCCGGATAACAGTTTGGATTATTTGTTTGTTGATCCTCCGTTTGGGTCTAATATTCAATACTCGGATTTGAACTGTCTTTGGGAGTCGTGGCTGAAGGTTTATACGGCTACGCGCCTTGAGGCGATTGAGAGCAAGACCCAGAATAAGTCTATTAATCAATACCGTCAGCTTATGTCGAGCTCGTTTCGCGAAGCCTATCGTGTCTTGAAGCCAGGTAGGTGGATGACCGTAGAGTTTTCCAATACACAAGCTGTGGTTTGGAATTCGATTCAAACGGCTTTGCAAGAGGCCGGCTTTGTGGTGGCAAATGTTTCTGCCCTCGACAAGAAGCAGGGAAGTTTTAAAGCTGTCACAACAACAACGGCGGTCAAGCAAGATTTAGTTATTTCTGCATATAAGCCAAATGGGGGGCTAGAGGGCCGCTTTGCTACGATGGGCGGAGGAGAGGATTCTGTTTGGGACTTTGTTCGTACGCATCTTAACTATCTGCCGGTACTCAAATTTAAGAGTGGGGAGTTGGAATTTGTCGCTGAACGGGATCCGAGAATTATTTTCGATCGCATGGTGGCATGGTTTTTCCGCCATAACGTTCCTGTACCGATGTCTACGCAAGAGTTTCAGAAAGGCCTTGCCCAGCGTTTTGCTGAGCGTGATGGTATGGTGTTCCTGCCTGGTCAAGTTGCCGAATATGACAAGAAGCGCATGCAGATTGCTGCCGCGCCTCAGATGGAAATGTTTGTTTCCGATGAGCGTAGTGCCATTGACTGGCTGACTGATGCTTTGAAGCGCCGCCCTTCGACTTACCAAGAGATAAACTCTGACTTTATGAGCCAACTAGGTGCTGGCTGGAAAAAACATGAAGCGAGGCCCGAGTTGGCAGCTTTGCTGGAGGATAACTTCATTCAGTATGACGGTAAGAGTGAAGTTTCCAGTCAAATCCACAGCTATCTTTCGACCAATTTCAAGGATCTGCGCGGTCTGGAAAAAGATGATCCACGGCTTGTTGCTAAAGCTACCGGCCGCTGGTACGTACCTGATCCGAACAAAGCCCAGGACCTGGAGAAAAAGCGCGAGAAGGCGCTCCTCAAAGAGTTCGAGACCTATCGTGGTTTTACCGGGCGTAAGCTCAAGGAGTTTCGCCTGGAGGCACTTCGTGTAGGTTTCCGCAATGCGTGGACCAACAAAGACTACCAGTCAATCATCGCCATTGCAGCCAAGCTGCCAGATGCTGCTCTGCAAGAAGACGAAAAATTACTGACCCTCTACGACATGGCGCTGACCCGTACCGAGGATGCTCTGTGATGCGCGCGTGTGTGGGAGTCTGTGAATGACTCAGGATGAGCTGCTCGCACGGCTGAATGGCATTGAGTGGAATGATTTTGAGTGCAAACGTGCACAGCGAGGTGTTCCGGAAGACTCTTATAAAACGGTTTCTGCTTTTGCCAATACGGCGGGTGGTTGGCTGGTATTCGGTGTTAGTGAACAGAACGGTCAGCTGGTGGTGACTGGTGTAGAGGAGCCCGACAAAGTTCAGAACGATTTTCTGGCCGCATTGCGTGGAGGGCAGAAGCTAAGTCGTGCCATAGCGGTGGATGCACATCGTTTTGAGATCAATGGAAATTATGTTTTTGCTTTCCATGTTCCTGAACTTACGCGGTGGGAGAAGCCGGCATACCTTAAGGGCGATCCACGCCAGAGCTATATCCGACGCGGTGCTGGCGACGAGCAGTGCACCCAAAGCGAGCTAGAGCGCTTTCTGCGGGACGCAGCACAGGATCGTTACGACGGTACGGTGTTGCCTGACATTCCGGTTGATCGTTGCTTTGATGAGGCGACGGTCAAGTGGTACCAAGCCCAATTTGTAAGGCGTAATCCCGAGCATGTCGAGATCGTTGACCCGATCGAGTTCTTGCTCAACTGGAACTTCGTTATTGAGAAGGGCAGCGATCAGCTGCCAACCCGAGCCGCTGTGCTGTTGTTTGGCAAGGGGCGCTATGTACGGCAGGTATTGCCGCGGCCAGTACTGGACTATCAGCGCACCGATGCCCCGTTTGACCAATGGTCAGCGGAAGAGCGTTGGCATGATCGCTATGTTTTCGAGGAGAACATTTTCCAGACTTGGCAGGGGCTTGTTACCCGCTACATGCGCATTGCCGAGCATCCGTTTTCACTTGATCCGTCGACGCTCCGTCGCAACGATGACCCGCCCGATTACGTAGCTTTTCGCGAGGCGGCGATCAACCTGCTGATTCACCAGGATTATGGCGATCACGGGCGCAAAGCATCGATCAAGCTGTTTACCGACCGAACGGTGTTCTGGAACCCGGGAGATGCATTCGCGACAGACGCAGAACTGTTGGAGCCGACTGAGAAAGAGGTTCGTAACCCGGCGATTGTGAAAGCTTTCCGTCGGATTGGCTTGTCTGATCAGGCTGGTACAGGTATCCGAGCCATCTACCGCAACTGGCATGAGCTGGGGCGTGTCCCCCCGCAGATCAGAAATGACAAGGCGCGTAAGGAGTTTGGGTTGGTCTTGATTAACACGCCTCTCGTGACTGAGGCTATGCAGCGCTTTCGCCAAACTATTGGTGCGAGCCTGACGCCTGAACAGGCGAATGTGCTTGCTTTCGCTTTAGAGCAGGCCGAGGGCCAGCCTATCAGCCTGACCGACATTCGTGGGCTTGGCATCGCTACCACACAGCAGGCCAAGCAGGCGGCCGATCACTTGGTGCGTCAGCAATTGCTTGATCCGGTCAGCGAGACCCTGTTTCAAGTGCGTGAGATGCTGCGGCAGCGCTTTCTTCAGACTACGGAACGTCTTACCCCTCAAGTTACCCCTCAAGTTACCCCCCAAGTGCTGACAATGTTGGCGCAGGTGTCCGGGGCGGTGACGCGGCAAGAGCTGATGGACGCTCTGGGGCTGAAAGATCGCAAGCATTTTGCTTACGCTTATCTGATACCCGCCCTGGATGCTAGCTTGCTAGAGATGACCGTCCCGAATAAACCACAAAGTAGTAAACAGCGCTATCGTTTGACTGAGCAGGGCCTCGCGGTGGTTGAGGGTGTCGATAAGGGAATTGGATGACCGAAGTGTTTATGCTCAGTATTGGCGACTGGTGTTGGCATATCAGACAGGCTTCACCTTGCCGGGTGGTGGATTATCAGCAGATGTGGGGCGAAACCAGCTACCGGGTCTGGCTGCCAGCTCGAGATGCGGTGGTGCGCGCCCGTGCGGAAGACCTGAGCCCATTGGCTGATCAGTCGCCGTCGCTGGCGCAAATTCAGCACACTGCCGCGTCGTCCAAGCTGCTCGATGCGCTGGAAGACAACCTGCTGCTGGCTCCGATCCAATCCAGCGTGGTTCCGTTGCCGCATCAGCTATATGCGCTCAATCGGGCGGTCAGTCGCGATCGTATCCGTTACCTGCTGGCCGACGAAGTAGGGCTGGGCAAGACTATTGAAGCGGGGCTTGTTCTGCGCGAGCTAAAACTGCGCGGCCGCATCAAGCGGATTCTAGTGGTCGCGCCCAAGGGCCTGATTCGCCAATGGCAAGCGGAAATGCGCTTGCACTTTGGCGAACCCTTCAAGTTCATCGAGCCCGCCGAGCTGGCAGCCTTCCGCCAGTGGTGTGATGGCGATGACAATCTCTGGCGACAGCACGATCAGGTGATCTGCTCGCTGGATTCGGTCAAACCGTTGGAGGCACGCAAGGGGTGGAGCCTTGAGCAGCTGCGCAACTACAACCGCGAGCGTTTCGAGGATCTGATCTCGGCCAACTGGGATCTGGTGATTATCGACGAAGCGCACCGCATGGGCGGTAGTACGGAGCAGGTCGCCCGTTACAAACTGGGTGCGGCGCTGGCTGAAGCTTCGCCCTATCTGTTGTTGCTCTCCGCTACTCCGCACCAGGGCAAGACCGATCAGTTTATGCGTCTGATGCAGTTGCTCGACCGGGAAGCCTTTCCTCACGAAGGCAGCGTTACCCGTGAGCGCGTGCATCCCTTTGTGATTCGCACGGAAAAGCGTCTGTCGATCAATGCCGAAGGCCAGCCGCTATTCAAACCACGGATGACCCGTCTGCAGGCCGTGGCCTGGGAACCGCGCCACAATGCGCAGTACCGGCTATATGTAGCGGTAACTGACTATGTGCGCCATGGCTATAACCAGGCTATGGCGGCCCAACAGCGGCATATTGGCTTTTTGATGATCCTCATGCAGCGTCTGGTGACGTCCAGTACTGCAGCTATTCGCACCACTCTGGAGCGCCGTCTATTGGCATTGGACACGCCGCAACCCCAGCAATCGCTGTTCGAGGCGATGGATGAGGAGGACTGGTCTGATCTTGATGGTCAGGCTCAGGTCGACCTGGCGGTACAAGCCGAAGCGGATACCCGCGAAGCCTTAGAGCGCGAACGCTCGGAAGTCGAGGCGCTGCTGGAACTGGCCAAGGCGACCGAGGCGGCAGGCAGTGATGCCAAGGCCGAAGCGCTGTTGGAGTTAATCTACAAGCTGCAACAAGAAGAAAATGACCTGCAGTTGAAGGTGCTGATCTTCACCGAGTTTGTGCCGACCCAGGCAATGCTCAGCGCGTTTCTCGAACGCCGTGGTTTCAGCGTGGCTCAGCTCAACGGCGGCATGGATCTGGAAGCTCGTACTCGCGCTCAGCAGGCCTTTGCTGGTGAAATTCGCGTGTTGGTTTCCACCGATGCGGGTGGTGAGGGGCTCAACCTTCAGTTCTGCCATGTCATCGTCAACTTTGACATGCCATGGAACCCCATGCGCATCGAGCAGCGTATCGGCCGGGTGGATCGTATCGGCCAGCCTTACGTGGTGCGGGCAATCAACTTTGTTCTGGAAGATACCGTCGAGCATCGGGTGCGTGAGGTTCTGGAAGAGAAGCTGGCAAAAATCGCTGAGGAGTTTGGCGTGGACAAGGCCGCCGATGTGATGGATTCGGCGGAAGTCGAACCACTGTTCGACGAGCTGTTCATCCAGGGTTTGCAGGATCCCAGCCGCATCGAGCAAGAGTGCGATGCGGTGGTACTGCAGGTGCGCGAGAAGATTGCCGAAAGCCGCCAGAGTACCGAGCTGCTGAACGTTGATCACACACTGGATGCCGACGAGGCGCGCAAGTGGCGCGATCACCCAGCGCAGTACTGGTTGGAGCAGGCGATCATCAAGGGCTTGCCGGCGCGTGGTGGCAGCGTCGAGAAGAACGGTGATGCCTGGCGTATTCGCTGGGTCGATGGTAGTGAGTCGGCGCGGGTGTGTTTCGATGCGCGTAGCGCTGAGGCCAACCCAGACTGGGAGTGGATTACCCTGGAAGACCCGCGTGCCCGGGCGCTGATCAGCGAGCTGCCGCGCTGTGTGTCAGGGCAGCCTCTGCCGGTGCTGCGCATCAATGGCCTGCCTGATAGCGTGAAAGGTGTCTGGTCTCTATGGGAAATCGGCCTGGCGACGCTGGGAGGGGCTGCGGCTCTGAACAGTCTGCAACGCCGTAGGTTTCTACCGGTATTTGTCACCGATGACGGGCGCAGCTTTGTTCCGACGGCCAAGCGCATTTGGGATCTGCTGTTGACGGAGACACTGGAGTTGCTACCCGCCAGGGTGAGCGTCGACGCAACAGACAGCTTTAGCCAGGTTGAAACCGCCGCCTATCAACAAGGCCAGAGTCTGTTCAGTGAACTGAAAGAGGATTACCTCACGCGTCTGCAGGAAGAGACTGAGCGTGTGTTGTATGCCTATAACGCACGTCTGCAGGCGATCGGTCGTATTGGCCTGGCTGCCGTGCGTGAGCACCGGCGCAAGCGCTTGGAGCAAGAGCATCAAGCGCGCATAGCGCAGTTGGATGAAGTCCGAGCCTGTGTGCCGGAGCTGAATGCGGTGATGTTGTTGCGGGTAAATGGTTGAGATAAGGAGTCCAACGTTGAACCCATGGATTGAGCGGATTCTCAAAGAGTTTCCTGCAGATATGGTGCGCCTTTGGGTTGCTGCTGACCCGGATGATGTCCTGCTCGATGAGCAGGTGCTGGCTGAGTTGCGTGAGCGTGGCTTCGATCTGCTGCCGTTCGAGGATTCGGTGGTCTTCCGTGCCGAGTTCGAAGCGCGTTACCGCGAGGCTTGGGGTCGCGGCGAGCAAGGCCCGGCCAAAGCGTTGATCTTGCATCTGGCGCGCGGTGACAGCAGCGAGCTGCCCTGGGACTACCTGAATCAGGCTAGGGTTGTACGCTTGAGCCTGGCGGAGCTGTTTCCACTGCTCAGCTACAGCGTAGTGCGTCAGTTGGCTCCCGAGCATCGCCAAACCTTGTTTGCTGCCCAGGACAAGTTTGCCAAGCAGATGCATGGGGAGAGTTTGACCAAGGAATTTCTGCTGACCCATATCTACAAGATCAATCCCCATTTGCTGTCAAAAACTGAGGATCTGTGGGGAAATCTTCTGCGCTTGCACTATGACGAAACCGAGCTTCCGCAAGATCTGGTTCGGCATATGGTGCACATTTTGGCTGAAGAGCAGACGTTTCGGCACTTGCCACTCGCGGAGCTGTTCAGTTCGCGCAGTTATTTTCTACGGGTATTGCAGGATGCTTGGTATTGCTACCTGCATGGTCTGGGGGTAATTGGCCAGGGTGTGGCTGAGCCGCACGCGCAATATGAGCGAATTATCGATGTTCCTTTTGACCGCCCACAGATACGGGCAGTGATCGACTCGCTGTTTTTGGATGGTGCACTGCATCCATTGGAGATCAGTGGTGGCGCTAGCGGAATCCCTGCGTGGGCCCGAGTTGGGGTGGTGGAAGATCCTTTTGCCATGCGTAACCTGATTGTTGAGGGCATGAAAAGCCTGGAAGCAACCCTACCGGCGCTGGATGCGAGCTACAGAGATTGGAGCCAGTTTACGCGGCGCTTCGGCGAGCTACTGGCTCGTTTCCATCGACTGGAAACTGAGCGGGCCAATGGCATACACAATCAGATCGTGGCGCTCCAGCAGCTGATCGACGAGAGGTTACTGGCTTGGGTAAAACAGCACTACGCTGACTTACCGTCTTTGCCTGCGGTGAAAGGACCGGTGATGGTTCACCATGTTCCACATTACCTGGCCAGGTGCCGCAATAATGGCGAAGTACGTGTGGCGTTGTTGGTATTCGATGGTTTGTCTGTCGATCAGTGGGTGCATATTCGTGAGCACCTAACCAAGTACGCGCCCGCATTGAGCTATGACGAGAGCACCACCTTTGCCTGGCTTCCGACGCTGACTTCAGTGTCGCGTCAGGCGCTGTTCTCCGGATTGCGCCCTCGTGAATTTGAAGGGTCGATTGAGCATACTAGTAAAGAGCCGGTGCTCTGGTCTGCTTTCTGGCAAGGGGAAAACCTGCGCGCCAACGAGGTGCTGTATCGCAAGAGCATCAAGCGTGTGGACGACTTACCGGGGCTGGCTGACAAGCTCTCAAACTCTGCAATCAAGGTGGCAGGGTTGGTGATCGATACCGTGGATGAGATCGTGCATGGTGCAGTGCTGGGCAAGCGCGGTATCGCCAGTCTGATCACCAGCTGGTGTGAGACTGGCTTTGTTGAGCAGCTGTTCGAGCTGTTGTTGAGCCATGGCTACCATGTCTACCTGACAGCGGATCACGGTAATGTCGAAGCGGTGGGTGCCGGTCGCATCAATGAAGGTGCCTTGCCTGACCTGCGTGGCGAACGGGCGCGTGCTTATCGTAATGAAATTCTTCGTGACCAGGCATTAGTCACCTGTCCGACTGCAGTTGAGCTTAAAATACCTGGCCTGCCAGAAAGCTTCCTGCCTGTGTTTGCTGCTGAGCGCACCGCATTTGTTACTAAGGGGGAGCAGTTGGTTGTTCACGGCGGCATTTCGGTGGAGGAGTTGATCGTGCCCTTTGTAAAAATATCTCGCGCAAGTTGAGCTCCATGACCACATCTTTACCTCACATTGGTTTTGATCGCTATATCAAGCTCGAATGGGCGGCGACCGCCTTAAAGGCCCGTGCTGGCTTGACCAGCCTTGATGAGTTAAATGCTCTCCTAGCCAGTGAGAACCTGGGAAAAGAAGCTCTGGGTAAAACCCAAACCAAGCTGAACGGCTTGTGGCTTGCCCCTAGGGCGGAACTGCGCGATTTTGCCGATCGTGGTGCTGCGATTCTCAATGCAGCTCCAGCTACATCAGCAGTTGCCCTGACCTGGGGAATGGCGCTGGCCAGCTATCCATTCTTTGCCAAACTCGCCGAACAGGTGGGCCGGCTGACAGCTTTGCAGGATGACTGCTCAGCTGCGGAGGTTCACCGCCGAATGAATGAAGTTTACGGCGAGCGCGAAATCACCCGGCGTGCTGGGCAAGCGGTGCTGCAAACTCACGAGAATTGGGGCGTCATTGAACGTATTGAGAAAGGGCGGCGTCTGCGGCGTCGACCGGCAATCCGTGTTGATGATCCACAACTGGTTACCTGGTTGATCGAGGCTGCCTTGCGTTGCCTTGGCAAACCGCTTGCACTGAGCTCTGTACAAACCTCGCCTGTGCTGTTCCCGTTCAGCCTCGAAGGCTCGCTAGCCTTTCTGGCATCCGGCAGCTCTCACATCGAGCTGCGCACCGAAGGTCCGCATAACCAATTTATTGTCTTGCGTGAAGGCGCTTGAGGCACCTACTTACAGCCAGTGGCCAGGCACCTCGATCGCGAAATTCTTTGCCACTATCTGTAGCGTAGCGATGATCTCGGCATGTCGCGTCTGTTCAGCAGCCTGCCAAGTGGTGCGACCATGCAGTAGAGACTTCAACTCACCTAGGTTGTACATGCCCAAGCGATGAAAATTGCCCCAGTTGGGGATGCCGAACAGGTTGTAAATGACGACGGTAGCATCGCGTTCGCTGGCCAGACGCTTGTCTCCGGTCAGCTTCTCGGCGGCTTCTTCGGCGTCGTCCTTGTCGTCGTAGGTGTTGAGAAGTTTCATGAGGTGTCTTTGGTATGAATTTGGCGAAATTATACCTTACGCTGAGCCATAGTCGGTTTCGTGGTATCGAACGTCTCAACCTGTTTCCGGCATAGCCGTTCTGACCAGCATCGAGGAAGGCAATATCACGCAGTCTAACTACCTCTGCAAGTCGGCTACCAAGGTCTTTGTGGATGGCAGCCATCGTTTTGGCTACGGCCGAGGCTAAGTAAAACTGCTGGATCACGACAAAAAAATAAGTGTTCACTCACCGTGCCGATAACCGCCCTGGCATCAGACAAGAGCAGTCTATCGGACGGTGTGACCATAAGGACTACAGGTAACCTCGTTCAGCCAACGACACGCAGCCTTCATGGCCCACCACGACATGATCCAATATCCGGGTACCGACCATGTTCAGGGCGTTCTTGAGGGTGGCGGTGAGCGTGCGATCGGCTTGGCTGGGTTCCGGGTCACCGGAGGGATGATTGTGAACCATAATTACGGCCGCGGCGTTGTGCTCTAGAGCGATCTTGACCACTTCCCGCGGGTACACGCTGGCCCCATCCAGCGTGCCTCGGAACAACTCCCTAAAGCCAATGACCCGGTGCTTGGTGTCGAGTAGTAGCAAAGCAAAGACTTCGTGCTCGTGGTACTGAAGCAGTGTTTGCAGGTGGCTAAAGACCTGCTTCGGCTCAGTCAGTGCCCGGCCTTTAGACAGACGACTCATCGCCAGTTGTTGAGCCATCTGCAGGATGTCGGCCTCTGTGACGGGGGATTCCATGACATAGGTGCCGGTCGTTTCACCGGCTTTGAGTTTGTGATACTTCATGACGGTATTCCTGTACGAATGAGGGAGCACGCTGGATAGGTTGAGAAGGGCATTACTGGGCCGAGGGCCTGCTGTTGTGCCGCGTGGCTTGCGACTCCAGCTTTTGGCCGAGTGAGGATTTGGCAGGCGGTGCCAGTTGGGCCTGGGGCTCTACAGGGCAGGGCTGATCTTCACTGGCGGGGAAGAACTCCTCGACGATGGCCCCGGTGTCCTCCTCACTGTCTTCAAAGGCCCCATTGTTAAAGCCCTGCCGGGCTGCGTGATCCAAGGCGCTCTGGTCAAAACCCGAGACTTGTCGGGATTCATCCAACTGCTTGGCTTCCAGCAAGGCGTCTTCCATGTTCAAGCCACTGCGCACCGTGATGTCCACGTAGAAGATCGGCGTGCCATGGCTCTGCCGGGTGGATTTACCGCGTAGACGCAACTCCAGTGGCAGACAGGCCAGGCGATCGCCGGAGATGGCTTGCAGGTAATGCAGACGCGCTGCCAGGGTGCGAATGCTGTTGAACCCAGTGGTACGAAAGACAAAACTGCCCAGTGGATCGTCCTCGCCAATCACCACGTTCAGCCGGCCGTAAGGCTTGCAGGCATTGCCTTGGGCCAGGGAGCAGCCATCCGGTGAAGGGCAGGGCAACGACTGGATGCCATCCTTGGTCAAGCGCTTGCAGGTCTCACCATTGCCGACGCAGAGTGGTCGTCCGGTAGCGCGGTCGAACAGGCTGTAGTCAGCCCGAAAGTTGAGATCGGGCTCGTTGAATAGCAGCCGGATCGGAATGCTGCGCAACTTGCCGTCCTGGCCATTGCGCAGCTCTTCATTGAGTGGATGCAGTAACCAGCCGTCACGGCTCTGTACCTGCGAAGTAATGGTGAACTGATCGTCCTTTTCTGGCAGACGTTTTCCGTTCTTTTCGACGACTTTGCCGATGGAGATTCGGCCCAAAATCGGTGGAGTGATGGCTAAACCTTTGAGCATGGGAGTTCTCCTGTATCTGAAATAAAAACGCCACCGAGACCGCGCAAACGGCCAGGGTGGCGATGGAGAGAAAGGGCATGGAAATAAGGGGGAGAGCGAACGAGCGTTCAGGCCAGCAGAAAACGCCGACTGCCGATTTTGGTGGTCGAGTAGCGCACTTGCAGATAGGGCTTTTCTTTCAGTAGACGGGGGATATCCAGGGCCACGCTGTCTTTGGCTTTCTTCCAAGTGATGCTGCCGGTTGCGAAGGTCGCCCGACTGGCATCGCCCATGGCCTGTTGCAACGTTTGCTTGAGCTGAGCCTCCTGCTTCTCCTGCAGAGCAATCGACTCGCGCACGTTCTGGAGTTCGGTAAAGGTCGTGCAGAGCGGTATGTCCTGGCTGAAGTCCACGTTCTGCCCACTGTCCTGTGGATACAGACAGCGCAATGCCTGTTCCGCCGAGGCAGATCCGTCTGCCGGTGGTGGGGTGTCACTGACCACGTAATCCCAAAACAGCCGCTCCAAGTCGATCAGCCGAGCAATCAGTGATTCGTCGCGTTCGATACGATGGATCTCCATGTGCTGACCACCGAGCAGTACCGCCACATCAGCGGCCTGCTTGCCGGTGACGGCGAGCTGGTGCATGACTTGCAACTGCACATACTCGGGCACACCCTCCTTCCAGAGGCGTGCGCCATTTATGCCGGCGGTTTTGCATTCGAGAATCTGCACTTCTGACGCGCCGATCACCTCACGGTCGATGTTGGCCAGCATCCAGGTCAGCTTGGGATCAGGATGCTGCAGCACCGCATTGACCCGCCGCACACGGTGACCACTGCGCCGGCTGTAATGCGCCGCCACGATAGGCTCCAGAATGTTGCCCCAGTAAGCCGGGCTTTCTTCATCTTGTGGATCGAGCTTGGGTAGCGAAATGTCACGCCCGGTTTTCTCTAGCCACAGCTCTAGCTGGGATTTGTAAGGGTTCAGGCCCACGGCCGCGGCGGCATCCGAGCTGCCGATGCCTTGTTTACGCACGGCCAGCCAGTCCTCGCGCGGCAGTTGTTTAGTCCCCACCAGACGTAAGGCAGGGCGGGGTTTGCTGCTGGGTTGCTGCAGAGTTTGTGTGCTCATGATGTTTTCCTGTGCGGCATAAAAACGCCCGGCCAGCAGAAGCTAACCAGGCGCTTTAATAGTTGAGAAAGTGAGTGGAGCTGTGCGGCGAGTTGCATTGCTGCCTGCAGGGCGCGTTGTTTGATGACAGCCCCTTGGCCAAACCAGGCCGAGTCGATGCGGTATTCAGTGCTTCGGGCACGCCGCTCGTGATCAACGTATTCGGTCACAGAGTTGAGCAAGCCCCAGGCGGTTCCTTGAGCCGATACCAGTGTTGATCCGCGCCCCTGACGTTCATACAGGCCTTGCACTTTGCGCAGCGCCCGCTCGTTAGGAAGTATTGCTGGTAGTGGACTGTTGGGGCTGGCATCACACAATACGTTCATGAAAAAACCCAAGGCTTCATGCCATTGAACCTTGCGTTCAGACAGCATTCGCATTCGATTCATGAAGTCATCCCATTGCGAGACGGCGATGCCCAGTTGCTTCTTTACAGCCTGCGGATCGAAGCGGGTAGTTATTCATCACCTTGTCATCCATTTGTTCGCCCAGCGTCGACCCGGCTATCCCGCCAGCCACTCCGCCAAACAGCCCCCCGAGAAGAGCACCAGCATTACGGCCAATAGCGATGCCTATTGGCCCGCCGACCACTCCAAGCACCGCACCAACTTCAGCGCCCGACAGGGCTCCGGCGGCACCACTGGCCGCACTGCCTGCGGCACCAATCAAACCACCTGTTTGCTTACCGATTTTTTTCGTGACGACGCGTCCAGAGTTACAGCTTGGGCAAGGGCTATACATACGCAGATCCTCTCAAGTGATGAGTGTGCTGAGCCAAAAGCAGGCACGCGAAATACCTACCGCAGTTGGTGCGGTGAGCGTTCACAGAGGTGATATAGGTCTGAAATTTTTTTGAATGGGATTCTAAATGGCAATAAGTTGAAATCAGGCGGAAAATCGATGTCTTCCAGGTGTTAGCCGTGGACCAGGAGCTGGAAATTGAGAGAGCATCGCTGACGTGTCAGCTCAATGAGTCCACCAATACACAAGCGCGTTTTGAATTTGCTCTCTGCATGTCTCGGTATTCCGTGCGACTGCTCGGCACGCTATCTGCTCCACCACCACAGTGCTGCGCATCAGGGATCAGAGCCCACCTGCCTCTTCGTGGCCATGACCGGCAGACAACAATCCTTTGCTGCCTTCAGTACGGTGTTCCCGACGGCCGCTCTGCAGCAAGAGCGACCTCAGAGGTCAGGTGTCCTCACCGTTTGACTTTTGTCATGACCCAACGACATCTAGGATGGAAACCTCGTCGCGGGAGGTCAATCAGTCCCGCCCTAGTATGAGTTGGATGTTGGCGTGAATCGCTTTCAGGTCCAGTCCCACACCTTCGTGTTCCTCGGTTACCAGTAGAGTCCCAATCCTTCCATCGTCATTTTCAGGCAGAGGCAAAGGAAGAATTTGCGCCTTGCGGTAGGCAGCTTCCTTGCGCTCCCAACGCTTCTTGTAATCGTCATCCGAAAGCATTCCGTTGTGCTCCCAATACCAGACAGTACCGGCGTCTTCGTCTCGAATCGTGAAGTCAGGGAGGCGTTCAACGCCATCCAGAATGAGTGGCTGTTCATACTGGTATTCGATGCCAGCAGCCTTTAGCTTGTCGGCAATGATCCATTCAGACTTTGAGCGGACCAGGTCACCGTTCTCCGTGAGGTAGATCAGCCTCTCATCTAGGAAAACCGACTTGTTTCGTACCTTGATTTCTACTGGCGCAGACGGAGAGAAGAGGTTCGTCATCCGCCTGTTGATTTCCGATGCAGCCTCTTGGCTGAAGTGCATTAAGTCTCTGAAGTCGCCTTGATGCAGGATTATGATCTTGTCCCTCTGGCGCGTCAGAGCGGTGTAGAGCATCTCGCGTGTTAGGTTGCGGCAGGGGTTGGGAATCACCACGAAGGTCTTGCCGAACTCGCTTCCCTGCGTCTTATGCACGGTCAGGGCATAGGCTAGTTCAAGAGGCGGAGCACTTTCCTGCGAGTCGAACTCCCAAGGCTTGTATTTGTAGGAAATTCCGGGCTGTGAAGCCAACTCAACTTCGACTTCGTAGGGCGACCAGCTTTTTGCCTTGGTCTTGCGGTGGCCGGTCACGATGCCTATGTCTCCGTTCGCAACGTAGGCGTCATCCTTATCGGGGTAGGTCTCACGCCCGCTCTTGTTGATGACATTGATGACCTTGTCGCCATAGATGATTCCCTCTGGGCCCGCAGGGCTTGGGATCTTCTTCGTCCAGCCCGTTTGCGCAGCCATCTTAAGGAAGGACTTCCTGAACTGCTGCTGCAGGGCGCGGTTGATGGCAGTGACACCAGCTTGATGCTGCTTGATCGGCGAAAGGATTTGCCACGCCTCAGCCTTCTTGGACGCTCCTGAGCGATCCTTGTACTGGGTATTGAAGAACATGGTTGAGCCACCGTCGTACTCGGAATATACGCCGCCCAGGGACTTCTCGAAGGTCACTTCATCAGTGATAGACTGCAACTTCAACTCAGTTTTCAACTCATCGAGCAGCAGCTGGTGGAGCTGATCTGGCCTGTTCCATCGGACCAGCTTAACGAAGTTCGACTTCCCAGACGCCACGGTCTGCCAGATCTCGTCGGCCCCCGCATCTAGTGGCCGGCCGCTGAAGGCATGAGCAAGTAGCACATCGTCGCGAACAACGCTTTCCTCAGCACCTTGGCGCATCGTAACGGTCAGTTCCGCGAAGCAGCCCGCAACGCGGGTTCGCAGGCTGTCGATGTTAGCTGGCATCAATAAATTGACGATGTCTACGTAGGGCCGGCCTGCACCGATCGGCGGTAGTTGCTTCGGGTCACCCACCAAAATCAGCCTATCCACGCTCTCGATCGCATCAAGCAGTGCCGCAAGCTGCTCCTCGGTTAGCATGGAGCATTCATCAATGATGACTGTGGCATGCATGGCCGAGCGGTCGGCATCCTTATTGACGAAGTATCGTCCTGTCTTTCCGTCGTATCGGTCCAATCCATTCAAGAACTGTGCGACCGTCTTTCCTTGGCCGGTCATGCCGCTCGTCTGTTCCAGTCTCACGCGAGCCTTACCTGTGGGTGCGAGCAGCAGGATCCCATTGTTCTTCACACTTTCAATACTGCACAGTGCCTTGAGCAAAGTGCTTTTTCCTGTGCCAGCGGCGCCCATGAGCACCGAGACACCGGCCTTGTAGAGTACCTCCAGGGCTGCCGACTTTTCCTTGCGGGCTGCGAGGTCGCGCTTGCTCGGTTTCGACTTGGGGGCACCCTTGTCCTCCGTCGAATCAATAGCCGTGTCGACCAGTGCTGCCCAGTTGTGCTCCCCAATGTTGGCTCTGCGGGACTTGCGCTTGCTGATCTTGGACCTGATCAGTGTTGAGGTCTCGACGTAGCGATCCAACTGGAATGCCTGGAGGTCGTCTTTGGCCGGGATGTTTTCAATCTTGGGTGCCAGACAGTCTTCCATGATCGAAAGCGTGTCCATGTCCAGCGGACAGTCGGGCTGCAGCGTACGATCGCGAATCCGTTGAACCACCCACGTTGCCATGAGATAGGTATGACCCTCGGTTCGAGCGGCCTCTTCCAGCGTCAGGAGCATCAACGCGCGTACCCGTCGCTCATCGATGGCTTCGCGCACGAGACTTGGTGCTGGAAGTGGGGATACCGTACGTATCGACTCGGGGGGGAAGATGCCACGATCTGCGATCTCAAAGGCCACCGGATCGGCCTGTAACCGGTCTTCCTCGTAGATCAAGTAGGGATTAGCCAGGATTGCTGCATCGCTCAGATTGATCCCGGCCTTCGTACGTTCCGTCGGCTGATACCAGCGCAAGGCTTGAGCATCGGCCAGATTGAACCGCGCGAGCAGCATCAATAGCGCGCGCCGCTCGGGCGGCAGCTTCTCCCACTTCTTTCGGAGGGTGTCGCCGATGCCATCGCGCAGGTAAGCGGGCAGCCCCTCTGGTTTCTTGAGCGCAGCTGCCAGGGCAAACCAAGGGTCAAACTTCTCATCGCCCTGAATCGCCAGGTACCAAGCTAGCAAGTTGCCATGTGGAAATCCGAATGCGTTCAGGGCTGCACCCAACCCTGGGAAGGCACCACGTACTTCCCAGAGCCGGTTCAGCTCCGCATCGATCCACGCCAGATGCTTGTCCCATGGCTCGTCTGCCAAGTGCAGGCGCATCGTCTTGATGGCTTTCTCGATGGCCAGCAGCGATGAAATGGCACCGTCGTGTGCCAGATGTTCGGTGCCGTAGGAGTAGCTACTAAAGTACTCATCCGGCGCGAATGCAGTGCACGCTGTAAGGTCTATGGTGTCGTCTATCTCCGCAGCCTCCAGAATCTGCTGGTATGGCAGCAAAAAGCCGTCCGAGTCCTTCGGGCGGATCGAATGCTCGATGTTCCGCTCCCAGAGGTAACCACTGATGTTGTCTTTTGGCTTCTGGCCGTCTGAGTAGTGATACTCAATGGGAGCACTCACTGACTTGACGCGCCCCACTCCAATGATCACGCGGCGAGTATCCTCGACCAATGGCGTGCGCTTGGCATAGAAGAACACCAGCGACTCATTTGGCTTGGCCACGCTGAAAAAAGTGTCGAGGATGATGCGCTGGTTCGTGCCCTCCTGAACCCAGGTTTTCTTGTCCTTTCCCCAGCCTTCATTTGCAGTGAGATCCGGTTCACGTTCCGCCTGGTAGCCGAGCTGTAGGTTCTCCTTCAGGCTGGGAACGCCCCACTTTTTGTTCCCTTCCACCTGCTCGCGCAACATCCAACGAAACGGGATTCCTGCGGCCGAGAACGGGCGGATCGTGTATGGGGTGTCGGCGAAGTGCCCGTGCGTGGTCTTAGCACTTTCCGCGTAGGGATGCTTCTTTTGCATCGATAGCGGGAACTTCGCCATGAAGGCGCCATGCTCATCAGCGCATGGCGGATGCTGGGAACGATCTAGCGACTCAAAGCTTTCGCCAGCATGCAGCATTTCAAATGCGTCGTCGCGACTGGTCGCGATACGCGGAAGCACTGTACAACTGGTGTTAGCGGTGCAACCTTGGCAGAAAGTCCCCTTCCAGCCGGAGTCGTGCCAAGGCACCCGAATAGTTAAATGCTGAACAGGCATTACACGTGCGCCTTGAATCACTTCGTATCCCTCGCTGAATGTCTCAATGATGCCGTTTTTTAGCCTCGTCAATGCCTTGGGTTTATCGCCACCAGCACCCGATTTTTGCTTGAGTCAACCGTTCGAACGACTTCGCTTCGAATGATTGAGCTTAGTCCAAGCTGGTCGATCGGTGGACCATTTCGGCGGTCCGCTATTGGCAAAAGCGGTAGTTGAAAAAACGCCATGGCCGCGTCAGCGATAACATAACGACGAGGCATCCAAATGAGGGTAAGCGTCTGCCGAAGTCACCTTGCGTAAGCTAGGCTGGCACCCATTTCACCGTGATTGATTGCTCACCAACGGACAGTTCAATGATCGCCAACGCCTCAGCCGGCCGTTTAGGCGAAGCCCTCAAAGGAACAAGCGCCGGCAGCGCCGCTGCTGACTGATCCCGGTAAAGCGGCAGCCACTTGCGAATGACGTTGGCGTTGATGCCGTGAGTGATGGCAACGCTGGAGATGGTCGCACCAGGTTGCAGGCACTCCTGAACAACTTGGGCTTTGAACGGTTTGAGGTAAGAGCTTCGTTGGCGCATGGAAATCCTGACATTAAGGGCGATCGCGTCAGCTTAAAAATACGCGGACACCATCGCCCTTAATGCTGGAGTTCGGAATTTGTATTGGTTGGACGCTTACTGAACGAGGTTATGGGGGACGCTGTATTGATTGAATGAATTAAAAAGCGACGATCTCTTTTGATCAAGATGATATTTTCCCAGAGTAATAAATTCCTTGATTCTAACTACTTTAAGTAGCTATCTGCGGGTATTTATCTCTGTGAAGCAGTAGATTAATTTTCGGTATTGGTATTATGCCTCTAAGTACCTCATCTACCAAAGATCAAAGATCCATCCAGTGAGTCTAGATAATGAATTAGGCCCATTGAGGCCTGATTGCAAAGAAGCAGCGCAGGACCGTCGGTAAATAAGTACTACCCATGCTGAAGGTATGAACCTAAGCACTGGAGTACCTACATGATCCGTCACCCTGACAACACCAACCTGATCCTTCACAGCGACAGCAGCTTTCAGAACTGGCCTGTTCAAGAGGACAAAGGTCCGTTCATTCAGCAGTACCTGAATCGCCTCCAACAGACGATGCAGTGTGCGTTTGCTCAATATCCGCGAGTGTTTGCCTTCCGAGTCGATCTACGACTGCCTGTGGGGGTTCAGCTACCTGAGTACGCATACACGAATCAGGTCATTGAGCGTTTCATCGAATCCTTTAAAGCTAAGATCCGACATAACCGCAACATTGCTCGCCAATCCAATCCCTATGCCCACGACAGCAAGGTCCGATACGTCTGGGCGCGAGAGCAAGGCCAGCACGGCAAGCCGCACCACCATCTAGCCATTTTATTGAACTACGATGCCTTCAACGCGCTGGGCAAGTTTGAGCCCGGAAGGGACAATATGTTCAACCGTCTGGTGGAGGCCTGGGCCAGCTCCTTGGGTCTATCTGTAGAGACTGTCAGCGGCTTGGTCGAAATCCCGAGTAATCCTTACTACCACTTACATCGTGACGACTTGGTTGGGCAGGCTGTGTTCTTCCACCGAACAAGTTATCTCTGCAAGTCGGCTACCAAGGTCTTTGTGGATGGCAGCCATGGCTTTGGCTGCAGCCGAAGCTAAGTACAAACGCTGGATCACTACAAAAAATAATTGATTGTGTAAGGTAACCGTCTGGCCAACACACCTCACCCCGACGCCAAAGGCGATGGAATCAGGAAGGTGTGCTGGCCGCATACAGAGAAACATCACCCCAAAACAGAAGTTGGCACTCGCTGTCTGAGCTCTACTTCTGGCAAACACTAAAAATGGTGGGATTACCCCTCCTCAGTTCTTTTTCTATCGGCCATTACGTTCTACAACTCGCATGCCACAGGCCATAGCAGGATCAGGTCGGTGAGTAATGGCTTGCGAAATGGCAGGTTAAGTGTTTCGGCGGCAGCGATGGCATGTTGCCGAGCCTGATTCAACCATAGCTCTATTGTTTCAGGCGCAATGGCGATCGAATCGAGTTGTAGTTCGCCTGACGACGATTTCAATCCATTCAATATCTCCAGCACCTCCTCATCCCGCACCAAGCGCAGGATTCCGTTGCTGTTGGCCGTGACGCCCGCTACGACCTGACGCACCTGCCCGGTCTGGCTAGTGACCGCATCCTGAAACCGGAAGAGTGCTAGCGGCGCGCGTCCCTCATCAATTAAGGCCAAAGCAGCTTCCCACTCTATAGCCTGAGCGAGGGCTTGATCGAAGGCTTGATGCCCGACGCCGACAATCTTTTTCGCTTCGTCACCATCACGGGGATTCCGGTGAAAGATCAGTCCTTCATAGCGGGAGCGGACACCTGGCGATGTCTGCCACGCATCGGGGGTGATAAAGCTGAATACCCCATCTTCCCGATCGGGTCGCCGACGATTGCGCACCAGCATTCCATGAAAGAAGGGGATCAGATCCGGAAGATCCTTTTTGGGTACATCATCGAGCTGAGAGAGATCGAAACTTTGGCAGTGCCCTACCAGGTCCGTGACGGTGGAGATCGCCGAACGTCCTCCAAGGCTGCGAGTCTTCTCATCAAACCAGTCCGCGAACCTATCGGCATTGACTTGTTGTCCCTCCGAGAACAGTTCATTGAAGAAACGCGGTCCCGCCATACCTAGAACCATCTGCATCAAATCCTCCGGCTCGTCCATAGCGTGCCCCAGGGCTTCCATTATGTGCGTGAGCTTTTGCTCCAGTTTGCCCCAGATCCGCGCCTCCACTGTTCCTGGATTACGGATTGTCACGACTTCCACAGGATGGTGCTGGCCATAGCGGTTGAGCCTGCCCGCCCGCTGGTGCAGTCTCATCGGATTCCAGGGTAAGTCGATATGGATCAGCGTGTGGCACTGCATCTGAAGGTCAATGCCTTCTCCCGCGGCTTCAGTGGAAACCAGGAAGCGGATGCGCCCATCGTTGAAGGATTCAGCGGTTTCCTCACGGCTGGCCGTCCGGGTCACTTCTTGTCCCGACGGCAGGCGTACTCCCTCCAGCCGATCATCACCATTGATGAAACCCACGGAACTCTCTCCAAAGCGTGCCATCAGGGTGGAGACCATCAGGGCTTGAGTGGCTTTATATTCGCTAAACAAAAGGATTGATCGCCCCGGAAATTTCTCCTCGATGATCGCTCCGATTCGCAGGATTTTGCTCTCATCAACGATGGCGGTTGCTGCTTCAAGCAGTTTCTCTAGGTGGGGAATCTCGTCCTCCATGAGTTTGAACTTGGCCTGGCTCATCCACTCATCGAAGGCCTTCAACAGGTCCGCGTCCTCCTCCTCGTCTACCCGCGTGAAGCCGACTTGCTCGGCACGCATTTTCGCAATGTCCTTCCGAATACGTACCAACCGTGTGCGCAGGGCAGCGCGGATCGCCGCCACCGAGCTGGAGGCTATTTTCTGCATTGCTATCAGTACCAGTGTGACCTGATTGCGGCCGGCCTTGTCCAGCCCTGAAGCATAAGCATTGCCGGCTAAGATGAATCGGGTCAGAAGCTGATAGAACGCTTCCTCTTTCTCGCAATAGCTATAAGTTTCGGGGTGTTGTGTCACTGGCTGAAACAGGCGCTTGCCCGCCATGTCTGTAACCTTTTGCTTTAGGTTGCGTATGAGTACTTGGCGCAGCAGCGGCAATTGTTCCTTCTCTTGCCGCAGAGGGCTGAATGCATCAGGGCGTAGCAGCGCCATAAGTGACCAGAAGCCATAAGGCTTGCCCCTATGGGGCGTGCCACTGAAGAACAGGCAGGACTCGACCTTGTCTTCCGCGACCAGTTTTTCCACCAGTTGGTAGCCCAGTGTCTTGCCGGTCTGTTCGTCGGCATTGAGGTGATGAGCTTCGTCGACGATCAACATGTCCCAGCGTGGCGCATCTAGCAGCCGCTCGTGGCGGCCCTTACGGTCGCTGCGCAGGGTAGGCAGTGAAGCGACAATCTGGTTGTGGGTGCTCCAGAAGTCGGCTCTGGGGGTGTCGACCTCCGGGCGGTACATGCCCAACCGGATATCGAACATGGTGCGTAGTCGGTATTGCCATTGCTCTACCAAGGAAGCCGGCGTCAGGATTAGTAGGCGCCTCACTTGGCCGCTGGCGAGCAAGGGCCAGAGTATTAGTCCTGCCTCAATCGTTTTGCCCAAGCCCACATCGTCGGCAATCAGCAGGCGGATTGGCCATTGCCGCAGCGCCCGGTGGCAGACCCAAAGCTGATGGGGCAGCAGGTCTATGCGCGAGCGGGAGAACACCCCCCAAGAGTCATTCAACGATCGGATGGCTGCAGCCTGGGCCCTGAGCACGACGTCGAGCGAAGGAGACCACTGCCCCATGCGGACTGCCTCAACCAGTCCGATGCGGCGTGTGAGGAGCGCAGCCTCACAAGACTCAATGCGGTCGCCGAAACGGACGATGACCGTCTCGCCCAGGTCCAAAATTACGCTGCCTGTGCCGAAGCGAGGATGATGAACCTGCTGGTCTTTCGAGAACATAGTGGGCTTCGTGCTCCGTCTTAACCGAACAGCTGGGATTGCAGATCACCGTCCCCGGCGACTATGCGCAGAGGGATGTCATAGGAGTTGTCGAAAGTGGCCTTCTCGACTCCAAGGTGCTCTCGCAGGAGTTTGTAGATTTCTTCCGATGAAACGATCTGATGTCCGAAAGACTCGAATAGATTCCTGGTGCGCTCAATCGGCGCGTAAGCATGAGGGATAGCAACGGGGTTGCGAATGACCTTATGGTGGAGCAGCTCACGCACCACCAAGTGAGCACCGAGATTCAAGGTGCGATTGATAGGCGGGGCGTCGATGCCGCCGCCTTGATGTATGGAATTCGTCCTCGGTGTCCGTAGTTGCTCTAGCGAGAAGGGCTTGGCGTACTTGTCTACTGATTTGAATAATTCAATATAATCGTCCAGCCAACGAGCGAGTCGATATAGCTTCGGGAATTGACCGATCCAAAGGAGCCACTTCTCATCGTCATGCTGGCTCTCAACGTATTCCGCGATGATCTGCATCCAGTCGTCTGGCTTCTCTTTCGGGTTCTTCTCCACAATAACTTTCCACCAACCGCGTCGCTGGCAGTGTTCAATAAACCCGCGATTCTGATTTTCAGTAGTTTGGCCGATGCTCTGAAAAGCCCCGATAGCAAAAAGCGTCATCCAAGAGGAACGGTCGAATTGCCCAGTTTCTGGATCTTCTCGAAGATCAACGGTGCCACGGGGATATAGGCTCTCACGATATTCTTTTCCGTAGGCCGCCCCTTCTGGGGAGGACCACCATTCGTGTATCCGGGCCAAAGCAGTAGGCAGTCCCATGGGAGAGCGAAACGTTCTCCCGTACTCATTTCTATCGATTATGAAGGCATGATCGATCTGTTTATCAGTGGCAAGGAGTCGCTTCAGCTCGCTGAGCTCGTCCTGCTGCAAAGCTCCCACCAGTGTCTCGTCATTTAGCACTTCGGCCAACCAGCCCTGGCCGCGTACTTTCCAACTAACGTCGAGTCGAAGACTGCCTTTGCAGAGGTAGCACACTGCGGCTTTTCTTGCCTCCTCATTTTCAGATGACAGAATCCACTTCGCCACTTCCTCAACTGGCGCCTCCATGCGCACGCGGCAAAGTAAGAAGAACTCTACCGCGTGGGCATCGTCATCGCCTGAGTAGTAGTCTTCATGCAGGCGTAGTTGCAATGGCGCGAGACTGTGGCGCAGTGACTCCTCATTTTCGATGAAGTTGTCATCGTTGGCGAGCAGGCGCCCAATTTCTGCCCAACTGCCGGCCTGGGTGCGGAACTGAAGTTTTTGCAGTTGCTCCCTCAACTTTCTGTTGTCTGACTGGGATGCGATCGAATCCCGCGAAATGATGCGCCCCAGCACTCGAGCATCCTCTGGCTCAACGCGAGGCGGATCAAACAGGTCGAGAAGCGCCATTATCCCTAAAGTCGCCGGCTTGGCCATCGCCCCGTGCTTGAGGATGGCGCCGACTTCCCGTGATACCAATCCGACGGAGAGATAACTTTGGTTGAAACGATTCCAGCTGAACAAGACTGTCAGCGCTTCGGATGTGGCCAGATCGTCCGCCAACTCATATTGGATATCCTGGGCCGAAACAAGCCTTTGGGCTGGAATGGGAAGCCCGGTTGGGATTGCCTCTGGCATATCACTGAGGCGTTTCAGCAACCCTAAGGCGGCGGCGCGGGCCAACTCGCCCGCCGCATCGTGGGCCCGATTTAGCCAGCCTCGAGTTAGCAGTCCCCAGAGGCTGAGCCAAAAATCATGTTCGGTGAGATCCGCCGTCAGGCGCAACCGCTCGCGCATCGCCGGCCAATTCGCCCTCGTTTCGACAAAGAGCCTGCTCAGGGCCTCCCCCGCTTGAAGCCCGATGTTTGTCGCGAGGCTCAGGTTGCTGTCGCTGTTGCCGGCGAGCCGCCCCCGACCGGCGTCTAGGGAAAAGGCGCCATTGACCGCGAATCCCAGGTGGGCTTGCTCGTGCGTGGGGGCCGTTACCCAGAGAGCTGGAAGATCCTCGGGCAGCGGCCTGCAGCCGTCGGGACCGAGGGCCAGTAACATGCTGCCGTATGTACTACGCAGGCAAAGGGCGTCCGTATCCAAGCCCCATGCTTTGTCAGTCACTGCAAGCCGACCGCACTCCAACCCAGGGACAACCTCATCCGGGGTCCAATCGAACTCTTCCCTTTCTGCTCTATTAAGAGAGATAAACCGGATGGCACGGCCGAACACGCAAAGGAGGCCGGCAAGCCGGCTGAAGCGTTGCAGGATTTTGTCTGGCTGCGTATTTGGAACCAGCGGCAGCTCAATTAGGGTACCAGGCAACCGTCGCTCGAGGCTGTGCCGGTCCAGGAATTCGCGGGCGGAACTGGAAGCCTTCCAAGACTGAGGGAGGATACCAGCAACTACTTCTAACGAGATTCTGCCGCTGACAATGCGCGGCCGGTCGCAGGCCAGTAGTACGCTCTTGAAGCCCAGCCCGAACTTGCCGGTAACGTTTTGGGATTCTTGCTTATCCGAGGCCGACAGGATCAGCATCTTCTCCAAGTCATGGCCATAGCCGCGAGCCTCGCCATCGAAATCCACAGGGCCCCGAGCATTAACGAGGCGCCCCCAGTGAAGGAAACGGAGCGAGTCGCCCTCTGCTTCAACTACCAGTCGTCGGGAGGCGTCTCGGACCTCAATGCCTTCGTCGGGAAATGCCTCGATTTGCCCGAGCTCTACGACTGCGGCATCGGCATTTTGGAACAATTCGAAGGGAATGCTCGTCGGATCGTACTGATAATCCATGAGCTTGCTCCGAACCCCACGCAAAACTGTGGTCTGTATCTCCCTATCCTGGTCGATGAGTTCCGCCAGCGACTCCAGTGCCTTACGCAGAGCCGCACGGGTTTCGGGTGCATCCCTCTGATCCGCTTCCGCTTCGGCCACCTTCCTGCGTTCATTATCACAGGCGCGTAGTGCCTTTTTGAGCGCTTCGTTGTCTACCGGCAACTGCCTCAAATAGAAGGGTGCGGAGTCTAAAATCAGCCGGCGTGCGACTCCAATTTCGAGTTGGTCTGTGCGATTCAACTCTGTCCACAGCGGGTCCAGACTCGCTGGGCGTTGATTATAGAGGTCGCTATAAAGGCACTCTGTTGTTCCGCGAAGGAGGTCCTCGAGCTCCTCGGGAGTGTGACGGGCTGGATCAATGCGACGAAGGGGAATCTCGACGCCGAATCCCCCACACCAATTCAGGGGACCTGCCAGCAGATTGAGCGGCTGCGTGTTCAACGGTACACGTTGAGGCTCACCCAGCAGATTGAGAACGTGGACATGCGTATCGTTGACCACCCGAACTGCCGCCTTGATGAGCTCCAGGGCCTGGTCAATCGTTCGGCCCCCCATCCATTCCAGTCGGCCTGTATCGTCGGCCCCCGGATCTCGCCAAGGCAGTTGCTGCTTTAACCAGTCAAAGCTATGGGGGTGTAGCCAGGATTCCGCCAACTCACGTGTACTTCCGCCTAGTAGACTTACCAGGGCGCCGAGCATGGGGATGGTCACCAAACAGCTGTCCCAGGGCTGAAAGAAGCTCTTCAGCACATTTGGAGTTGCGTTTCGTGCCAGCTTGAACCTGGCACTAGCACCTCCGGGGGGGGCGGACTCGCTGGTGGGGCGGGTTGCCTGAAGCACGATGGCGCTGAGAATTTGCGCTTGTTGCTTGTCCAACAGAAATGCTGCGTCCACTCCGTGAGCACCGGTGCACAAGTCATTTGCCTGACGCCACTCTTTGTTCTGGTTAGCTAGGTGCAGCCCTTTAAGAATGCTGGAGGCGTTGTCGGGAGGGGTGATGTATTGGCATAAGTATTGGTCGTACGTGGCCTTTAGGACATCCCAATGATCGGATTGGGTCGTGAACCAGTTTAACACCGTAAACAGCCGCTCAGGAGTCAAAGGGTGGGCGATGCCCTGCCGCAAGTGCTTCCACGCCGCCGGCGCATTAAGTGGTAGCTGAGCAGCCTGGTGTAACAGTCGCCAGCCCGGAAGCAGCTCGCATTTGCGGAGCAGTGCGACCATCTCCTTGCCAGGTTCTCCAGACCATGTGCCGATGTGATACTCAGGCAAGTCCTCAAGTAGTAACGCCAATCGCGCGAGCCCGTCTTCATCATTGGCGATAGCAAGATCCCTCAGCCGATCAAAGCCAGGCTGCTCAAGTAGTTCTGGTAAAAGGTCGGCTTCTGCTGCGAAACACTGTCCATATTGGGCCCTGTGCGCGACAACTAGCCGCTGCACCTCTTCCTGGATGTGCGGGATGTCAATCACGTCCTCTGGCTTGACCGGAGTTCCCTGCCGGGTTGGCAACCAAGCTACGCAGTAAAGCTCGTTAGGAACTGGATTACCTACAAGATGCACCAAGGCGTCTAAGATCACCCGCCAGTGCTTGAAAGGCTCAGCAGTGGAGAGGGCAATCTCGATCCGGGCGCTGTAGTTGAAAGGTTTGAGCCATTTTTTCTGCTGGTCTGCGACCACTGGATGGCGACTGAGTGCTATGAGCATTGCCTCGCGGCTCAGTGCGTCTCCAGGAGATTCTCCGTCAGGGGTGTAGTAGGTTCGTTCCCCGGTAGCCGATACCAGCTTGCCGTCGCATCTCATGTGTAACGGTAGATTCTTCCAGAGGTTCTCATCCTTGATATGGGCGAGAATCTCGTCTCGTTCGTCGCTACTGAAATCGCCGGGATCGCCGATGCTTGTTGCCGCTGACCGAAAACTGACCCAGTAAAGGCTGTTCTGCCGACTGAAAACTGACCCAGGTGTTCAACTGCTTCTGCTCAATTTTTGAGCAGGAGAACACAGGGTGATCAGCATGGAAATGATG